>DIPA01000128.1:0-441 GCA_002427055.1 Firmicutes bacterium UBA5500 | reverse complement strand
GGAACGGGTGTGGCCCCTCCGCCTTTGCCGCCAGAAGGTGTGCGACTTGTCGCACACATAGTGCGGCAACTGTATTGAACTTAGACGCCCCAAAGGCGGATAAGTTCAATATAGTGAGAGCACGGTTATAAACACTCTCAGCCAAGCCCATGTGTCGACCAGTCCGGGTAAGATTGGGGACATAACTTCAGATGTGTCCCCTTTCCTTGAACCCTCAAAACTGAACAGTGATAGAAAGTCTTCATGGAGAAATTTACGCCCTTCCCCTAATTCCGTTAAGAATAGGGGCGCTTTCGCAAAATTTGCTGTTTATGCTACTCCTTCCTCTAAGACCGTTAAGGCTAGGAGCGCTTTCGCAAAATTTGCTGCGCAAATTATGCTACCGCTTGGGCGTATTCTCTACGCGAATACGCTAAGTCAAGCCCTCGACCTATTAGTACC
>DIPA01000033.1:11445-11647 GCA_002427055.1 Firmicutes bacterium UBA5500 | reverse complement strand
ACTACTATACACGCCTTCTATGCTTCTTGCAAGTGGCAAATGATGCCTATTGTCAACAGTCTCTTATTAGCTTTGCCCTTTCCATTACCGCTCTTATTCATTCGGCCACTTATACCCAGATCCTAGCGGATAAGGCAAATCTATCACAGTCTGCGGCACATCACCTAAATAAGTAACATCTGCAATGGGAACCTGACTATGT
>DIPA01000033.1:8167-11284 GCA_002427055.1 Firmicutes bacterium UBA5500 | reverse complement strand
CCTATGTACTTGTACCGTCCTAGTTACAAAGGGAATTACAATCTGCACGTCGGTATAAACCTCAAGGTAGATCTTATGACGCGTCTGATTAATGCCTGCCTGTTCAAAGGCATCCGTAACTTCTACATTTACAGTACCAACCGGAACAATTGTGAAAGGAATGCGCGGCCCCATATTCGCAAGCAGCTGACTGTTAAACGCCTGTCCTAACGGAATACGCAACACTTCACCTCTGATCGTCCCCAACGTCTCTTGTACGCGCATAGTGGTAGCGGCAACTATGCGATTGACTTCCATAGTATTTACTTGAGCCCACGCTGGTTTGCCATTATAGTCGGTATGTACAGTAATTAGTAACCCATATTTAATTTCCTGCGCTATTTTAGTATTGATAGCATCGTTAATTGCTTGCGTTGCTATTACTTTTGCTCTCGCTTCAGCAATAGCTTCTAAAGTAGGACGTAAATTTCTATCTAATAGTAATAACGTTTGCAGAGCAATAAATACGACTAGTATCAAGTAGATAGCAAACTTCTGTTTTGCAGTAAATCGCCATCTTGAATTTAGCAGTAAGCGTGGTCGTCTACGTCGCTGCATAACCTTACCCCCTATCAGTTAAATCTATGCGATTTTAAGATAGAGGTATGTATATCGGCCAAATTTAGCCGTATGAGTAAAAAAGCTGCTGTGGTATAATTAGTATCTAAAGGAGGAGGTCTTGTGGTTTCAGAATCAAAACGCAAAAGCCAATCAGCTAACAAGAAGAAGAGAAAAACCATCGGCAAGAGGATTACTAGGCTTGCGTTAATTAGCCTCACAACCCTTCTGGTGGCAATAGTAATTTTTGGCGGAGGTTTCTTCGTCTATTCAGTAGCGACAATTCCACCCTATGATACAGGCAAACTCGATTTTGATGCTACCTCAAAGGTCTACGACATTAACGGCGAGCTAATAGCAAGTCTACACGGGGAACAAAACAGAACGCCGGTGGCAATCGACAGCATTCCGTTGCACCTGCAAAAAGCTGTCTTAGCCATGGAGGATAACCGGTTTTATGATCATCATGGGTTTGACTTACGCGGGATTGGCCGCGCAGTAATTAGAACCCTAACCGGTACCAGGTTAGAAGGCGGCAGCACCATTACCAACCAAGTTGCTAAACTCGCGTTCTTAACGGAAGATCGCAAGATGAGCCGTAAGATACAAGAAGTATTTGTATCTTTACGCTTAGAAAAAGACTTTACCAAAAATGAAATTCTCGAATTCTATTTGAATCGGCTTTTTATGGGCGGCTCGGCCTATGGAATGCAAGAGGCAGCACTTTATTACTTCGGTAAGGATGTGTCCGATGTTAACCTAGCTGAGTCGGCTATGTTAGCCGGGCTCATTTCAGCACCTAACTACTACTCGCCGTACGCAAGCATGGAGAGGGCTGTAGCCAAGCAAACAGCTACTCTAAATAACATGGTGCGTTTTGGCTATATAAACGAAGCCGAGAAACAAGCTGCTCTTGAGCAACCAATCGCGCTAGCCAACCGGTCTCCGGAAAATCAGATTGAGGCCAACTATTTTGTCAGCTACGTGCGCGATCAAGTTATACAGATCCTAAAGGACAAAGGATACTCTGAACGAGAAGCTCAACAAGAAGTATATACCGGCGGCTTGTCTATTTACACCACTCTCGACAATAGAGTGCAACGATCTGCCGAAAAAGGTATGAAAGATACACTAAATCAGTATCTAATTCCCAGTCTAGGTAAGAACAAGGACGAGCGCAATGCAAAGGGTGTGCTACAACCCCAATGTGGCCTGATCGTCCTCGATGTGAAAACAGGTGGCATAAGGGCCATGATTGGTGGGCGAGAGCCTGCTAGCGATATACACAACCGTGCGGTTCAGTTGATTAAGCAGCAGCCTGGATCATCAATTAAGCCATTAACGGTCTTTGGCCCAGCCATAGAGAGTGGCAAATTCACAGCAGCCAGCATTATTGTAGATGAACCAATCTATGAAAATGGACTAGATAAGCCACCTTACCCAGTCAACTATAGTCGCACCTATTCCGGGCCGGTAACCTTACGCTATGCCATACAGAAATCGCTAAACGTACCAGCTTGGAAAATAGGCAAAGAAAATGGAATCAACAAGATGCTTGAATTTGCCAAGCGACTTGGCATCACTACCTTAGTTGATGATAAGTCTAGTGCGTACAACGATCGCAATTTAGCTTCCTTGACCATCGGCGCAGTCACTCACGGGGTTGTTCCCATTGAAATGGCGCAAGCCTTTGGTGCTATCGCTAATAAGGGCATCCGGAACGATACTTTCGCAATCAGCAGCATTCAGGACAACCGTGGGCAGACCATCTATGAACACCGTGGGCAAAGCCAAGTCGTACTAAGCGAGGAAGTAGCTTTCATCATGACTAGTCTGCTCGAGAGCCCTGTCAATTACGGTACCGCTAATACCGTACGCTCGCGTGGCGGTTATTACGGACCGGCGGCTGGCAAGACCGGAACGACCGATTATAACCGAGAAGGCTGGTTTGCTGGTTATACTCCTGATTATGCCGCAGGCATCTACATCGGCCATGATGATAACACCACAGGCGTTCTCGCTAGTGATGGTAGCCGGGGCAGTCTGCCCGGCAGATCTAGCAGTAATATTTCAGCAACCATGTTTGGCAAGATCATGAGCAGTATTTACAAACAAATTCCAGCTCCTGGCGGATTTTACTCCCAAATGCCAGAGAATGTGATTCAAGTAGAAATTGACAAACGAACAGGATTACTATCTGGCCCCTATTGCCCGGCAGAAGATGTTATGCTGGAATACTTCATCAAGGGTACGGAGCCACAAGAAATGTGCCTTGAACACTTCCAAGTGGTTGACCCTGTGGATCCCATAGATCCTGAAGATCCGGAAGAACCTAATGATCCTGAGGAACCCAATAATAACGGCGATAATCCTGATCCAGAAGAACCTGAGAATCCCGGCGAAGACAGCACTGAGGGCAATGGTAAAACCAAGCCAAACCGCAAGCATAGATAGATGTCAACAAAAAAACTGTTTACTAGCCTGAGCTAGTAAACAGTTTTTTCTATCTTCGTAATTCAA
>DIPA01000033.1:6282-8094 GCA_002427055.1 Firmicutes bacterium UBA5500 | reverse complement strand
TTACACCGGTACCACCTTCGCCTGGCCCTCCTAGACGATACGACAGGACGTGTTGGTGCGTACTGATAAAATCCCGTACACCGTTACGCAACACTCCCGTTCCCTTACCGTGAATAATAGAAACGGAAGACAACCCTGCCATACTCGCATCGTCAAGATACTTATCTATACGCAATAGAGCTTCATCAACTGTTTGTCCTCGTAAATCTAGCTCCAATGGCACACTGTTTCGGCCCAGATTCACCAAGTTAAACCCTGCTTGGTTTGCTTGCGGTTTACTGACCATCAGTTTCTCTAGTTGCTCTAGACGACACGCCAGGCGTAATGCGCCCAACTGTACTTGCACCTCTCCCCCCTCGGTCGGATCATCGAGTAACTGGCCTTTTTGGCCCAAATGCTTCACAAGAACTTCGTCACCCGCTTTGAAATCCCTATCTGTAGCAATTCTTGCTTTCTGTAGATGCCGTGTTGAAGCTATAGAAGGAGCAGTTTCTGCCTGCAACGAACGCAGCTTCTGTCGAGCTGCCTCAGCTACCTGACTTGCCTCGTGGGCTTTGCCAGTTTGCACTTGCTCCAGTGCTGCCTTTAACTCAGCTAGTGTTTGCTCCATTTCTTGTCGATAGCTCTGTATTATTGTCCTAGCCTCTTGTTTTGCCCGTTCCAGGATCTTGCCTTCTTCTTGCTTCAACTGCTCTAGCCGCTGCCCCAATTCTTCAGCTTTTGTCTCTGCCTCACGCCGTAAGACATGTGCTGCAGTCTGCTCAGCCCGCGTTTCTACACGACTAGCCTCCAGCTGATTTAGTAAGTCTTCCAAACGTAATTGTTCACCGGTTAGATAGTTGCGAGCATGGTCAATCAAATGCTCTGCCAACCCCAGACGCCTAGCAATTTCGAAAGCGTTGCTTTTACCTGGTAAGCCAATCATCAAACGATAGGTAGGGCGCAAGGTTTCTACGTCAAACTCGACACTAGCATTCTGCACACCCTCTGTTTGATAAGCGTACGCCTTAAGCTCGCTATAGTGAGTTGTTGCAAGCAAGCGGCAACCAAGTCCAGACAGATAATCAATAATAGACATCGCCAAGGCTGCGCCTTCTGTAGGATCAGTACCTGCACCTAGTTCATCCAGGAGAACGAGAGAACTATAGTCCGCTCGCTCCGTAATATCGATGATGTTAATCATATGCGAAGAAAAAGTGCTTAAGCTTTGCTCTATGCTCTGTTCATCCCCGATATCTGCGAAAATGGTCTGAAAAACTGCCAATTCACTACCTTCATCAGCAGGTATATGCAGTCCAGCCTGCGCCATCAAAGCTAGCAACCCCACTGTTTTCAGGGTCACAGTCTTGCCACCCGTATTTGGTCCTGTAATCAGCAGGGCGTTAAACTCCTTGCCCAAGTAGACGCTACTAGGCACTACAGTTTCAGCTGATAGCAAGGGATGCCTTGCATTCTTAAGGTTTAAATAACCATCCTCATTAATCATGGGCTGGACTGCTTTTTGTAAGTAGCTTAACTTGCCTTTAGCCATCGCTAAATCAAGCTGTGCAAGTAGACTCAGGTTCTGGCGTAGCATATCGCCAACCGCCTGTACCTCTTGCGACAGTTCTCCTAAGATACGTTCTACTTCTTGCTCTTCTTCTGCCGTTTTGCGCCGTAAATCGTTACTAATCTCTACAGCTGACATGGGCTCAATAAAGAGAGTCGAGCCGCTAGCTGACTGATCATGAATAATACCAGGCACCTGATTTCGGTATTCCAACCTAACAGGCAATACGTAACGATCATTACGTAAGGTCACTATGGGTTCCT
>DIPA01000033.1:0-6190 GCA_002427055.1 Firmicutes bacterium UBA5500 | reverse complement strand
TATGGGTTCCTGCAAGAACTTCTGCATAGCTGGAGAACGCACCATCGCCTCTAAACGCTGCTTAAGCCTGCCCTGCAAAGTGCGGATGTCGTTGCGGATCTTTCTTAAATTACTACTAGCGCTATCCTTCACTTCGCCAAATTCACTAATGGCGTCATCAATAGCCAACTCTAGCTCTCGACAGGGTACCAACTGCTGCCCATAACTACTAAGCAAAGGATATTGCTCGGTTTTCTCGCGAAAGAAACCATGCGCACGACGGCTACAAACGCATAGTGACGCTACCTCTAGCAAGTCTGTTGGCTGTAGCATTGCTCCTAGCGTTGCTCGCCGTAGACTAGCACGTACGTCGATTAACCCTTTCAGAGGGAAGTCTTCTGTACGATAGATAGCCCGCGCTTCTGTTGTTTCCTGTAGCGCCTGCAGAATGCTTGCTGCATCAACTAATGGTTCTAGTTCCTCTATCTTCTCCCGACCAAGCGATGATGAAGCCTGCGCCAGCAAAAGCTCTTTTATCTTAGCGAATTCTAGTACCCGTAAAGTTCTCTCATTCATCAACAACCGCTCCTCCGAAGCTTGCTAAGTGCTCCCTTACATTCTATCATGTCCTTTTCACCTAGCTAAGGCAAAGTATGCTTCAGACTCATGTCTAAAACAACATGCAGGACAAAAGAGAGCTCGCAATGGCAAGCTCTCTTCTCGCTTAAGCTTATACTACATACTACGGCTGCGGTACTTGCCTGATACTCCAAACACGGCTAATCAGGTCCTGCAGGTGCTGATAAAACACTGGACTAATATATCTTACCTGCGCTGCTACGTAGGAACGCTGACCTACCTCTCCCAATTTAGTGCTGGCGGGCAAAAATGATAATAAGCTAGCGATAATGAAAATGATGACGCCGCCCTTAAGAGCCCCTAGCGCAGCCCCACCCAACTTGTTAGCCGAAGAAATTAGGGGAAGCTTGGTTACTGATTCCAAGAACAAGCCTAGTATGCCAAAGGCAACACTCACACCAAACCAAACCAGTAAATAGCTAAGCACAGCCAAAACTGTCGGTTCTAAACGATAGTCTCCTAAGAGTGGCAGCAATAGCCCTCTAATATACGTACTGACATCAAAACTATTATTCAGCCACTGGGCAACTGCCGGTGCCCAACGATCGGCCAAGTACAAGCTGACGAAAAGACCAGCAAACCCAAGTGCTTGTTTAACCAACCCGCGGACAAAACCGTTCAGGACTGATACTGCCAAAATACCAAGCATGACCCAGTCTATCCATACCATGGTTTCAGCACTTACAGAGCCCATACTAACGCCTACCTTTCCGTTTAGCCCGTTTGGCCGCAGTAGCCTTGACGCGTCTTAGTTCTGCCTCCGTTTCGGCTTGCCCAAACTGCAGAACTTCTAGCTGAACTTGCAGTTGCCTAGCTTTCTCCTGCTGCGATAGCATACCATCCGCCAATATCATGGCAGTCATCACCGCAGCCCGAGCCACGCCAAGGCGTGGCTCTCGCTCCAAAATCTCCTGTATTCTTTCTTCAACTAAGTCGGCCAAATGCAGCAGATGTTCTGATTCAGCCGGGCTGATAAACACATAGTCCTCATTACAGATGCGAACTTTCACTTTGTTGCGCTCGGATAATGTCATACATACACCCCTCGCTGCCCGAGTTCTCTCTGTCCGTGTTCGTCATGTGATGGGGTGATTCCTGCTTACCGCAACTCCGCACCTAGTCTACTTTTGAGTTCACCAACTATTCTTTGATGCAAGGACGCAATTTCCTCATCAAGCAATGTCCTCTCCATGTTCTGTAACACCAATGAATAGGCTAGGCTCTTTTTTTGACCGGCCACTTGTTGACCTTGGTAAACATCAAACAGCTGTAAATCCACCATTAATTCTCCGGCAGCCTGGCGGATGATATTCGTTACCTCTGCAGCCGGAATGCTTTGATCAACTACTACGGCCAGATCTCTTGTCATAGCCGGATACCGCGGTATTCCCTGATACAGAGGAACACGACCTGCCTGCGCCAATACTGGCGCCAGAGCCAGCTCAGCTACAATGGCCCTCTGCCTAAGCCCATATTGCTCTGCCACATCAGGATGCAATTCTCCCAGATACCCTAAGCAGTCTCCGTTCCAGTATATGGCGGCAGAGCGACCAGGATGCAAGAAAGTTTCACTTGCCTGTTGCCAGGTTAGCGCGGTTAACCCTTGCTTCGATAGCAGAGCCTCCAGCAAGCCTTTGAGATAGAAGAAGTCATAATCGGCTGCTCTTAGCTGCCAAGAGTTAGGCTTTTGCCCCATACAGGCTACCCCTAAGTGCAACGGCTCGTCAGGTTGCTCATGTAGGGCCCCTGGGCAAGGTTTGAACACATTAGCAACCTCGAAAATGGCCAAATCATGCTGCTGACGAGCAGCATTATAGGCCAGAACATTCAGCAAACCAAATAGTAAGGTAGGACGCATCAAGCTACGGTCTGAAGATAGTGGGTTCCTTAACAGCAAGCCCTGATTCCAAGGATGTTCTGGGCCAACTACTTTAGCTACCTCCTGCGGATCGTTGAAGCTTAATGTCAACACTTCCGTTAAGCCCAAACCAAGCAACTGATGCCGGACATTCTGCTCTGCTTGCTGGCGCTCAGTTAATCGTCCCCGCATCACCGGACCGCACATAGTTCCCACAGGGATCTTGGCATAGCCATAGAGCCTGGCGATCTCTTCAATCAGATCAACCTCTTCCTGCAGATCGCGACGGCGACTCGGCGCAACGACTTGCCAAGGAGTTTGCCCATCATCGACGGTTAACCCCAGACGCTCTAGCAAAGACCGCATTTCAGCTGGGCAGATAGTCACACCAAGCAGCCGTTTTACTTGTTCCGGCCTAAAACTAATCTGTTGCTCTGCGGGCATGCCATGAGGCAAGCCAACAGCAGCAGTCTCAGGCTGTCCGCAACCCAACTCCTGCAGCAATTGGGCTGCACGCTGCAGCGCCATCAAGACGCGCGCAGGATCAACGCCTTTATCAAAACGACTTGATGCATCTGTATGCAAACCTAGCCGACGCGAAGAGCGCCGTACACTTTTATAATCAAAATAAGCTGATTCTAGGAAGACACGCTGGGTATCCCCGCTTACTTCGGCTAGTTGGCTGCCCATGATACCCGCTATGGCAACAGCGCTATCTGCGTCCGCAATTACAAGGTCAGCATCGTCCAGGCGGCGCGATGTGCCATCAAGAGTAATAATCTCTTCGTTCCGCCTAGCTCGTCGTACACTGATCTGCTTAGCGGCCAGCTTATCTAGGTCAAAAGCATGCAACGGTTGGCCTAACTCCAAAAGAACATAGTTAGTAATATCAACCAAGTTGTTAATGGGACGTAAACCTGCCGCCTGCAATGCATTCTGCAGCCATAAAGGAGAAGGACCAACACTCACATTGTTGACTACTAAACCAAGATAACCAGGACAAAGGTCGAGGGCTTCGACATCAACTACAACCTCAGGATGAGTAGTATTGCTTACAAGCTGAGCTAGCCTAGGCCAACGTACTTTCTGATTAGCTAGTGCAGCAACCTCATAAGCCACGCCAAGCATACTGAGGCAGTCAGATCGATTAGGAGTCAAATCCAACTCAACTACATAGTCATCAAGCTGCATTACCTCGCGGATATCGTGCCCCAGCGGAGTTGATTCTGGCAAAATGTAGATTCCGTCTCGCATCTCAGGTGGAACCATTTTCTTGTCAATACCCAACTCGTCAGCAGAACATAGCATTCCGGCAGAGGCAACTCCACGGAAGTCGGCTAGGTCAATCTTCTGCCCTGTGGGTAGTTCGGCCCCTGCAAGTGCAGCTGGTACAATAGCTCCCTCAAACACGTTGTCGGCTCCGGTTACTATAGTTACCAATTCAGGCCGCCCTACGTCCATGCGACAAATTTGCAACTTATTAGCGTTCGGATGAGGCTCAAGTCGAACAATACGCCCGCTAACAACCCCTGCTAGACCTTCAGCCCGATTTACAACCTGCTCTACTTCTATGCCCCCCATGGTCAACCGTTCAGCCAATTCCTCTGGTCCCCACGGAATATCGACGTACTGCTGCAACCATTTATAAGAAACCTGCATACTAAAGTGTCACCTCCTAAAACTGACGCAAAAAGCGTATGTCGTTTGTAAACAAGTGGCGCAAATCATCTAGGCCGTACTTGAGCATAGCGATACGCTCTACACCCATACCAAAGGCGAAACCACTAACCTGCTCTGGATCATAGCCCGAAAGCTGTAACACCCTGGGGTGTACCATGCCAGAACCGAGTATCTCTAGCCAGCCACTCCCCTTGCATAGACGACAACCGGCCCCCTCACAGAGAAAACAAGAAATATCCACCTCAGCGCTAGGCTCTGTAAAAGGGAAGAAGCTCGGGCGCAACCTAATCTCGCGCCCGGAACCAAACATAGCTTGCGCGAAAGTCAGCAAAATGCCCTTAAGATCGGCCAAAGTAATATCGGTATCGATAACCAGACCCTCGACTTGATGAAACATAGGTGAGTGAGTAGCATCATCATCACGACGATATACACGCCCAGGAGCAATAATGCGTACCGGGTTAGGACGCAGTTTCTCCATACTACGTACTTGCATAGGTGAAGTATGAGTCCTCAGTAGCAACTCTGGGCTGAAATAGAAAGAGTCTTGCATATCCCGCGCAGGGTGATCAGCCGGCACATTTAATGCCTCAAAGTTATAGTAATCTGTTTCTACTTCAGGACCCTCGGCCACACTGAAGCCCATGCCAAAAAAAACGTTCTGGATTTCTTCCAAGGTAGCCGTAATTAGGTGCTGATGCCCTACCGGGAAAGGTACCCCCGGCAAAGTGACATCTATATGTTCCGCTGCTAGTTGAGCAAGTTTAGCTTTTTCAGCTAAGCTAGCAATCTTATTAGCCAAACTCTGTTCCAAACGATCACGTAATTCGTTGGCCAACTGACCTACTACCGGGCGCTCGGCAGGCGCTAATTTGGCCATGCCACGTAGTATGGCAGTCATTTCACCTTTCTTTCCCAAATAGCGAATACGTAGGTTGTTAAGTTCCTCTAAATCAAGCGCCCCTTTGACTGCTCGTAAGGCTTCTTGTTCTAGAGCCTGCAGTTGATCCCTCATTTAATCCACTCCTTTTCAGATAAAAAAAGGCACCGTCGTCCGCAAAGGGACGATGGCGCTTCGTGGTACCACCCTTATTCAGCTATTAGCAATCAATAGCTCTTTGATAGTTAACGGTTAGAAACCGACACTGCTTACTGACAAATTCAGCAATGTAGCTCCAGAGCGAAGGTTCATTGTAGAACTACCGAAAATGCTTCCAGTCTAGGCATTCCCTCCCTAAAGGCGTCTCCCTACAATTACTGTTCTCCTTCATCGCGTTTTCAATATTAGACTGCAGTTTGACTAAGAGATAACTTCCGGTACATTAGATAGGCCAAAATCGAACCCGTTTCCTCAAACACTTTCCAGAAAAACGTGGCAGAAAACATCTTCAAACGATGCACCCCTTTTCGGAATGTTGATCTGGTTCGTTGTCAGACTTAGGCCCATTATATCATGAGTAAATAAGGTTACACAAGGGTTACAATTTAACTAACACGTCTCTTTTGAACTATTTGAGCTAATAATATCCCTGTTGCAACGGCAACATTAAGTGATTCGGCTTGACCAACTATCGGAATTTGCACAACTAGATCGGCAGCTTCTGTCCAGAATGATGTTACTCCGGCACCTTCGTTACCAACCACAAGGGCGAGTCGTGCCGCAAAAGCAACTTGGTCATATGGCACACTGTCTGTAAGAGCGCTGGCTACAATCTGCACAGCTTGCTGCCGCAGATTACTGAGCACCACCTCATTGCCTTGATCATGCAAAATAGGCAAGCGAAAAATGGCACCCATTGCTGAGCGGATAACTTTCTCGTTATAGGGATCGACAGTTCCTTTTAGGCATACTACCCGCTCTACACCCAACGCCTCAGCAGTTCGTAGAATAGTACCTAGATTGCCTGGATCTTGCACACCATCGACAAGCAACCAGAGCCCACCCTCTGACCAGAAGCTCACATCGTCGGCGAGAGCGATAGGTAGCTGAGCTGCAACGAGAATGCCTTGAGGTCGTTCAGTACTTGCTAACTC
>DIPA01000048.1:35654-37626 GCA_002427055.1 Firmicutes bacterium UBA5500 | reverse complement strand
GGGTATTACCTCCTCTTTTTGTACTCTAGGAAAGTAGGGCTACTGACATCGCTCTGCGATAATACACTAGCACCCTGGTGGGGGAGGGGGGTATCTCAAAATATGTAGTTATATCGCTTTTGAGACAGGAAAATACCAGGTCCTCTATTCTGTGTAACGACGGCAGATCCTTGTAGATTTGCAGAGGTCATGATCTTGAGTCTGGTTTAACTTCAACCTCTTTTTTTGGCTCTAGAAAATTGGCTATTGCCAATTATGTATCAATCATTTCTACTGAGTTTAGCTTGTAAGTGCTTGATTAGTTTGCCGGCGCAAGCGCCTTGATTTTGACGCGCATTTTTTAGGTTCGCCTTGAGATTTATCTGATAAGTACACTTGTGCAGGCTTGATCAAATCTTGGCGGTGCCTGATAAAGCTTTTGCAAAAAATTGGGTGACACAGAAGGCTCTAGGAGGCGTTTTGAAAAGGGCCCTAAGGGTGTTATATGGGCAAATGCAGTGTGGTTTGCACTTAGGCGGCTGCGGATGAGAATTCTGGGAGGATGTTGACGAGACGGCTGTAGGAGCGCAAAAGCGCAGCTAGGTCTGGTAGGTGTGAGAGCCTTGCTTAGGGCTACCATTCGGTGGGCTCAACATGTAACTGATGAAGTTAGTGACGCTCAACAACAGTGCCTTAAAGCCTGGACTGCGTTAAGAGTATTTTCCAGTACCTTGGACTGTGTTTCGTACGAAAAGCCCTTGCATAAAACGTTAGTTAACATAAGATATATTATCGGACCCAAATAATATGGTCTCAAAAGGCAGCTTTACTAGAGATAGTGAGACAGGGAGTGTGATAATCGGTTTTTTGGTGCCTGCGCTATTAGGCCGATAAACTATCATGGGAACGTCTTCTTATTGTCTAGATGATTCTTGTTGCCGGCAAATTTGCTTTTCTTGATTTAATGTGTGCTGCTGGGTATCAACTGACTGGTCTTTCTCTCAGCTTTTTTTGCTAACCAAGTTATCAATCATTCAGCAGCTCGCTTCGTATTAATTCTGCGCCACTCTCTGTCTCAAAACAAACTTGACTTTGTATTATGAGACCCCTCCCCGCCCGTTGTCGATCCACTGTAATCAACCTGGCTGGGTAAAGCTCAAATGTAAGAAACTAACCAATGTGCCTCAAGTGTTGTCTATATAGATGAAGGCGCCTTTGCTGTTCTCCTAGGAGGTGATGATGTTGGACCGTTTAGAGGCCGTAGCTCAGGCTCAGGCAGGTAGTAGTGATGGTTTTGAGACTCTTGTTAAGGTCTTTAGCCCATTCGTGCTAGCGCTTGCGAACTATTATGTTGGAGCGCGCGACGCACCTGATGTTACGCAAGAGATTTGGCTAGCCGTACATAGAAAACTATGGCAACTGGAAGATGGTGCCAAGTTTGTGCCTTGGCTACGGACTCTCGTCTTTTATCAATGCCTCAATTTCCGGAAGGCGCGTGCACGACGCCAGGCACGCGAAGTCTATTTATCAACTGATGGCTGGCAAGGTATTTGTGAATGTGTGGCCGCTGACTCACTTTCGCCTGACCAGCTAGTACTGCGCAAGGACTTGCGGTTGTTGCTCTCAGAACTACTTGACGGCATGGCTGGTGATTACGGTCTGCTCCTACGTTTGTTCTATCTGCAGGGGTTTTCATATCATGAGATGGTTGAACTCACGAATCTCCCTTTAAGCACAGTAAAATGGAGGCTGTACCAGGGACGTAAGTTACTCAAGGCCAGCCTGGCGAAGCTAGTGGAGATACAAAACATGATCTTGTAAGGAGGTAGAAATAATGGCTCATAACAGTAGAAAGTTGATCGCACGTTTGCTCACGGAGGTGAAACGTATTGCTGGGAATGCATCGTTGACGGGAAGTCTGGAAGATGGTAAGCAGGTTTTGATTAATACCTACAACAAGTGCCTTGAGGCGCTGCAATCACTACCGGATGCT
>DIPA01000048.1:35352-35564 GCA_002427055.1 Firmicutes bacterium UBA5500 | reverse complement strand
ATCACTACCGGATGCTGATCTGGCACAAGTCCGGGAGCTAGGCATCTTTGCTGAGCTACCGCGAAACGCTAGTATTGACGAAGTCGGTGTGGCTGCGGGGTTGCTCGTTAGCATCATTAAGGACGACGAGAAGCCCCGTGGAATACGTCTCAACGGTGCCCCCTTTCCACCAAACGTGAAGATTACGTTTGGCGATGACGATGACGATGACG
>DIPA01000048.1:31274-35219 GCA_002427055.1 Firmicutes bacterium UBA5500 | reverse complement strand
GACGATGACGATGACGACGACGATGAAGAAGATGATGAAGAAGATGATGATGACGAAGAAGAGTACGAGGACGATGACGAAGATGGGGGCTAGGGCCAGGGCATAGGCCCTCGCATTATCGGAACACGGGGTAGCTGCTGAGCTACCCCGATTTACATGCCGTATTAACCTGATGTCGGGTAAAAGCGCTTACTCCGCACGTATTATCTCATCTAGGATAGTCCCATTTTCATATGACGCCCTGATTTCCGAAAGCAGGCTTTCATAGAAGGAAACAGCTGCTTGTTGCCTTTCGACTGCGATCTCTCTGCCACGGGCCGTATAAAACTGGTCGTAGAGTTTTTCCAGCTTATACTTGTATTCCTGCAAGAATGAGGGGCTAGCATCGTTACTGCCATCGGAGGCTGTACCATCGGGTAACAGTGAATAGAGAGGTTCGGAAAACTGCCCATTGTAAAGAATGGTTCGGGCGATGCCAAGGGCTCCTGTTGCATCAATCTTATCGGCATCAAAAAGTATTTTGGCCTCTATGCTGGCAGGAGGATAATCTGTGCGAAACCTATGGGTCAAGATACACCCGCTAACATGCTGGGCTTTATTGATGTCCCAACTCAGGCCAGTGAGAAACTGGTGCGCCTTTTCACTGCCAACTTGTGCATGGCAGAGTTCAGGGTCCTGGAACTGCTCTTCCCTACCGATATCGTGCAGTAGGCACGCAGCAACAAGAACGTCATAATCGATATTTTCTTCGTACTGAGCTATGTCTAGGGCAACATAGAGCACCCGGTAAATGTGTTCCTTATCATGGGCGCTGCCCGCAATGCCAGATACCATATACCGCTCAATTGCTTCGTACGCTTGCTTGATCAAAGCCTCACCTCCGAGCGTTACTAACTAGGAACTACAGTCTGCCTCGTTTAGCCGATAATAGTCTTTGTTCAGGAAAAAAGCAGCTACCCCACCGATGCCAATATGGGAACCTAAGACGCAACCGACAGTGTTAATAACGAAATTGCTGGAAGAAAAACGCTCCTCTATCATCGCCTTGAGCTTAAGGGCCGATTGTAGATCGTCGGCATGATTGATTGCTATTATTTGTTCTTGCAGGTTGCTACCACGTTCTGCCATAAGCTCCACGATACGATTCATGGCCTTTGCTTTACCCCGTACTTTCTCGATAGGAATCATACAACCTTCCTTGACATTAAGTATGGGCTTGACGTTAAGTAAGGTGCCGACAAACGAGCTTATGCGGTCTACTCTGCCGCCGCGAAATAGGTATTCTAAGTCATCCACTGAAAAAATGTGCTCTGTATGGCGACACTGTAACGTGATTGCAGCCACAATCTCCTGCAAGGGTTTCCCAGCCTGAGCCATTTTAGCGGCTTCCCACACGGCCAATCCTTGAGCTAGCGCGCCGCACTCGCTATCGATTATCTCAATTACATAGTCTGGGTGCTCGCTCTTGACGTGCTGGGCGGCGAGCCGAGCAATGTTACAGGTTCCGGACATCTTAGAGGAAAAGGCTATATATAGGCATTGTTTACCCTCTTTAGCATATCTGGTGAAAACCTCTACGAACTGTAATGGGGTGATTTGTGCCGTTTTGGGCATCACTCCCTGCCGCATCTTTCGGTAAAGCTCTTCGGGTTGCATAGTCTCTCGGTCAAGATAATCAACGCCTTCGAGCAATACATGAAAAGGAACCATTGCGATATCATTTTCGCTGATTATTTCATCCGGTAGGTCGCAAGCACTGTCTGTAATGATCTTGATACTCACTCATTGCACCTCCTAGGCTGCTAATACACGTAGCCGCAAGTTAATTCTCTCACAATGGGTTTGGTTGTCAAGTTAGAAGTTTTTCGACAGCTTAGTAGGTGTATTTTAAGATGCTGCTAATGCCAATCATACGCTTGACTCAGCGAATGTATGTTCTATACAATGGTATGGGATTGTGAAATGAGCGAAAGGTTGGAGTTGTTGATGAATGTTGCCATATCCACTGAGCAAGCGCAACGCTTTCTGATTCGGCGTCAAAACTTTGTAGCCTATGGTAGCCCCTTTGCTGGGCGGGAAGGCGTCGCGCATGCCTTGCAGCAAATGGAGGCTGTGCAGATTGACCCCTTGTGCCCCTTTGAGAGAAATCACCACCAGGCACTGTATAACCGGGTTCATGGCTATCGGCCCGAGTGGCTCGACCAACTACTCTATCAAGACAACAGAGCCTTTGAGTATTATTGTAATGCTCTTTGCGTCTTGCCTATGGAAGATTATCCTTACTTCAAATGTGCTATGCAGCAGCAACAGGTGGTCTTGGCACCTAGGGTGAATACTGATATGCAAGAGGCTATGCAGCAGGTAATGCAACACATTGCTCAGCAAGGCGCGACTTCGTCGCAAGAATTCGACTCAGGAAAGAAAATCTCAGGTTGGTGGGATAACGAGCTTGCGGCTCGTACGAAGATAGAAAAGCAGGCCTTAGACTATTTGCACCTTACCGGAAAACTGCTAATCAGTAGTCGCACCGGCAATCAGCGCAGTTATGATCTGCCCGAGAGGCTTGTTCCACCAGCCCTATTTGAGCAGGTAATCGATCAAGCTGCCTGGCAACGCTTTGCCATGCTCAAGTTCTTACGTGCCTATGGCTTGAGCCAATTGGGTCTCTTCCGTTTTGGCTGGCATAATGCACCTAAGGCTGAGAGAAAGCAGTTGCTCGCGAATCTAGTCGAACAGGATGAAGTGGCCCGAGTCAGTATTGAGGGAGTGAAGAGAACATACTACTGCCTAGCAGCAGACTTGCCCGAGTTATTACAAGCTACTCCCCTATCTCAGAGTGAAGTAGCTGTAATTCTAGGTCCTCTAGACAATCTGCTTTGGGATCGCGATAGGCTAGAAGACTTTTGGGGATTCAACTATCGTTGGGAAGTCTATACGCCGGCATCTAAGCGCCAGTATGGCTATTACGTAGTGCCCGTTCTTTACGGTGAGTGGTTTGTGGGGCGTATTGAGATGCGTGCCGATAAGGAACAAGGTGTTTTACGGGTTGACAACCTCTGGCTTGAACCGGGTCATGATGCTGCGTTACCGGCTTTGCGCAGGGCGGTTGAGCTGGAGGCGCAGTACCTGGGTTTGACCAGGACTTTTGGTATCTAGTCTAGCCCAGGACTCATATGGCACGAAAGGGACTATTCCCTTCGTGCCACACCAGTTTGGCTAGCGATCTTCGCTCCATTTGAGCTCGGTATGTTGCTTCACGCAGACGCCATCGTCCCTACAGTAGAAGGTTGGCATGGAGTTATCGTCTTTACCATACAGGGAGCGGGAAACCGATAAGCGTCCGTCGGGATCATGCCATCTGGTCTCAACCACGATGAATTGAGTGTCTTTCCGAGGCACAAGGGTGCTTGGCACTTCGGTCGGCGCATATTCTGCTGATTCTAGCCAATTGTAGCCCTCTCCCATTTGAATAACGGCAATTTGCTCGGGCGGATGCATGGTGGACAGAGACAGCTTGACGGAAGTCGAGGCTGACTTCGCCTTACCATTTTCAGTGATTGTTACGGTTTCTTTTAGAGTTGTGGACCACTGCACCCCTTCAGCGTCCGAATCACTGCTATGCATCAAACCGTTGCCGGCTGTCACATAGACGCTTCCGTCGGTGCCTTGGTACACCGGGTTAATATACCAAACAACGCCCGAGTGACGTGTAGATAAGTGTACAATCCCTTCCATTTCAATCGTTTCTTCGTTGTCTTTGTAATGGAGACCTGTATGGACGTCGCTGATGGCTGCGTCTGAGCCTGTACCGGTGTAGCTTTCATGGTCCTCTGTTGCCGGAACCGTGGCAGTGAAGAAAGAAATTCCCTCTATATCCTGAAAAATATATTCCTTGGCAGTAGTTGTTGCACCCGTTTCTTCGTTCGTCAGGGTGCGGTCTACCAG
>DIPA01000048.1:26850-31192 GCA_002427055.1 Firmicutes bacterium UBA5500 | reverse complement strand
CAGGGTGCGGTCTACCAGGGTAGCGTATAAGCGGCCCTGTGGCCGATTTGTGGGTATCCACGAGTCTATTGGGCTATTGGTTTTTTTCGCTCCCGAAACAATCTCCTGCAGCCGCATATTTTCGCCACCCAGGTCAAGATGACTTGTGGTAAGAAAGACGCCAATCAGTCTGTCTTGGCTTTCCTCGCCATCCTCACGGGCAAGCTGACACCCGGTTAGGGCGAAGATGGTGAATATCGCAACGGTTACAAGGCATAGGGCGCCTAGTTTTCTACTCTTCATCGTCAGCCTCCAAATTTCCATCGAATTTTAAGATATCCCCCACATCACAACCGAGGAAGTAGCAAATCCTGTTGATGGTGTTGAAACGCACCCCTTTTGCCTTACCACTGCGCAAAATGGATAGGTTAGCCTCGGTGATGCCGACCAAAGCGCTCAATTCTTTCGATGTCATTCCCCGTTCCTTTAGCACATCCTCCAGGTATACCTTTATCGCCATGTAGAGACCACCACCTTAGATGAACATGCTGTTGTCTTCTTTAATCCGTTTGCTATCCTTGATGTACTGTGCCAGCAAGAGCGTTGCTAGAACAAAGATGATCGAAAAGAGCGGCACCTGAACCACGCTGTTTACTACCCGGAGGTTCTTAAGGAATAGGAGTTGCAGCAGATTGAACGCGAGGTTAGAGACCACGCCTGCTACGAGCGCCAGTCCACAGAATCGTGAAAGCTTTTCGGCAGCCATAACAGCCCCCGCGGAATAGCTATCGGCAGCCTGTTCTTGCAGCAGGTCCAATACGGCAAAGACCACCAGGATGTTCATCGCATAAGGTAAAGCGTTCACCAAGTACTGCAGAACAAGGAAGAGATAGCTTGTGCCAAGCCCAAGGCCGTCAGTATTGGCGGCACCTAGTGCCTCCCACGAATCTAGAAGATTGCTGAAATAGGCCCCGAATACCATAAACACAAAGAGCGCGTTCAGGATGTAGAGCAATATGGCCAGATATTCCTGCAGTCTGTGGCTGGATCTGGCTGCAAAAAAGGAGCGCAGAGCCCTTAGGACGATATATCCGGTTAAAACAGAGTAGGCAACGCTGCCTAGGAGGGCTGTGCCGGAATCCATAGCGGCTACACCATGGGGCAATAAGCCGGGGTTGATCGCGAAGTAAAGCACGATAAAGAGTATGACGCTCAGTATAGCCAATAGGGCATCCTCGGGGTAGAGCCTGCGCTTTCTCCGTGCTAAAACCAAAGCTACTAACGGCGTAAGACAGAAGGCTGCGTAGATGACTATAGCAAGCAGGTTACCGTTCTGTCCCGATAGCGATAGTTTTCTTAGGCCCAGCCCCAGCTGCTGAAAAGGGAACGCCATGAGCGTGGAGAAGGTCCGGGGTATCATCTCCCCAATGGCAGAGCCGCGAAGCAATGTTGCGCGGGCGAAAATAACTAATAGACAGAGTGCCGCTTCCCATCCGAGCAATACATGCATGACTTTACGTTTCATGGGCTACCTCCCAAATTATCGTTTAGCAATAATCGTTGCTCTTATTTTAGTCCAGGAATTATCGTTTGTCAATAATCGGGATGATTTTTGTCAGAACAAAGCCTACAGCTGCCGCTAACCCGGCATGGTATAATCATATTTGTTCAGTCTTGCTACAGGAAGGGGTTGGTCGGGGGCGCAAATCGATAGATAGATACAAGTGGGTAGTATGGACCACGCTTGCTATTGTCTTGTTACTAGTGGCTAACCTGATTAAGGAGCAGCCGCAGGCAGGGGTTGCAGGAGGAGTAAGTGATGACTAAGCGTCCTCCGATTTTTGTCAGCGCCTGTTTGACAGGCTTCCCCTGTCGTTATGACGGTCAAGGTAAGCCTAACCCCGAAATTATGGCTCTAGTGGCTGCCGGCTTGGCCATTCCTGTCTGTCCCGAACAATTGGGCGGCCTCCCTACCCCACGCTCAGCTGCTGAGATAGTCGGAGGCGATGGCCATGATGTTCTGGCTGGCAAGGCGCGAGTAATTAATGTCGTCGGCGATGATGTCACCGTACAGTTCGTCCGCGGTGCCGAGACTGTTGCCAAGTTAGCACGGCTCTGCGGGGCAGAAGTCGCCATACTGCAGGATCGTAGCCCTTCATGCGGCACTAGCAAGGTTTATGACGGTAGCTTTGGTCGTCAATTGCGCCCAGGACAAGGGGTGGCAGCAGCTAAGCTGTCAGAGCTGGGTCTGGAAGTTCGAGCGCCAAATGTCCATTAAGAACACAACTAAAGGCAAATTAAAGCCCAAGCTCAATCGAGAGCTTGGGCTTTAATTCATAGGCATAACATGCGATTAATGGGTGCTATAAATCATAACGAAACTTGATGATAGCAGCCGATAGGCGTTCGTAAGTTCGAATTCGGGCTAAGTTATCGCTACGTTCAAAGATGAAGAAGGAAATGGCTTCCCACATGAAAAACCAGCTACCAACCGTTAGTCCTTCCGCAACAATAGCCAGGGCAAAGTTATGTTGCCAGATGTTGAGCAGGTAGGTAGATGATAAGAGTGCGACTGCTGCTAAGATATGATTAAGCATGCGTTGGTAGGCTTTAGCTAGAGTTCTACGTTCCACCCCTGCGTAAAATTTGTAGTAGTTCTTGACCACGGTGGAAATGAGGCTTTCCTTTTCTTTGTCCATTTCTTGTTTTGGTAAGTAGAACACCAGGTCCAAGCCATAGCGTATAGGGATTTCGGCAGAGCTTTCCTCTAGGAAGAAAGCTAGCTCGGGGTCCATATCCCGCTTGCGATAAGTGGCATGATCCCACTCGTTGAAAACATCGCCATACTTATCTAGCGCAATTTCTATGATGAAGTTACCGGTCACTGGGTTGCGTTCATATAAGGTGCTAATTGGTTCGCTTTTCATCAGAGACTCCCATTCCTAGCGGCCTCATCGGCCAGTTTGCCATACTCAGAATATACCATTCGCCTAGGGAGAAGCCAAGTAGTTGATTTAGTTAACCTTCGCCTGGAACAAGCGATAGGCAACAGTATTCAGTATGACTACGTAGGCCAAACCAATTAGTAGATAGGCAATATAGCTGAGCTGGAAAGTACGGCCTGGTAGCATGGCCACTGCTAAAGCCTTGGCTGGCCAAAAGCCTGGCACGAAAGCAAAGAGGAATTCCTTTTTATCGAAGAACAGTAGGCTGACAACGGGCAATATCAGGAGTACTCCTGTCCCCTTGATGGCTGCAAAGCCTTCGATCTTGTTGCTGGCAACAGCGTTAATTAGGAGTGCAGTAAGTGGTGCGGCACCTGCTGCTACAAAAGAAACACCTATTAGCGTGCCAGCCGATACCTCTGCTAAACGGGAGAACCAGATGATAAACACGGAACTGAAGAAGCTGAGTAGGAACACAATCAGCAACTTGATTCCGATGAAGAAATCGACGCTTAAGGGCGCCACTTTTATGGCTAGCAGAATGTTATCATCGCGATCCTCTAGGATAGAGAAAGCTGCTACAGCCCCAAAAATTAGCGGTGTAAACAGGGCTAGCGCTCCTATTATTAAGTAGTAGTAATAAGCCAGTGTGATGTTGCTGCGCGCCTCTATCAAGGGAACTAGCCAGCGGGCTGCAGCTGCGAAAATTAGCGGGTAAATGATAAAGAAAGCGAGCAGCGAGTCACGAGACCACTTTTTCAGCTCATAACTGACATAGCGTAGCTGAAACATTCTATGCCCCTCCCTTCGCGGCATACACGGGGAATTGCTTGCGAATCACTGCGTACAAGAGGCCTCCCAGGATCACCAGATAGCAAATCGCTGACCAGAGCTTACTGCGGTCCACTGTAATTGACGCTGCTTGTAGTAATACCAGGGTGTGTTGTATCGGGTTAATATATTGCCAAGCAGTTAGCCATTTGGCTTCTAGGAGCCCAGTAAGTTCGATCACTGTGGGTATGATAAACACCAGCATGAACTTGAACATTGCCATCAGTAAGTCGGTGAAGTCTTTTGCAGAGTAGGTCATGAGGATACCCAATTGGCCGAATACAAAAGAAACGAGCACTACGGCAGCTGATATGCCTAGGACATTGATGTCCAGGCTCTTAAACAAGAGGCCATAGATTAACAGTAAAACCAGGGTGACAAGACTAGACGTAACCGTGCCAAGCGTTTTCGCTAATAGGTACTCGCTGCTAGAAACGGGAGTAACCTGGATGGACCTAAGTGTGCTCTCTTGACTCTCGAAGGTCATAGTTACACCAGTTAATAGTAGCGACATGAGACTAGCATCAGCGGCTATAAGTAGCGGAAAGAGGAAATTAATGCCCTCCTCTACGCCGCTAAACTGCAGT
>DIPA01000048.1:23256-26750 GCA_002427055.1 Firmicutes bacterium UBA5500 | reverse complement strand
AGTGTGATGATCCAGATTATGGTGACCACCAGGCTGGCTAGTAGAATGCCATAGCGGCGCATGCGCATCACTTCACCTTTATACAGCCAAATGAGTTTAGCCATGCAGCCTCACCCCTGCTACCTTGATAAAGATGTCATCGAGGCTGGTTTCTCCGCTATGAATTGTCACTAGCTCTTTGCTACGCAGGATGGTAAGAAAGTCATCATTTTCCCCTAACCCAGCCATATCGAAGCTGACCTTTTGTACAATGCCGTTGTCTTCGCGGTATTCCACTTCCACGCTATGGCGTCCATAGCGTAGCTTCAGGCTTTGGGGCGAGTCGATTTCCCGAATCTGACCATCAGCGATGAAAGCGACTCTGTCGCATAACTCATCGGCGTCATGCATGAGGTGGGTTGTCAGGAAAACGGTCCCCCCTGCTTGTTGGAACACGCGAATAATATCTTTGATTATGCGTGCATTCTCCGGGTCAAGCCCGTTAGTTGGTTCATCTAGGAAGAGCATTTTCGGATCATTGAGCATCGCCCTCACGAAGTTCAGCCGAACTTTCATGCCCTTTGAATACTCGCCTACTCTCTTGTTGCGGTCTCCCCAGAGGCCAACCCGTTTCATTAGGGCTTCTACATCGGTGTTGCGTTGGTAAAGTCGGCTATAGAAGTCTAGATTTTCTAGGGCAGTTAGCTTAGAGAAGTGTACAGGAACCTCGAACCCCACCCCTATCTCGTCGAACAACTCTCTACCGTAGCTTCTTATGTCTTTGCCTCGGTATGAAATTTCCCCTGTGTAGTCTTGTAGAATGCGAATGAGAATCTTCTGTGTGGTTGACTTCCCGGCGCCTGATGGGCCCAAGAAACCAAAAACCTCGCCTTCGGAAAACTGAAAGGAAATTCCCTTGATTGTATCGTCTTTGCCTTTCGGATAGCGAAAGCTAAGATCAGTGACCTGAAACATCAATTGTTCCCTCCTTTTGATCCTTGCTGATAGCGGTAGCAATCCCCTATTAGTGTATAGGTCAAGTTCTAACATGATTCTCTGTAGTTAGTTGGCAAATAAACTCCCCTAGATACTAGGAGAGTCTACGCGTCTTCTATGTCACATTGGGGCATCTGTTGACTAGTTCGCGCCTAAACTGCTCGCGATCGCATGGTGAGATATAGATAAGACCTCCAAAGATGCTCTTGCTGTCATAGGTGACCTCAATACGCTTGGTTGAGAGCGCCATTGATGACAGGGGGTTTTGGCTGAGCTTTACAGCCCTAATACTGGCGTAGGGAATACGTGCAAAGAATGGGCCGCTGCGGCAGTACAGATATTCGTCACGTAATTCATAGAAGGTACCAAAATAGAGCCAAAGCATAAAGCCCAGCGTGGGTAGGCTAAGCAGGTAGACCAAAGTCCGCTCGTTCGCCTGCGCAATAGCCATGGAGACGAGCATCATGCCAATGGCAAACCAGATCAGTAAACCTATCCACCAGTCCACAGCTGATTTTACGCGCATGCTTTTCCCCTTCCCTATTACTTATTCCCACTCCTGCTAGAGGCGTTTGCTTTAGCCCCTGTCGTTTCCTTACTAATTTCATTATAGCAATAATCGGTCACGACAGGAATATTCATAATCAGGGCGAAGTAGTTAGCTAGCTTATGGATTTTAAAGCAGAAAGGTGAAGATGATGTTGTATTCTGTTATCATTCGCGGTGGCAAGGTTTTTGATGGTGCCGGCAACCCATGGCGCTTAGCGGATATCGGCCTACAGGGCGATACTATTGCCTACATTGGCGATTTAAGCAATGCTCGCGCCGAGCAGGTCATCGATGCTAGCGGATTGGCGGTAGCACCTGGTTTCATCGACATTCACTCTCATGCCGACATTCCTCTCATGATCGATGGAGGTGGGCAAAGTCATATCCAGCAGGGCGTTACGACTAACGTGATTGGTAATTGTGGTGGTAGTGCTGCGCCTGTAAGCGATGCTATGACTAAGGGAGATAGATCTCGCCTACTTGCCCAAGTTGGCGTCGATTGGCGTACCATGCGTGAGTACTTGGCACTGCTTGAGCAACGTGGATTAAGCATTAATGTAGCAGCCCTAGTGGGACAAGGTACCGTGCGGGAGGTCGTTATGGGCTATGCTGAAGGCCAAGCAGATGCAAAACAGCTAGAAGCCATGCGTGCCTTGGTGCGTGAAGCCATGGAGGCAGGCTGTTTCGGAGTCAGTACCGGGCTTATCTATGCACCTAGTGTTTATGCCGATACGGCTGAAATAGTAGAACTAGCAAAAGTAGCTGCTGACTATGGTGGAGCCTACTATACGCATATTCGAGGTGAAAACGATACTGTGCTTGAGGCAGCAGCTGAAGCCATTGAAATTGGTCGCCAGGCCGGTGCCCCTGTGCAGATCTCTCACCTGAAGGCTATGGGAGAACATATGTGGGGCACGTCGGTGCAGTTGCTTGAGATGATCGAGCAGGCACGACAAGCAGGTATCGATGTTACTTTTGATCAGTACTCTTTCAACGCGGCAGCTTGTGGTCTCAGCACAGTGGTGCCGCCGTGGGCTCATGTTGGTGGTAATGAAGCTTTACGTGAGCGCCTGCGCGATACTGCTACTCGTGAGCGTATTAAGCACGATATCTTAGACGGTGTTGACGGTTGGACCAGCATTTATAAAGGGGTAGGCTGGGAGCGTATTGTCATCACCGGCTGCTACTATGACCATAGTGTTGATGGTAAGTCGATTGCTGAGATTGCTAAGTCATGGGGCATGGATGGCTTTGATGCTTGCTTCAAGTTGCTAGAGGCTGCGGATCGGCGCATCGACATCATTTACTTCAGTATCGGCGATGAAGATTTGGAGCGTATCATGCAAAGCCCCTACATGATGGTAGGTTCCGACTCAAGTGCTGTATCCATCAAGACGGCTCTGGAACGTGGCAAACCTCATCCACGCGGTTTTGGTACTTTCGCCCGCATACTAGGGCACTATGTGCGAGAGAAACGAGTACTTACTTTGGCCGAAGCCATTCGCAAGATGACATCTGCTCCAGCCGGCAGGCTTGGCTTAACTGATCGTGGCTTGCTCTGGCCCGGCCTTAAGGGCGATATTGTGGTCTTTGATCCTGATCAGGTGGCCGACAAAGGCACATATACCGACCCCGCCCAATATGCTGTAGGCGTTAAGGCAGTATTGGTCAACGGTCGCGTGACTGTTTATGAGGGCGAGCACTTAGGCGTGCAAGCCGGCCGGGTGTTGCGTCATAGTTGGTAAGATAATCAATGGCATTGAAAAAGATGGTTCCTGCAAGCAAGTAGGAACCATCTTTTTACTGGGCGATTACAAATCGCCCCTACAAGATCTTACTCAGGAAGGCAGCTGTACGGGGATTCTGGGCAGCGGAGAAGAACTGTGCAGGTGGTCCATCCTCAATGATCTGACCTGCGTCCATGAATAAGACGCGATCAGCTACTTGGCGGGCAAAGCCCATCTCATGTG
>DIPA01000048.1:22843-23157 GCA_002427055.1 Firmicutes bacterium UBA5500 | reverse complement strand
ACGACCATGGTCATGCCTTCTTCCGCCAGGTTTTGCATTACATCAAGTACTTCTTTGATCATCTCCGGGTCAAGGGCCGACGTTGGCTCATCGAACAGCATGATGCGTGGTTGCATAGCTAGGGCCCTGGCGATGGCCACACGTTGTTGTTGACCTCCGGACAGTTGGTTGGGGAAAGCATCTGCTTTTTCGGCTAAGCCAACCTTAGCCAGCAAAGCTCTGGCTCGTGTAATAGCTTGTTGTTCCCCATCTTTACGCACTTGCCGTGGTGCTAGCATGATGTTGTCTAGTACAGTCATATGCGGAAAAAGGTT
>DIPA01000048.1:22463-22783 GCA_002427055.1 Firmicutes bacterium UBA5500 | reverse complement strand
ACAGTCATATGCGGAAAAAGGTTAAAGCGTTGGAATACCATCCCTACTTCTTGACGTATTTGGTTAATGTCGGTAGCGCGATCGGCAATGTCTATACCCTCTATCCAAATATGCCCTGCCGTTGGCACCTCTAGAAGATTCAAACAACGCAAGAAGGTGCTCTTGCCTGACCCTGAGGGGCCAATCACGCACACCACCTCTCCCTTAGCAACTGAGGTATCGATACCCTTTAGCACCTCTAGCTGGCCAAAGGATTTCATTAGACCTTTAACTTTAATCACTAACGGCCAGCCTCCTTTCTAAGCGAGTGACTAGCTGGG
>DIPA01000048.1:22150-22275 GCA_002427055.1 Firmicutes bacterium UBA5500 | reverse complement strand
GAAAACCATAGTGAGCGATAAATAAACTATGGCTGCTCCCATAAGAAAAGCTGGGAAAGCATAGTATTTAGCGCCCATGACGCGTGAGTTATACATCAGTTCGCCAGCGCCGATAGATGAAACAA
>DIPA01000048.1:19341-22003 GCA_002427055.1 Firmicutes bacterium UBA5500 | reverse complement strand
AGATGAAACAAGGCTAGAGTCTTTCAGTAGCACAATGAACTCGTTCGCCAATGAAGGTATGATGCGCTTTATAGCTTGCGGCAGAATAACGAAGCGCATTGCCTGTCCATGATTTAAGCCGAGAGATCTAGCGGCCTCCATCTGTCCCTTTTCGATAGACTGAATGCCGCCCCGCACAATTTCGCCCATGTAAGCTCCACTGTTAATTCCGAGTGCGATAATTCCCGTCAGAACAGGGCTGGGGCTTAGACTTTGTCCAGTAAGCAGCATGTACATTTGTGGAATACCAAAGAAGAAGAAAAGTATCTGCAACAGCATCGGCGTGCCACGGATGATGGTTACGTAAATTAGAGATAAGGTTGCAGCCAACCGATTTTGTGACAATCGTGCCATTCCGACAATCAAGCCGAGAAGGGCGCCTAAACTGATGGCGCCCAAAGTTATATATATAGTAGTAACTGTGCCAGACAACAGGAAACCCCTGTGTTGCCAGACAAGAGCTAAATCCACCTGCAACGCCCCTTTTCTCGGCTACTAAATCTAGTCTGCCCTATTTGATAGCCCATTTTTCCAAAAGCTCTTCATACTTTTCGCTAGCTTTTACTTTTGCTAACGCCTCATTAACTGCCTCTAGAACCGCCGTGTTTCCTTTTTTGACGACGATCGCGTTGTCTTCAACGGTCAAAGGCTCCCCCACGATGACCAAGCCATCTTTATGCACATATTCCTTGGCAACCACTTTGTCAGCGACAACTGCTTTGGCAGTACCATTCTTAAGCATGAGGATAGCGATATCAAAAGTCTCAAGTGCCTTAATGTTAGCACCTGTGATAGTCTTGGCTGCTTTTTCGCCGGTAGTAGCCATTTGCACAGCTACCGTTTGACCATCTAAGTCTGCCGCGCTTTCAATACCAGCAGTAGCGGTAGTTAGCAATACTTGTCCACCACTATAATAGGAATCGCTGAAATCTACATCGCGCTCAGGATCAACAGAGAACCCTGACATGCCGATGTCAACTTGACCGCTTTGTACAGCCGTTACGATGGTATCGAAGTTCATTGGCTTAAACTCCACTGTGACACCCATCTCTGCTGCTATTGCTTGCATAAGATCAATGTCAAAGCCAATAATATTGCCTGCGTCGTCGACAGTCTCAAAAGGCGGGTAGTCGGGGCTAGTACCGACAGTAATCACACCTGCATCTTGTATTTTTTGCCAGGCATTCTCTGTCTTTGGCGTACAGCCTACTAGGATTAATGCTAGTACTAAAGACAGGCATATAAGTCTACTTATCCTATTTAGCAATTTCATGTTGTATCTTCCTTTCCAATGAATATAGCATAACTATACATGGATAGAGGTAATTATGCAAGAGCTCGCACAGAAAATGTCCTGTTTATTCTCAATCAAATAATGGCAGGTAACTGGTGACACAATGCAGAAGAAAGGTGGTGGGTACGTTGTACCCGCCATACATTGGGAGGTGCATATTGATGATCAATCAAGGACGCGTAGTGCAAGAATTCTTGGAACTAGTGCAAATTGATAGTGCGTCAGGGCAGGAACGTCTACTAACTGATGCATTGAAGTCTAGGCTAACAGCGCTTGGTCTTGAGGTAGTTGAGGACAATGCCGGCGCTGCCATTGGCGGTAACTCAGGCAACTTAATTGCCCGACTGCCCGGGACGCTAAAGAATGTCCCTACGGTAGCGTTTGCCGCACACCTCGATCGGGTTACTCCTGGATTTGGCATCAAGCCCCGGATCAAAGATGGCGTCATTTATAGTGACGGTACAACCATTCTTGCCGCGGATGACGTAGCCGGAATTGTGCAAATGCTGGAGGCCGTGCGTGTACTCAAGGAGCAAAATGTGGAACATGGCGATGTAGAACTGCTTTTTACTATATCCGAAGAGGCCGGTCTGAAGGGAGCCAAGAATCTTGACCGTAGCCTAGTCAAGGCTGACGCTGCCTATTTTCTTGATGGCGGTGGCGATGTAGGGACCATAATACCCTCCGCTCCCGCTCAGAGGAAGATCACGGTCACGGTCAATGGCGTGCCAGCGCACGCCGGCATTGAGCCCGAGAAAGGTATTAGCGCTATCGTTGTCGTAGCTGACGCTATTACGCGCATGAACCTGGGTAGAATTGACGAGGAAACCACTTGCAATATCGGTACAATTAAGGGCGGTGTTGCCACCAACATCGTTCCCGCCGAAGTAACCTTGTTGTGTGAAGTGCGCAGTCGCAACGAAGGTAAGTTAGCTACTCAGGTTGACCACATGGTAGGCGAGTTCGAAGCGGCGGCCAAGCGCTTTGGCGTTACGGCAGACATTACTGTAGAAGAGAGTTACCCAGCTATGAACCTCAGCGAAGATGATCAGGCTGTGCAGTTGGTAGTGGAAGCAGTAAAAGCACTAGGCCTCTCCCCTGTCCTAACGCCAACAGGCGGCGGCAGCGATGCTAATATCTTGGTTGGTAAAGGTTTGCCTTCGGTTATCCTCGGTATCGGTATGGAAAAGGTACACTCTAAGGAAGAGTTTATTAGCATTAAGCAATTAGTAGCCGGGGCAGAACTAGTAGTGGCTATTGTCAAGCAAGCTGCTAAAGCCTAGGCAACGAGGAATCTACGAGACCGCTGAAAAAGTCCCTCGCAGTCCG
>DIPA01000048.1:19153-19323 GCA_002427055.1 Firmicutes bacterium UBA5500 | reverse complement strand
CGACCTTTATCAGCAGTCTCGAATCTACTGGGTGAGCATACCAAGGTAGTAGCTCTTTCTTCTTTCGAGCGACGTAAAAATGTGACCAAAAGCAAAAAGCCGGGCACGAAAAGTGTCCCGGCTTTTCAAGTCTCCCACATGAAGCGAAGCTCTGGACTAATGCCCGGCCT
>DIPA01000048.1:17540-19072 GCA_002427055.1 Firmicutes bacterium UBA5500 | reverse complement strand
AAGCGAAGCTCTAGACTAATGCCCGGCCTCATGAACGCTGCTAATCGGTAAGCGCACGGTGGCGGTAGTGCCTTTGCCAATTTCACTGCTCAGCAGTAGTTGTCCGCCGTGTAAGGTCACAATTTCATTGGCTATGGACAGTCCCAAACCGCTTCCGGGTGAACGCCCGTCTACTTTGACAAACTTGCTGAGAATATGGGGCAAATCTTTCGCTGCTATGCCTGGGCCGCTATCGATGACATCTACCTCAATTGTCTCGCCAAACCGATGGGTACGTATGGTAATCGAGCCACCCATGGGGGTGAACTTAAGTGAGTTATCAAGTAAGTTAAGTAGTACCTGCTTGAGGCGGTTGCTATCGCCTTCTATTTCAGGTAGTCCACCGAGTTCCATGGCCAGTGTAACCGACTTCTTGGCAGCCTTGACAGAGAGTAAGTCGTGTATTTCGCCTACTAGATGGTTGATACTTACCTTCTCCAAACTGAGACTGATGCGCCCTGCCTGCAGATGTGAGAAGTCAAGTAAGTCTTCAACCAAACCAATCATACGTTCAGCCTCTTTACAAATGATCTCTAGGCCTAATGCAATCTCTTCCTTGTCTTCTAATCCGCCTGAGCTAAGTGTTTCCCCCCAACCCTTGATGGCCGTCAAAGGAGTGCGTAGCTCGTGCGATATGGACGAGATAAACTCATTTTGCACTTGTTCGGTGCGGTCAATTTGGTCAAACATTGTGTTGTAAACGGTGGCTACTTTACTGAATTCGACCTCACTAGGCTTAACGAGTCGTGCTGAGTATTCCGATTTAACTAGTTGCTCGGCAGTTGTGCTAAGCATTGCTAGCGGTGCTAACGCATTCCTAACTAAGGGTAAGAATACACCAGGCGTGCTCGCCACGATTGCTACTCCTATAATTGTGGAATAAAACAGTAAAGTGTTTATCAGCTGATGGGTAGGGTCTAATGATATGACATAGCGAAGCACTGCTGCGAGCTGGCCGGATACATAAAGAGGTACGCAGACAGACTGAATTCGCTCACTGGTGACGTAATTTTGCCCACGCCAAACACCCACTTCGCCCCTTAGGGCAGCCTGCAAATCGGGCTCGCCCTCGACACGTCTAGGTAACGGTTCGCTCGTACGCGCTAGTACTTCGCCTTTTAGGTTAAACACTTCTACTAAAATGGTATTACTGGTATCTATGCGCTCAAGTAGAAGCTGTACTCCTTCTTGTAGGTCCACACCTTCCAAACAGTTTTCATGTGAGTTTGCTGCAAGCAGAACCCGTTCCCGCAGAGCTTGCTCTGTTGAACTAAAATGATAGGCCTTTATGCTATAACCAAACAGGAATTCGAGTACTAACACAGCAACGAAGACAATTAAAGTATAGTGAATGATTAGGCGGCGTTTTAAGCTAGTCAAGCTGCATCCCATCCCAACGGTATCCATGGCCCCAAACCGTTTCGATGTAACGAGGCGTGCTAGGGTCGTCCTCAATCTTGAGGCGGATGCGCCTAATATTAACGTCAACTACT
>DIPA01000048.1:16306-17451 GCA_002427055.1 Firmicutes bacterium UBA5500 | reverse complement strand
CCGATATAGTTCGCTCCCCAGATAGTATCAAGCAATTGGCTGCGGCTAACCGCCTGTCCCTCATGCGACATGAGGAGTTGCATAATGGCTAGTTCTGTAGGCGTCATAAGTATCGGTTCGTCATGCTTATAGAGCCGCATTTCACCCATGCATAACAAGAAAGGTCCGCTGCTAATTTCTGGCAAGGCAGCTGCGCCTGATTGGTCTGGCAGTCTACGGCGCAATGCGTTAACTCTCGCCACAAGTTCTGCAGGGCTAAAGGGTTTTACCACGTAGTCGTCGGCTCCTAATTCTAGTCCGGACACCTTATCTTGTTCTTGCCCTTTAGCTGTGAGCATTATAATGCCCATTTGGGGACGCAACTGTCGTAACTCCTTGCAGACTTCCAGTCCGCTGATGCCCGGTAGCATGATATCAAGCAACGCTAGCTGAATATCCGGCTGGTCGCGCATAATGGCGATGGCTTCTTCCCCTGTTGCCGCCTCCACTACAATAAAACCCTGTCGTCGTAAATTGATACCTATAAAACTGCGAATAGAAGCTTCGTCTTCTAGAACTAGTATCTTAGTCATCTGCCCTACCTCCCGCTCACCAGAAATAGATAATTGAGTCATGTGATTATGGCTACATCATCCTTTTCCCTTCCAGTATAGCACACGTAAGCGCTGAAGCTAGGGGGTTTGCGCTTGCTTCTTCCCCTCCGCTGCCAACTAATGCTCGTAATAAGCAGAAGAAATCAGCGTATCTGACAGGGGAAAAACGAATTACTGCCCTCATGCAGAGGTGGTAACAATATTAATTTTGGACCTTGATTTAGTTGATATTACTTGACAATATATAAAACTCTGGTTAAGCTTAGCTTAAGAAGATTAAGGTTTGAGCTAAACTTAGCAAGGGGGATGATTAAGTATGAACGGGCGGGAGCAGCGGCCAACTCAACTAGGTCGCTTGTGGCGGTATCTGCGGCCTTACCAAGTATCTTTGATTCTAGCTACCTTGTTTATCAGCCTGCAGGTGGTAGCCGATTTGTTGGCTTCGCATTTCTTAGGAAAGGCATTAGATACCGGCCTCATGGCCGATCAGAGCAGTTTCTTATGCGCTTTTCATGGCCTTCTGGTTACTTGGCTATTGGCGGATGTAGCCTT
>DIPA01000048.1:11326-16212 GCA_002427055.1 Firmicutes bacterium UBA5500 | reverse complement strand
AGGCTATTGGCGGATGTAGCCTTCTACATTCGCTATCAGTTAGCTAGGCGAACAGCGGAAAAAATGGTCTACGATGTACGACAAGCCGCTACTAGTACTCTTTGCCGTGCTTTGACATCGGAACTGGAGCAGAAGCATAGCGGGGACTTCATCTCACGCTTAAGCAGTGATATTGACCTGATGAAGGGACTGGTAGCGCAAGAGTGGGTTAACCTAGTTCGCGGTGGCCTTGGTTTCCTAGGCGCCCTAATCATGATGCTAGCGATTTCTTGGCGCCTTACCCTAGCTGTGCTGGTTACTGTCCCAATAATTAGCTTTGTGGCGAATAAGCTCAGTAAGCCTTTAGGCCAGCACATCACTAACATGCAAGCTCGCTTAGCGGCCGTTAATGCTTTGGCGCAGGACTCGTTAGCCGGCATCATCGTCAGCAAAGCCTTCAATTTACGAGAGTACCTGGGGGGGCGTTTTCACGCTAGTAACCAACAGGTTGCTGACGAAGCAGTACAAGTGGCCACCTTTAGGGGGTTACTCAGCGGTTCGATGATGGCCCTTACTTTGATGCCGGTCTTCGTGCTTTTTGGCTTGGGGGGCTATGAGGTTATCATGGGACGCTTAACTTTGGGCAAGTTGCTCGTTATGGTTAACTTGCTCAATAACCTAACTTGGCCACTTAATCAAATGGCTCGTAGCTTAGCTCAAGCTAAGGCGGGGTTAGTCGCATCTGAGAGAGTCTTCGAGGTTTTGGCCTTGCCCGTAGAACGTAGTAGCGGTAGTGAACTCTCTATATCTAAGTCGGTACCCTATGCCATCGAGCTGGAGAACCTCTATTTCGCCTATGATCCCGCCAAACAAGTTTTCACCGGGCTGAATCTACAGATCACGACCGGTGAAAAGGTGGCAATTGTTGGTGCCAGCGGCTCGGGCAAGAGCACTCTCTTTTCGCTCTTACTGGGATTTCGTCAACCGCAATCAGGTAACATCCGCTTTTTTGGGCAGAATTTTGATCAGTTAAGCCTGAGCTCAGTCCGTAAGGCGATCGCCTATGTACCGCAAGAAGCCTTGCTCTTCCCCACTTCTGTGGCGCAGAACATAGCCTATGGTGATCTGAACCGAGATACAGGGGCTGTGAGACAGGTGGCCGCTATTGCCGCGGCTCACGACTTCATTGACGCCTTGCCTGACTCCTATGATACGCATCTAGGCGAATACGGTACCGGTATCTCCGGCGGACAGAAGCAGCGCATTTCACTGGCGCGAGCCATTCTAAAGGATGCACCGATACTACTTTTGGATGAAGCCACCTCCGCCTTAGATACTGAGTCGGAGGCTCATGTGCAGCAAGCTATTCAAAGCTTAAGCCAGGGGCACACCACAGTTATTATCGCTCATCGTCTGTCTACCATTAAGGATGTAGATCGCATTGTGGTATTGGATCAGGGAGTTATCTCCGAAATAGGTACACACGCCGAATTGCTGCAAGCAGGTGGCCTTTATGCTCGGCTCTATGCTCAGCAGTTTGCCAACGAAGCCACATCTTCAGCGGTTGCGGTAGGTAATTAGAGGGAGTGGAAGCAATGCAAGGGAGAAAAAGGTCTATCATGGGGCGTCTTCTCGGCTATTTGACGAGGCATTGGCAGGGCTACTTGGTTGGAGGGAGTTACTTGATACTGGTTGAGGCAACAGGGCAGGTTCTGGTAGCTCTTATGCTAAAGCTGCTCATTGATGCCGCAATCATAGGTAGTTTGGGCCAGTTACTTAGCAGTGTTCTCTGGTTTGGCTTAGCGCTCCTAGTCTCATCAGCCCTCATGCCTGGGGCGATGCGCATGCTAGCTAATGCTGTAGAAAGCGGTGCCGTTGATCTACGACAAGATCTATTTGAGCATAGCCAAGCATTGCCTATGTCCTATCATGAGGAAAACCATTCGGGAGACTTAGTTACGCGCATGACCAACGATGTTACTAAAGCTTTTGCAGCAATAGGCAGTGACTTGTTTGATTTCCTATCCGCAGTAATTACCGGTATTTGCTGTACATTCATCATGGGCTTAATCAGCTGGAAGCTTGTCATTCTGGTGCTTTTTCTTGGTACGGTTCCTATTTTGCTTAATCGTTATGCTGCCGCCCCTATGCGCCAAGCGAGCGCCGCGGCGCAAGCTAGCCTAGCCACGCTCAATGCACGCCTGAAGGATATTTTAGTAGGTATGCCAATCATACGGTCCTATAACCTGGAGCAGCACTTTACTTCCGACTATGCCGCAGCCAATGCCGATACTCGCAGGTTAGGAATAGTTGTGGCTAGAAGAGAGGGCATTAATGTTGTCAGTAATGACACGCTCGCATCGGCCACTTTCCTTTCTGTGTTAGCCTGCGGTAGTTATCTGATGCTGTTAGGGGAGTTAACTGCCGGTGAAGTAGTTGCAGCAGTGCAGCTTTGTAATGGGATTACTAATCCCATGCGGCGGCTAGGCGAATTATGGGTTAAATTACAGAGCTCATTGGGGGCTGCAGATCGCATTTTTGCTGTTTTGGATGAGCCGGTGGAGCAACTAGTGAGCAATGGGGCTACTGCGGATATGACTGCCAATGGTGCCATGGTGAGCTTGCACGACGTTGCTTTTGCCTATGATGCACAACATCAAGTATTATCTGGTATCAATCTGCAAGTTGCACCCGGTAGTGTTGTAGCTTTGGCGGGGCCGAGTGGTGGAGGCAAATCTACCATTTTTAAGCTACTACTCGGCTTTTATCAGGCTAATACGGGAACATGCTATCTTGCGAGCCGCCCTTTGAGCGACTATACTCTCGAACAATTGCGGGAACAGATTGCATTTGTGCCACAAGATTCTTATCTGTTCGCCGGCACTGTATATGAAAACATCGCTTATGGCAGGCCGCATGCTACGGCGGATGAAATATACGAGGCAGCGCGGGCGGCCAATGCGCACGACTTTATTGTGGAGTTGCCTGAGGGGTATAGCACTCAGGTAGGTGAACGTGGTACCCAGCTTTCAGGAGGGCAACGCCAGCGGATTGCCATCGCTCGGGCTGTGCTCAAGGATGCTCCCCTGCTGCTGCTTGATGAAGCTACTTCTAGCCTTGATAGCGAATCAGAGCACTTGGTACAGGAAGCCTTAACCCGACTAATGCAGGGGCGTACCACATTGGTCATAGCCCACCGCTTATCTACCATAGAAAACGCAGACTGTATCCACGTTGTGGCTGATGGTCGCATCGTAGAATCAGGCACACATGCAAAGCTGCTGCAGCAAGACGGCTTATACCGCAAGCTATACGAAATCCAGTTGCAGGCAGCCTAGTTTTGGTGGAACGTTAGTTCTCCTCGTTCTTCTCGTTTCCATTGAATATAAAAGTGTTCTAGGAATTTTAGTCGATGCTCGAGCTCTTGGCGACTGGCAGCATAGTTGAGAGAAGCTAAAGATTCCTGGTGCCACGGTGGGTCGACCTGGTAAAAACGCTGAATGGCTGCCTCTTGATTGCGGAGTTCTTTGGCGCCATAGCGAAAAGCCAGCCAAATGGCATTGGCCCCGAGATGGTCAAGTATGTCGGCATCTTGCACCAGCAGTACTTCTGCCGGAAACTCGGGCGCTTCTTTGCCCCGCCAATACTTACTGTTGGGCCGCTGGTAATGGTTAGCCACAATGGATGCCACGCGCTCTAGTTTATCTGGCGGAAACAAGTGTGCTATTTCTGCTCGGATTAGCCTGGCACCCCGTATCCCGTGTGGATCAGGGCCCCGATAGCCAGCCTTACCTACGTCGTGTAGTAGGCCGCCTAGTTCAAGAATGTCTTTGTCTACATCTAGTTGCATTTGCTCAGCTAACAAGCCCGCTAGCTTGGCTGTTCGTACCCCGTGGTACCAGCGGTAGCCAGGTTCTAGCGGGCTTTCATCTGCCTGTAGCATCTTAGCTTCTGCCCATGCCTTGATTGCAGTTATGTTCAATGGGTGGCACCTCGTCTCGAATAGATTTCGGGGCAATACAAGTCAGGTTTTTCCCTAGTTACTGTCAAATATGCTCGAAACAGCAGACTGTATGTCTATGCCCGGGAAATATCTATTTCCCAGCATCAGCAAGCACGTTAGGCGTTGTTCTCTTGTTCTGCTTCCCATTCCTGATACCTACGATGCACAGTGGCCTTAGAAATGGCAAATCCCATGCCGCGTAGAGTCAGCGCAATTTCATGAAAAGTGAGCCCGCGTTGGCGTAGACGAACGATCTCTGCTAACGGAGCATCGATACGAGAACGGCCGCCCCCGCCTTTGTTAGCCAAGTTCTGTTCCGGCCTAAATCCCTTTTCCTTAATTGCTCGGCGTACCCCACGACCAATCTTACGGTTGATCAAGCGCCTTTGGTAATCCTCTACCACTCCCAACACTTGCAGTACCATTTGCTCTAATTCCGATAGGCCGAGCGGTCCTTGCTCTTCTAGCGTGAACACCTGCCCGCCATATTTCTGCACTTGGTAGAGTAAGGCTAGTTTAGCATTACCTCGCCCCAGACGACTATCGTCTTGCACTAACAGACAGTCAGCGCGACGCTTGCGTAGCAAATCTAATGCACTAAGGAAACCTTCTCGATCATCAGCAAAACCGCTACCCTGTTCCTCAATTACTTTTACTACTTGCCAACCACTGCTTGTGGCAAAAGAGGTCAATTCGGCAACCTGTCGTTCCAAACTAGTCTCTTGTTGCACATTTTCGGTGCTTACCCGAGCATAGATGATTGCACGCATAACGGTTCGGCCTCCTTTCGCTATCCCAAACTCATTATATCATCCCTAAAATGTCATACAACGTTGTCTCACCATCTTTTGCCTCCGAGCATTCGGCCACCGCTTGCAGGGCAACACTAACTAGTGAAGTCCTT
>DIPA01000048.1:7525-11248 GCA_002427055.1 Firmicutes bacterium UBA5500 | reverse complement strand
AACACTAACTAGTGAAGTCCTAGTTACAGCTTGGAGGTGGTGTTCTTGTCACAAAGACGTTACAGGATACTACTTCTTGTCTGCGTTTTTGTTTGCATATATAGCCTATGCCTAGCCTGCCAGCCGGCCCGACGTCCACTTGCTAACCAGCCAGAACTTCTGTCAACCGAGCTAGAGCAAATTTGCGGGGGCTATGATCAAGCCAGGATGCTGGGTCATATAAGAGAACTAACTTCTCCTGCTTATGAGGGGCGTGCTGTTGGTACAGAAGGTGAGCGACAAGTAGCTGCCTATTTGACTAGTCAACTAGCTTTATGGCAACTCAAACCTTGGACAGAGCTAGGCCTTACCGATTTTAGGCATAGCTTCAGTGTGCAGAAGACAAAGATAAGAGGTCAAAATGTCATTGCAGTCAGGCGGGGTACCACTGACCAGTGGATACTGCTGGTGGCCCATTATGATCATCTAGGTGTAAAACACAGTACCCTATACCCAGGCGCAGACGATAATGCTGCCGGTGTGGCGATTTTGCTGGAGACTGCGCGCTGTGTTGCTCTGGCACCGCAGGCACCCCAGCATAACGTGGCGTTCGTCTTAACATCAGGTGAAGAACGTAACTTGAGTGGTAGCAAGGCTCTGGCAGCACTGCTACGGCGGCAAGGGCTGGCCCAGCGTTGCCGTGTGGTGAATATGGACATGATGGGTGGAACCGGCGGCAATTCTCTTGATGTGTGGCGGGAGCCATCGCGTCCTTCCGGCCGACAATTGGTGCGGCAGGTTAGGCAGATCATCACAGACGCAGGGCTCAAGTCAAACGTGGTCAGGCGACGCTTTGGTGCAGTAGACTCTCGTTCCTTCGCTCGGGCCGGTATGCCCAGTGTGACGCTAAGCTGGGCTTACCAAGTACGTTATCATCCCCATCGCCACCAGACGACGGATACTTTCGACGAGCTTAGACCCGAGTTATTGCGGAAAGCTGCTCAAGGTATTTTGCGGATAGTATGGTTATTGGCGAACACAAGCTAGTTAAGAAAAACCCTTGCCGGTGGGCAAGGGCTGCTTAGTTCAATTAGACGGTGGATAATGAGGGCCGTAAGGAAAAAGCCATGAGTTATCCTCGACTGGTGCCCAATCGCTATCTAGCCTGGGATCTGGTTCATCGTTATTGATAAGAGGATCCCGATACCAGGTTACGTCATTGACACTGTCCGGATAAGGAAGATCCGGATAGTCTGGGTAGATGAACTCGTTCATCCCATCTGGAATAATGCCAGAAACAACCTCCGGCGTGAATTCGTGCGCGTGCCACGGGATACGCTTATCAGCCATACCCTCACCTCCTTTTCTGGCAGGCTCAAGTATAGCATGGCCCAAATAGGCCTCAATATGCGCTAGCTTTTAGGGTGTAGGTAGCAGTAAGGATTGGCCCGGTTGAATAATTGGACCAGAAAGGTTGTTTACCACTTGTAGGCGTTTTACAAAAACCCTGATATCGTGCTGTTGCGATATATGGTCCTTAGCAATGCCCCATAGTGTGTCGCCTGGTTGAACTACGTACTCACGCAAGGCCTGCTTGTCACACGCCGCTCCCCGTTGGGCAAAGGTATATCCTAGCACGACTAGCGCTAGGCCCAAAATGCAGATTACTGATAGTAGGCCTGGTTTAGTCCTCTTACTTTTATTTCTAGCCTTGGAACTTGTGCGTCGATTTCTCACTTCAATGCACCCCCGAACAAGTGTTCTATATACATTATAGCTTGTATTCTAACAGAGTCAAGAGCAAAAGCAAACTAATGTTTGACACCAGTTGTTAGCAATGCTATACTGATGTCGAATACGATGGGTGAGGTGTGAGGCTGTGAAACCCAATTTAACAAGGCGGCAAGAAGAAATTCTAGATTTCATTAAGCAGGCTGTTAGAGAAAAAGGCTATCCCCCCTCTGTACGCGAGATTGGGGCAGCCGTGGGACTGAACTCTAGTGCAACGGTACATAGTCATTTGAACTCGTTGGAGAACAAGGGCATGATTAGACGTGACCCCACTAAACCACGGGCAATTGAGATTTTAGACGATGACTTTCAAACTGTGGTAGATGCGGTAGCTGTACCTGTTGTCGGTCGAGTTACAGCTGGTGCCCCCATTTTGGCGGTTGAGAATATTGAGGATTATTTCCCGATGCCCCGCCAAGTAATTCGTGATCAAGAGGTATTTATTCTGCAGGTACGAGGCGACTCGATGATTGAGGCAGGAATTCTCGATAGTGACTACGTTATTGTACGTAAGCAGAGTGCAGCTGATAATGGTGACATAGTAGTTGCTCTATTAGGCGATGAGGCCACCGTAAAGACCTTCTATAAAGAGAAAACGCACGTTCGTCTACAGCCAGAGAATAGTGCTCTCTCTCCCATTCTTACTCAGAACGTCAAGATATTAGGTAGAGTGATTGGTGTCTTCCGCCTCTTCTAGGACAAGCATATGCTTCATTAACCGGTAAAATGCAAAGGAAGAGCCCGCATGGGCTCTTCCTTTTTCTGTGAACGTGTAAATTTGCAACAGACTTATCGCCCCCGAAGGCCTCACGCGCTCCCAGCATGACCTCGCCCCTACATTAAGGTTCCTCAGAAAGCCTTCTGCTAGCAGCTGAGCACGCGACTGGCGGCCATGAGCACGCCCAGGCGGGCATGAGCATAGGTGAGGCCACCCTGGAAATAGGTGTTGTAGGGCGGTCTGAGAGGCGCATCGGCCGAAAGCTCCAGCGAGGCACCTAGAACGAAAGTACCGGCGGCCATGATAACCGGGTCGGTATAACCAGGTAAATCGCCCGGCTCGGGCCGCACATGGGCATCAACCGGTGCTGCTGCCTGAATGCCTCGGCAGAAAGCAATCACTTGCTCTGAGCTGTTAAACTGCACTGCTTGGATAATGTCATGCCGAGTTGCTTCCGGTAACGGTGATACGGCGAAGCCTAGCTCTTGAAAGAGAGCGGCAGCAAAAATGGCTCCTTTTAGGGCCTCCCCTACTGCATTGGGCGCAAGGAAAAGCCCTTGCAGCATTGGGCGCAGTTGCCCGAAGGTAGCTCCCATCTCATTGCTAAGTCCCGGTGCAGTCAGGCGCTCTGCTGCTCTGGCCACGTAGGTTTCCCGTCCGGCTATATAGCCTCCACTAATGGCTAGTCCCCCACCCGGGTTCTTGATCAGTGAGCCGGCCAGTAAATCCGCTCCTACTGCCCCCGGTTCTTCTGTTTCTACAAATTCACCATAGCAGTTATCGATGAAGACTATAATATCTGGGTTTGCACTATGCGCAAGCTCTACCACCTGTTTGATTTGAGGTAGCGTTAGCGCTGGTCGAGTTGAATAGCCGCGGCTGCGCTGTAGGTGTACCATACCGGTGTGTGGGGTGATCGCTGCGCGCACGGCAGCCAGGTCGATTTGGCCATTTTCGTCTAAGGGAATAACTTTGTGGTTAACACCTAGATCTAATAGGGAATTGCCAAGTGGTGCCGGGCGTAGTCCAATTACGCTCTCTAGCGTGTCGTAAGGCATGCCTGAGGCTAAGATTAGCTCCTGCCCTGCGCGTAGGTTGCCTAACATGGCGCAGGCAATGGCATGTGTCCCTGAGACGAAATGTGGCCTTACCAATGCCGCCTCGGTCTGCATGATTTCAGAAAAGGCTGCGTCTATCGCCTCCCTGCCCATGTCACCATAGCCATAACCGGTTGT
>DIPA01000048.1:6972-7452 GCA_002427055.1 Firmicutes bacterium UBA5500 | reverse complement strand
CACCATAGCCATAACCGGTCGATCCATTCAGATGCCAATCGGACAAATGCTGATTCTGCAGAGCAGCAATCACTCGCATTTGGTTATGCGCTACGCTGCCGGCGATCTTCTGCTGCAAAGGTAGTATTTCTATTTCTACTTTCTCGGCTAAGGCGACTAGCTCAGGCTTAACGCCAAAACGTTGCCATAAGTTATTCTGCATTGTTTATCTCTAGCACTCCTTCTGCAGGTAGCACGTCAAATTGTTTGGCGGCTTGCCTAATTTGCGCATAGCGCAGGTCTACCACTACTCTAACTCCTTCTGCCTCGTATTCTTGAGCCACAACTTCTCCTTGGCGGTGCAACCAACTAACTACCTCTCCCCTGCTGTGCGGCAGAAGATAAGTCACCCGCTGTGGCGCATCAGGCAATTGGTCAGCTATCAGCTGCTTGAGCTCAGCAAGTCCTGCCCCTGTATGAGCCGAGACTATTATCGGGGGG
>DIPA01000048.1:4493-6841 GCA_002427055.1 Firmicutes bacterium UBA5500 | reverse complement strand
AACTATTATCTGGGGGTGATCACTGAAAGGTGGCAAGAATTGTGTCGGGTCGGGCAGCAAATCGGCCTTGTTGAAGACGACAATCTGTTTCTTGTCGCTGGCTTTCAGCTCTTCCAATACGGTCTGCACTGAATTCATCTGCTCAGGAAACTGCTCGTTAGCTGTGTCTACAACATGCAGCAGCAGATCAGATTCCTGTACTTCTTCTAAGGTGGCATGAAAAGCATCTACTAGCATATGTGGTAGGCGTGAGATGAAGCCAACCGTATCGGTGATGGCTACCTCCTGTCCGTCAGGCAATGCTAGCACTCGTGTTGTTGGGTCAAGGGTAGCGAATAGCATGTCGGCAGCGAAAATTTCTGCATCAGTCAAGGCATTGAGCAGGGTAGATTTGCCGGCGTTGGTATAACCGACTAAGCACACTAAAGGGTGTCCTCGTCGTACACGATTAGCGCGCAAGAGGTCGCGGTGGCGCTTGATTTCATCAACTTCCTTGCGTAACTCTCGCATCCGCTCGCGAATGCGTCGGCGATCATATTCCAGTTTGCTTTCCCCCGGACCACGCGTGCCGATACCTCCGCCTAAGCGTGACATCTCAGTGCCGCGCCCCGTAAGACGTGGCAAAGCATAGGCTAATTGAGCTATCTCTACTTGTAAACGTCCTTCATAAGTACGTGCGCGCTGAGCAAAGATGTCGATAATTAGCTGGCTGCGGTCTAGCACATGTAGTTCAGTTTGGTCTTCGAGGTTGCGAATCTGCGACGGTGCCAGCTCACTATCTACGATCAACATGCTAGCGTCGGTCGCCGTGGCTAGTGTAGCAATTTCCTCGACTTTGCCACTACCAAAGTAGGTGGCCGGATCTGGTTTAGGGCGACTCTGAATTACTTCCCCTACTACTTCGGCCCCAGCTGCATCAACTAGAGCTGCTAGTTCTTCCAGATCAGCCTGTTGGCCGGGAAGGTCAAGAGCGGCAATGATGGCCTTATCTTTATGCGTATCGCTGTTTAGCAAAGCGAATACACCTCCTTGTAGCGATATGTAACCATGTTCAGTTTAGCATAGCAACCAAGCAGGCCCAAATACCAAGTTCAAGTCGCAACCGATAATTCTCTTGGCTGTTGTTAAATGCAGTTAGCCGCATGGTAGTGCCATGCGGCTAACTTGGGTAAGATTTGGGTTAAGGGTGTCTAGTTAGGGTCTCCAGGTGCAAAAATTTCTACCGTATCTCCATCCTGTAAATGGTGGTCAAATGAAACTTCTACTCCATTTACCTTGACACGCCAGATAGCATATTGCGGGATGCGCAGGGAGCTGATTAACTCCCGCAATATGGTAACAGGTTGCATTGACATGTCTGCTAGGTTTGTACCCTTGGGCAGATGATGGTTGATGTCACCATATATCTTGAGCTTAATCTGCAGGGTAATCCCCCCCTTCTTGCTGCCTTTTGTATGTCTATTCGTTAAGTTGATTACAATATCCTGTTATCCAAACGTTTGTAAGAGCTAGGTGTCAGTTTCTTCACAATTGGCATCGGTAGCGAATGTAGTCTGGCATAGTGGACAAATGCCTTCATTGAGAGCCCTAACTCGTAATTCCAACGGTGCGTATAGTCTCGCCTCTTCCATCCCTTCTTGCCAGCCTACATGGCGCCCCATAAAGTAGCCAATACACAGGGCAAAAAAAACTATAGTAATATAAATACTCACTGCTTTCTTACCCGTTCTTGTATCTGAAAATAGGTAAAGCTAAGTGAAGCATAGAGCAATAGCCAGGCATCTAGCCAGTAGATTAAAGTTATTAGAGCAAGGCAAATTAGGATCGTACCAACGATACCGATCTTGATGGACCAATTTCCTGCTCGTAACCATTGATCAGTCCCTCTATCGAGCAAATCATCGATCAGTTGTACTGCTATCATGATACCCAGAGCGACCCAAGCTTTTGCCAAGCCGAAACGCCAAGCAGCACCTATCCAGAGTAGTGCTCCTTCTAGGTAGCCCGGAAGTTTACTGGGTAGGAGACGTGTGTCTCCTAACATGCCAATTGCATAGGCCCCTGCGAGTAGGCAGACGCCAGTGGCAGCATCGAGTAAGACAGACAGTGCTAGGGCATAAAGGGCATAGGCTGTTGTGCCCACACCTAGCCGTATACTCCAGTTTAGCTTACCCAGAATGAGATCAGTATCTTGGTCTAAAGCATCATCTAGCAGCCGAATAGCCCACCCTACGCAAAACGCTGAACCGACTCCCAGTAGATGACTATAGATTATGGGCCACAATGGCTTTCACCTCCTTAAAGCCCCGCTTCTGCAGGGCAGAAATAGGTAGTATAAGCTGATGCGG
>DIPA01000048.1:819-4384 GCA_002427055.1 Firmicutes bacterium UBA5500 | reverse complement strand
GTAGTATAAGCTGATGCGGGAACTGATTGCGAATACGCTCTAAGCCCTCTCGCGCCTCGGATAAATCCATTTTGTTGGCTAGGATTACATAGCCTCCTCGCGTTTCAGCGTAATTTGCAATCTGGCGGTCTACTTCACCTATTGTCGCTGTATTGGCTGCATCGAGCATATGTAGCACCAGATCAGCACGCTTTACTTCAAGTAAAGTTTGAGCCACTCCCTGCCGTACCGACTTCTCTGTTGGAATCCCCTCCGAAAAGCCACTGCTATCGGTAAGCCGGATTGTCTTCTTGCTCTTGCCCGCTGGAATGTCCAGCTCTAGTGCTTGTAAACAGCGTGTCTTATGCTGACCCTGCCCAATTAGCTCTTGCCGCGCCTGGCTTAGGCGAAATGCTTGCCTAGTAGCAAAGCCATCGGGATACTTGAAGGTTATTTCAACTCGATTCAGGCCCAAGTACTCGGCAAAGCTCAGCACAAAGGCCGTTTTCCCTACATTGGTGCGTCCGATGACCAAACATTGTTGCAACCTCCATCCCCCCTTTGCCTTTCCTCGAAAAGCAGTAAGCTCCTCATATAACTTATATGCTAGTCTGCCTCGGGATACGAACTGGAAAAGAACATGTTGTCCAACAAAAAAGGAGGCGTAATCGCCTCCCCAGGATTCTGCAAACACCTAGCCAATGCTATACATTGCAGGAATTCGCTATTTACCTTGTGCTCGCAGTAGATGGGAAATCCCAGCCACTTTCTTTAGCTCTAAAACAAACGCGATACCGGTGCCCGGTTTGCTCATTTCGCCAGCTGCGTTGATGGCCTGCAAAACCGCATCTGATTTATCACGGTGAATAACAGTCAATATGATATCCTTCTCTGGTTCGATGGCAATTCCGAGCAACTTCTTCTGCTCATGGATACCGCTACCACGACCATACAGAATGGTAGCACCTTCTGCTCCGGCTTCCTTTGATGCCTTAACAATTTGGTCGGCATGGCCTCTTTTGACGATCGTGACGATGAGATCATGATTGTTTACTTGCATGGTTACCACCTTTCTAGTCTTTGTTCTTGTAGATCTGGCCCAGTAACATGACAGCAAGAATGGGGGCTAAAGCAATAAGGGCAATGAGTCCAAAGCCATCAGTAACTGGGTTCCGGTTTTCCATAGCTGTAGCAATACCTACGCCAAGGGAAAGCATGAATGTGACTACCATTGGCCCGGTCACTACTGCTCCCGAGTCAAAGGCAATAGCCGCAAACGAGGGTTCGGTAAAGCGCAACAATATGATCAACAGAGTATACCCCGGGATGACTATATATAGCAAAGGAATACCATAGATAATGCGTGCCATACCTAAACCCACGAATAGGGAGACGCCGATAGCAAGGGTATAGAGGATAATATGCTGCTTAATGGCGCCACTAGATGCTTCTTCGACCTGATTTCCTAGTACCCGCACTCCGGGTTCGGCGATAGCAGCCACAAAACCAAGCAAGGCTCCGATGGGAATCGCTATCCAGCGGTAATCTTTACTGCCGATGATCTCACCCATCATCTGACTGGCTGGGAAAAAGCCGACCTGAATGCCATGTAATAGCAGAGTAAGGCCAATGAAAGTGAATAGCATACCTTTCAGTGTATTGACTAAGAAACCCTTCGGTAGCTCAATCATGCGTGGTGTAATCAGTAAAATAATCACTAATGGTAGCAAAGCTTGAAATACCTCTAGCGCTGTATGTCCTAACCCAGTGAAGATCTGCAGTTCGTTCAAGCGTAGATCACCCCTAACAGCATGACGGCCAGAATTGGCCCTAGTGATGCGAGCCCCATGAGGCCAAAGCCATCCTGTAACGGTGATCTGCCCTGCAGTACTGAGGCAGTGCCAAGTCCTAAACTAAGTACGAAAGGCACGATCAGCGGCCCGGTTGCTACTGCTCCTGAGTCGAATGAAATCGGCACGAAATTCGCTGGTGCAAAGAGGGACAGAACTAGTAAAAGACCGTAGCCACCGGCTAACAAGTACTTAATTGGTACTCCTAAGACAATGCGTACCATGGCCACTGTGATGAAAAAGCCCATGCCAATCGCCACAACCAAAATAAGCAAAAGACGACTAATCTCTCCGTCTGAAACACTGGCAACCTGATTAGCTAACACCATGACATCAGGATCTGCCACTGTAATGGCCATACCAAGCAAAAAGGAGGCTATCACGAAAAAAACAATCGAGCCTTTAGCGGGTAATTCTGATCCAAGTAGACGTCCCATTGGCAAGAGCCCAATATTAACGCCATAGAGGAAGAAGAACATTCCTAGAAACACAAATATAGCACCGATCAACAGCTGGCCAAACACATTAGGCGGCAACTTGATTAGGGTTAGATGAAGCACTATCACTACTGTGGTAATGGGAACGATAGCGCTGAGAACTTCTCTAATAGTATCTTTGACTTCCTTCACCTGTTGTCTACCTCCTCTTAAGAATTGTTCGGCTTGCTCGGCTAAATTCCTGCCCTCAGGCCGCTGTTCCACCAAATTGATGTCTTAAGGAAATGAGACAATCAGCCAGAAGTTGGCGATCAGCTTTACATCAGGCAAGAAAAAGGCCCGCTCAATTGCTTGTGCGGGCCCATGTAAAACGATAGTACGTCATAGAAGCTACTTGGCGTTAATTTCCCCTAGCAATTGCTCTAAGGATGCCTTGGCATCGCCCAGTAGAATGCGCACATGCGGCATGTCATAGAGCGGGTTAAGAACTCCTGAGTAGCCGGGGTTCTTATCTAAGTTGCAAACAATAACATGCTTGGCTTGATCGACGTCTAACACTGGCATGCCATAGATAGGTGTCCCTTCTGCCGTATTGGCGGCTGGGTTAACCACGTCGCAAGCCCCGACTATGATGGCAACATCTGTTTCCGGGAATCTTGGGTTGATGTCATCCATCTCGCAGAGCTTGTCATACGGCACATCAACTTCCGCTAGAAGAACGTTCATATGTCCTGGCATACGACCGGCTACAGGGTGAATAGCGAAATCTACGTTAGCCCCATTGGCCTCTAAAGCATCCATCAGCTGCTTAACCAGCCCCTGGGCTTGCGCAATAGCCATTCCATAGCCAGGTACGATGATGACATGCTTAGCTGTGGCTAAAACATTGTCTGCAGGACTAACTGCCACTTCCTCAGAAGCGGTTGGTTCCGCTTCTACTTCAGTAGTCATCGCTTGTAGCAACTGCTCTAAGGATGCTTTGGCATCGCCTAACAGTAGCTGTACATGCGGTAACTCGTATAGCGGATTGTCTACGCCCGAATAGCCAGGCTTGGTGTCAAGATTGCACACCAACACGTGCTTAGCCTGATCGACGTCCAATACAGGCATGCCATAGATTGGTGTTCCCTCAGCCGTATTAGCAGCTGGGTTGACCACGTCACAAGAGCCAACAACGATAGCTACATCGGTCTCTGAGAATTCAGGATTAATGTCATCCATTTCGCAGAGTTTGTCGTAAGGAACATCTACTTCTGCCAAGAGCACATTCATGTGGCCAGGCATACGGCCGGCAACCGG
>DIPA01000048.1:387-623 GCA_002427055.1 Firmicutes bacterium UBA5500 | reverse complement strand
GCTTGGGCAATGGCCATGCCATAACCAGGCACAATAATGGCCTTCTTAGCCCCCCGCAGAATGCTGCTGAGCGATGACTTCTCACTGTCAGTTGCCGAAGCAGGTGACGCTGCTTCAGCAGGTGCTGCAACTTCACCGTTAAACTCCTTAAGCAGCCTGTCCAATGATTCCTTGGCATCGCCGAGTAGGAGTTGCACATGCGGTAAGTCATAGAGCGGGTTATCTACTCCGGAATA
>DIPA01000048.1:0-257 GCA_002427055.1 Firmicutes bacterium UBA5500 | reverse complement strand
AGCGGGTTATCTACTCCGGAATAACCAGGCTTAGTATCTAGGTTACAGACGAAAACATGCTTAGCCTTGTCAACATCGAGCACTGGCATTCCATAAATAGGCGTTCCTTCGGCTGTATTTGCAGCCGGGTTAACCACGTCGCAAGAGCCGACTACAATCGCTACATCTGTTTCAGCGAAATCAGGGTTAATATCGTCCATCTCGCACATCAGTTCATAAGGTACATCTACCTCAGCCAAAAGCACATTCATGTGACC
>DIPA01000057.1:5198-13854 GCA_002427055.1 Firmicutes bacterium UBA5500 | reverse complement strand
TTGCGCGCTGAGTCAACACATCCATAAATAAACACATGGTTGTTATTATTCATATTTCCCATAGGCTCCCGTATGTTTCGCCACCAGCAGCCAGCCTACTATTTTACCAGGTACTAGTTTCCCCTCTGACAAAAGCGACAAAGCGAACCATAAATATTGGGGGCAATAACAATCAAACTTGCTGGACCACAGCCATGACAGAGTATAAGATGTTAACAATCAAGCTACAAAGGATGATTAATATGCTACATCGCTTTTCCCGCCTTGAGCTTTTAATAGGAAGTACAGGTCTTCGCCTACTGCAGTCAGCAAGCGTGGCCGTATTTGGTATCGGCGGCGTTGGTTCTTTTGCTGCTGAAGCCCTGGCCCGTAGCGGCATCGGACGGCTACGTCTCGTTGATAACGATCTAGTTTCGCTGACCAATGTTAATCGGCAACTGCCTGCGCTCGAAAACACAATTGGACTGCCCAAAGTTCATGTCATGGCAGAGCGCATCCGGCAAATCAATCCCGATTGCAAAGTAGAACCGATCAACGCTTTCTTCGATCAACAAAGCCGAAAGGAACTACTTGCAGTAGGCTTAGATTACGTTGTTGATGCCATCGACACTGTCCAAAGCAAGCTAATACTGATTGAACAATGTCAGGCGCTCAATCTACCGATCATCTGTAGCATGGGTACAGGCAATAAGTTCGATCCCTCCTTGCTGCAGGTCGCTGACATTAGCAAGACTCGAGTTGACCCGTTAGCCAGAGTAATGCGACAAGAATTACGTAAACGAGGTATTGATAAAGGTGTCAAAGTAGTCTTTTCTACCGAACCGCCTTCACCCCACCTCGCAGAACAAGAGGAGCAATCACAAGTGGTAGGGCAGACCGCTAGACCGCGCCAACTACCAGGTAGCACTGCATTTGTGCCTCCAGCAGCCGGTCTGCTACTGGCCAGTGTAGTCATTCGTGACTTGTTAGAGAGCGAGCGCCGCTAGTTAATCGGGAAGTAAGGGTTGTTCAACATTTGTGTTTGATGGATGATACCCATAGCTAGCGCACCAAAAAACGACCAGTGCTAAGCCGGTCGTTTTTTGTTATTCGGTTAGTGACTAACTACCTGCACGCAGTATCAGTTGATCAACACAATTTTGCTCCGCAAGCTCCGCAGAAACGTGCACCGGGCAGGGCGCGTTCGCCACAGGTGGCGCAGAAGTTGATAACAGGTTGCGTTTTAACTGTCAAAGGTAAGTCTTCGGTGGAATTTTGCGGGAGAAATAGCCAGTCGATACTCTCCCCGTCGTCTGAAAAACCGATGGCGCCTCCCGGCGAGACAAGATAAAAGCTATCCTCTTCGGTGGGGTTTTCTGCATCGTGAATTTCTGCGATACCTAACAGACTGTTACGGTCATACACTTCGTCGGCAGTAGCAAAACGCCACCTGCTGCAACGAACTGCCGCAGCCTCCGCCGCCTCAACTAGGGTTATATAGCGATGATTATCCATAAACATACCTCCTTTTCTAGTTTCGTCTATTTAAACAACAGGTTATTGCAGCGTTTACAACGGTCATTAGCAATCGGATTCATCATGCGACAAACGTTGCAGTAGATGATTCTATCCTGAGACTTATCATACTTTTCGTAGCTCTCGAAAGCAGGGTAATAGCGGACACGGTCGCCAACCGCCAGATAGTCGTACATATGCCTTTGGCTATCTCTTTCTATAATACGCTTTGCTTTTCCAGCGGTGGTTTTGATGACAACGGTGAATTCTGTATAATAGGCGAAACTATCATCACCACGGTTATGCCTACGACGCTCTTTTTGGAATTTGTCGGTGACAACACCCTCCCATACAGGGCGTTTCATACCTTTGATACGCACTAGGTTAATCACCAGCATCACCACGCCTAGGCCGACGCCAATGATCATTGCTTCGTTTAGCGGCATCTCGTCGACAAACAGTCCCGCCAGCAAGAACCCGATAGGAAATAGCAGCATCAAGATCCAGGCGCAGCCCATGGCAGATTTTTTGTTCTTTTGGGCGACTGCTAATATCTCTGGGTGGTTGCTGTTGGGCGACCACCCAACCAAAGTCCTATGATCTTGCTGCGGTATATCGCTTCGAGATGGGGGTTCGGTAGTCTGCGCACCGCAATTGGCGCAGAAAGCCGCTCCGTCTGGTAGCTTCTCGCCGCAATTTGTGCAAAACATGGCCTTATCCCTCCTTAGTCGATTGCTTGTTGCCACCCGTTTCTCACCTAAACGATCTGTATACTCTTTATAAAATCTGCCATTGCCTCTACGACACTATCTAGAGCAGCGGCACCTCTGTCGGCCATATCAAAGGCTCCTACTAAGGCACTTTCCGCCGCATCTTCCTCAGCTTTGATCCGCTTGCTAAAATCTATCCCATCTTTTTTGGATACCTCTTTTACATAATCTCCTAGTAAAGCAAGGGATCTATTAGCCAACAAGTCTTTCAGGGAATCTTCCAGTGCCGCTACAAGGCCCAGGCTGTTACCTGCTTCATCTTTATCAAAGTGCCAATGGTAGAACACCCGGTAGAGATAGAAGGAGCATACCCAAGCTGCCATTACCTGCGGGCTAGCTTTCTCTGGCGCACCGATGAAATTGTCTACACTGCCCATGGCTTGCTTGAAGCGGTTCCAGATTATTTCTTGCAGGGTATCCCAGGTGAACACGTCACCCTTTTTCACATACTGTTCACATAGCTCCAGGAATGTGGCCTTGACGTTATCGGCCAGGAACGAAGCTATCGGGCCGCCAACGGGTGCCAAGGCGAGAGCAAAGGCTACGTCTCCCACGAACACGGTAAGCTCTAGCTCGGCAATGCGTTCATCATACCAGTAGACATCTTGCATGTAGTCTTCTTTCTTTTGCAGTATCATGCGGCTGGCGATTTCCCAGCAGTGCTTACGGAAGAGCTTTAGATCCTCTAGGCCCAGTTTGTTCTTATCCCTATACAGCTCTTCGGCCTTACGCTTCATTAGCTCTCCGGACATGTAAGTAAAGATAATCCTTTCGCAGTTTTTGAATTCCTGCTCAAAATCTTTGGCATACGTTAACAAGTCCGGTATTAAGTAGATTGTGGCCTCATTTTCCATCTGGATATCGCCTATTTGGCTGGAGTAAGAGAGTGTTCCCGCGACTTTGTCTGGGGAAGGCAGGGATTTTTCTGCCGTAAAGGAATAAACTGTGTGCTCCGAGGTGCTGAGGTCCGTACTATGCTCATAGGACAGGCCGATGAGCTCATAGATGCCTTCTTTGTCCTCGTAAGCTATCTGCATCGCGGTGGGAGCGATTAGGTCAAGCCGTCTTAGTTCCTTATTCCACTGCCCCAACTGAAAGCCAATCTGGGTGACGGGCATTTCTCCCTCTTCGTTTTTGTAAGCCATGATTGCGTTTTCTTTTCCTAGAAAATCCGCCAGTAGTCCTTCGTAGCACTTCAATACCGTAAATCTCGCCTCTACGGTTTCATCCCCACTAGTGGCTGAGACGGTGTAGGGTATTTCCTCAAAGAACTTAGTGATAGTCTCGGGTTTTGGTGTATCATCAGTAACCGCTATATAATAGTTTCCTACTTCATCTTGTTCTACGGCTATAGGCAACGGATCGCCGTCTAACACTATATTGGTGGGTGGCTCTGCAAAGTTCACAAACTCGATGGGCATGGCGAATTTCTCTTTTGACCCGACCAACACGGAAAGGTTGGGGCTAGCCAGAGAGATATAGGAGTCGCCCACAAGTCGGAAGGTCACGTTGTTTTGAAAGCTGCCACCCTCCCCGTTGAAGCGGATACTGACAATGCCGCTGTCGGGATTTTGGCCGCCCGGAGTCGAGGTGGCTGAGACTAATGCCCCCATATAATTTCCTGCCATCTCGCACCCAGCTACCGTCAGGTTTTTTTCGGAGAAAATGTCCAGCGAAGCAGTGAGATCCGGTCGGTCTATTTCTTCTTCCTCCGAGGTGACTTCCACTATGCGGGCATAGATACTTACTGGTGGCTTATCATAGCGAATGGCATCGCCAAAGTCTTTGCGCAAACACATTTTATAGCGGCTTTTCTTTTTGCCACCGTTATCGTCTCCACCACCGCCACCGCCTGCACCCGCCCCGACAATCGCCGCACCACCGCCGATGATGACAGTAGCGAGGGCTGCCGGGATGCTGACAGCTGTCTCTCCCGCGTCTTTGCCAGCCTCGGTATCAACTGTTGTGGCGTTTTGGCCTGTCACAGGTATGCTCCCCTTGCTCAGTTTGGCGCCGGCAACTCTGAAATTCACATAAACGACTCGAGTACGACCTGTTTCTTTCTGGCTGTACCCATCGACCCGCAGCACCAATGTCGTTGGGTCTTCCGACTCTATTATGCAAACTGCAGCAAAAGAGGCTTCCGGCAAATGATACTCGCGTATCGTATCTTCGGCTTCTATCAAAACAATGTTATAATCATGACTCCCGCTGTCGCTGCTATCTGTTACAAGGCATGAGCCCCCGCTATTGTATAGAATTGCGTTTGCCTTGGTATTACCAAATTGCATATTCTTCATCACTAGTTCGCCGGTGCATGTACTTTGATATGTTTTATTAACCATTTTGTATTGAATGGGGCCATAGCTTAGATCTATGCGGTATTCAGGAATAACTTCGCCCCTCTTGATGACCAGCGGGGCTCCTGTCACCGGAAAAAGTCGCTTGCCCTCTGCTCTGTCGAGCTGGCTGTCAAAAACCTCTACATATGCTTCATAGGGCACCAGATACACTTCCTCCAGCCGATCCCAAAACTCAACGAAAGTATTAACATCTCCACGCTTCATGCCCAACTTGCTAACGGGATCCACATAGCCCTTCGGTGCTTCTGCCACTTGGGCAGACCCCGGCAACGGCATAAGCAGTATGCAGCAGTACAGAAACACCGCGCATGCCGCAAAAAGCCTTGTTCTTGTTGCTTTCATTCTGCAGACACCTCCTTCTTGTTTCTCTTGGTAACTGCCAATATGCTACCGGAAATCAGCAACAGGATTCCAAGCAGGTAACCATTTTGCCCCCCAGGCAGTGCGCTCACCATGGCAAACAAGGCAAACCCGATAGTCCAGCCTCCCATGACAGATGTTACAGAGGCATCCTTTGCCTTAGGCAGGAGTCCCGTGATGAACCGCCGCAGAAAACCGTTTTGGGTCAGCGCTTTGGCTGAAAGTGCAAAACCGGCTATGCAGACCATTGAATTCTGCAGGTTAGTAGACACCAGCGCATTGCAGGCGATAAGGGCCGCTCCAGCCCCTAGCGACAGCGGTACGAACTTCCCTTGTCCACCCTTTACAACGCCCCCTAGTTGTCCCAGACCGCTTTTCAGGGCCATTAACGTGCTTTTGTCGGCAACAACTTGTGCGAATAAAGCGGCCACCAGCCCTTTGCCAATTGTGCCACCGACGAAACTGCCCCGAGCGGCAGTAAGCCATGAGAGCAAGCGAACCGGTAGCGGGAAGATACCCAGGGCAGCTAAGACGTTTACCAGCAACCATATTGCCGTAAGCATGATAACCACATTTAGCCGTTTCTTATCACTTAAGGCTCGCTTGTAGCTGCCCTTAAAGCTGCTTAGTCCGCTTCTAAGCACCGAGAATAAGCCTCCATCTTTAGTAACCGTAGAAAAGGGAATCAGTTCTAGGGGCAACGCAAGTTCACCTGCCGCCGATAGGGCGGGAGCTGGGTTAGTAAAAAATTTTTCTGTGTAAGTCTTTGCCTCCTTTTTAGCTTTTGCTTTGACTCTCGCACTACTCTTTGCAGCCAAAGCGCTACTGTCCGTCGTAGCCACTTCAGGTGCAGCCCTGTCTTCATCTGGCAACGCTGGAGCGGCGGCACCGCATCTAATACAGAATTTCGCGCCTTCGCCTAAAGGCGCACCACAGCTTGTGCAAAAGTTGTTCATGCAATCCCTCCTCGTCCTGTTAAGATTCACTTGTGGGCTACCACCCACTGATCATTGCTACCACACCAGTTTCTCTCCACAGCTTGTGCTTCACAGCCAACACCATCTGCTCGTCGACCAACCCGTGTAGCAGTTCCACCCGCATAGTCTTGGCTCCGTCACCAAAGGTAAGATGGATCCACGCGCGGTCAATCTTAATAGCGCAAAGCTGCACACCATGTACACCGTCACTGCCCCACTTGTAGATTTTGTTGCCAATCAGAACGCCGAAAGTGGACACTATGGTTTCCTCCACATCCTTTTTCCCCTCGCCGCCGGGCAGGTAGAGAGCAGCCGAGGGCACCACAAGAATGCGGTTGTCCCAAATCAGGCTGGCGTCGACAACCAGACGGTTATGCCTAATCAGGAGCACGAGTGAGGCTAGACTGATGACTGCAAAGACAATCGCCTTCACAATCATCAGTTTTACGGCGAACCAGGTTGCTAGAAAAACACCGATGGCAAAAAGCGCTGCGTAACAATTGCGCCGTTTTCGGATCGCCTTCATTTGCATCACGCCCCCTTTACAAAGTAGTTTAGGGAAAAATGAGACGCAGGTCATCAACCTAAAGTATGAAATCGCAGGAAAAAGCCTCTCATACTTTAGTATGAGAGGCCGTTTTTGTCGTTTTAGGCAAAGGTTGTGGGCCTACTCGCACCTGCCCTAAAGCCGTCTAGGCTTGGGGCGCATGCTACTCTTAACTTGCGAAAATTCCAGAGCATGCTATTTCATGTTCTTGAAGTACCAATCTACAGCCGCTTTATAGCCAGTGCCAAAACCGGGCTGAATCCATTCTGTCTCCGCCATTTCAGTAATTTTTGCCAGCACCTCGGCCAGAGTCTCTTTGCCGATCAGCTCACCAAGTTTACCCATCTGACCGATAGAGCCTGTTATTCCTGTGACTTTAGCAATCTGTGCTCCTACATCCTCACACAGTGCCTTGGCGTTATTTTTGATATCCTCATAATCATCCAAGGAAAGGGAGAAGGTACTAACTCCCCAAACCGCTGTGGTAATTCCGACGATAGCACCTACCCCAATCTCAGCGCAGTTTTCCGGGAACAAGCCGATCAGGTACTCGCCCATTCCTGCCCGCTCACCAGTCTCAAATACGGAGATTACATCGTAGGTTTCTTGGTCAATCTCCAACCACGCCCAACGGGGCATTCCATCCACAATTGCCGGTCTGTCAGGCATTAGATATACTCTCATGCCATTACCTGCTTGCTCCGCAAGGCGCTTGATCATCAGCGGCGGGTAGCTTTTTTCGGTAAGAATACTGACAGCCTCTTCGTATTGCTCCGTTTCCATGGGAGCTAGGATGAACATATTTGTGTCCTTTGGCAGTTGACTCCAAACTTCCAGATAGCTGATGCCTTCGCCAGTGGGTATGGCAGAGGCCTCGGCCAGAGAGGCATGATATCCGCACATTAGGTTATACGCCCACTGTGCTTCCTCCTCCCCACTATGGAGCTGGTTCCGGTGGTTCATCAAGTCAACCACTACCTCCGCCTTTTTGGTATCGCTTTTCATGGTGGCGATTAAGGCGATGGGGTTATCAATACGTCCGGCGGTCACCTCAAGTTTGTGGGCAGTTTCCCGGCCAAAATCGGTAGAGTTTCTAACAAAACGATTGATCGTAGCGTGCCCAATCCAACGGGCTATCGAATAATTAGCAGGATCTTTGGCCGCTGCGGCTTCTGCTTTCACCATTTTTTCATAGGGTATTGCTGCTTCGCTGCTCATCTCCGGAATCCCCCAAGCCAAGGTATGGCAAATTTCCGTGATCTTTTGATCTTTGCCAAGTATTGTGGAGTGAACAACAGGTGAAGTCGATCCTTCGCCTAATCTGATCGTAATGGATTCAAATTCATAATTAGATGTATCCACCCAACCCGATTCATCGTATAGAAGTCCCTGTCTGGTGTCTAATACCGGTAAGATAAGCTCTCCGCCCTCACTTTTGGCAGTGGAAATATAACTAATGTCTATAGCGTCAAGACTCATATCCGGCAGGGAAAACTCTCGTTCAAATACCTGCACTGTCTCATAGAAATCACTTCCGCCCTCTTCGCCCCCGAGCGCGGCGGCCATATCACCCATCATGCCTTGGGTTGCAGCTATACCTGCGTTGCCGATAAGCTTCCCGGTCATTTCAATGACGAGTCTGGCCTTGGCTGGATTAATTTCTGGTGCTCCAGCCAGATCGGTGGTCAGCTGACACAGCCCATAAAGCTCGCTGAGGTCGCGGCAAAATACAGGCACATACATTCTTAATTCCCCGTTAGCGTTGGTGTAGGAAACCGCCGGAAGGAATTCGGGAACGTCCTCGACAGCACCAAGGCGCCGCAGGTTTTCTTTACCGACATCTGTAAGCCTCACTCCCGCGTACTTAGGCTCGTAGCCAAGGCGGGCCAGCATAGTGTGAGCCAAAATCGCCAGATCATACTGGCTTCCCCATCCTTGGGTTAAGACTGCCTCCGGCGCATAGTAATATTCAGGACTCCCGATGCTCGGCAGGCATTTTGCCCCATTCATTACATTAAAGAAGTCTGGCTCAGATTGCACATTCTGGAGGCGCTGGCTGCCATAGAGAGTAAGAGCCGGGGCCGGAACCTGCTCCCCAAGGATCTCAGCATCGGAAAGACCAACCCTCGTTACTGTTTTGGGCTC
>DIPA01000057.1:4484-4960 GCA_002427055.1 Firmicutes bacterium UBA5500 | reverse complement strand
GCCCCAAGAGCCCTTGATAAGGATACACGCTTTCGCTTACCGGAATGTTTACATCAGGCAAAAGGGTGCTGGTCAAAGCCCATTCAGAAAGTCGAGACTCATTGGGAATACTGAAGATCAGAATCCCACGGCGCTTTTGTCCATCGAAAGCCCCCCAGTTACCTTTTTCGTTATAGGCGCCAAACAGGAGTTGGGCTGTTTCTGCCGTATTTACCTCGATGATGTTTTCGTCTCCTTGGGAGGAATCTGCAAAATTACCAAGTCCTTTACGGGAGCCTGCCATCACGCCGATTTCCCCTTGGCTTAACTTCCGGGCCTCTCCTTTAGCAGTCTGGGCAAGGGTACTGCGCTTTTGCAGCTGAAGTACACCTTCCAGGCCGCCTGTGCCGAGGCCATCTTTTTTATCCTCCAGCGTAAAGTCAAGCACCACATTGTTACTATCAGACCCCATGCATGTCAGGGAATTCACCCTTAAA
>DIPA01000057.1:3789-4258 GCA_002427055.1 Firmicutes bacterium UBA5500 | reverse complement strand
TAAATACTGGATTGCACTTTCAGCAGCTCTTTAGGCAGGACAAAGGGTAAACGTACATTGCTGCAGGAGCCTGGTGCAAGCATAGTTTTCCCAGTAAAGCCTAGGGGTAAGTTGTAAACGATATCACTCATTTCAGATAGCAGTACGCCTTGGTCTGTGTCCACTTGATACAGTAATCTTTCTTTAGGATCGATATCCAGCAGTGCTTGCACTTTGCTAGCAAATCTAGCCTCTATAACCCGAAAACTTGCATCCCTTTTAATTCTTTCCGCAGAATCTATCATGGGCTCTGACTGAGGGATAATGACACCCTCCAATGTTGTCAGATCGTTGCTGCCAGTAATGGTCAGAGAAAAGGCTTCTGATATGTTATTTTCAACAGTAGTGGGAAGTTGATCAATTTCCATTAGTTTTCGTACCGTTCCGCCGGTCAGGGCCAGTTGAATGTGCCCATTTGCGGTATCATACA
>DIPA01000057.1:1027-3701 GCA_002427055.1 Firmicutes bacterium UBA5500 | reverse complement strand
TTGCGGTATCATACAGGTTGAGGGCCAGCTCTTTGATATTTCTTTCATCGGGCACATCCACTACGAACACCAACATACCGTTGCGGGTTTCTCCATTCATCACCGTGATTTCTGCATCACCAGGGGAAACAAAGGGTGTTTCCGCAAGCCAGGTAGCTTCTGACGCCGGCATCATTTGTCCTTCGTTAAAGGATACATAGAAATGGTTGAAGATATTGGGAACTGTATATCCTTTCTCCTTCAAAGAGGAGTCTGCTTTTTTGAAAGCCAGAGTGGTGTTGAGAGCTAGGAATGCCTTCCCGGTGGGAGGGTTGATTCCCCTGAATAAATCTAAGACATAAGCCTCAGTCACGCTAAGGGCAGCATATTTATTGGCAGCGTTTTTATTTTTAAAGGGCACCCTGAATAAGACATGACTACCCACATCCGGCCGGTCATTTCCGTACAGCAGCTCTGCCGCCTTTCGGTCATAAGTGATTACCTTTTCTCCCATGGATATTGTGATCATACTAGGGGTGAGTGTTGCTCCTACCTTGGTGCGGGGGGCGAATTTTTCTAGGGTTTTGCCCGTATAAAGATTTAGGCGGCTTCCATCGTCAGCTAAACAATCGATACCTAATGTAAACTCAACGCCTGCTCTTTTCACCGGTTCATCAATGCGTTTCAAGAGCTCATTCAGCTTGGCATGGATATCTTCTACCTTGTCGGTGACAACATAGTCTCCGCCGGCTGCTTGGGCTGCAGCCCGGAAACCGGCTTCATAATCACCTGCATTCTTACTGTTCAAAAGTCCCGCGATAAGGACTCTGACGCCGCTCTTTTTCAGGTTGCCAAGCATTTCATGGATCAGCATTATCTCTGCTTCATCATCTCCGCCCGCTATGGCAGCATCAGTAAAGAAAACCAAGACCCGCTTTTTGCTGGGGACTGTGGAAAGGTTTCTATAAGCCAGTTCCAAGGCTGTTCTGGTCGGTGTTCCTCCCCCGGCCACGAGGCTTCCCAGCCCTTGTAAGGCAGCAGCCTTTCTATCCGTTGTGATCTGATCGTAACAGGGATCCGTCCCTCCCTCCGGTTCGGCGAAGCTTCCAACCTGCAGTAACGAACCCTCGGGTAAATCCAGGATGAATTTGTGAAACATTGCTTTGACTTTGTCTAAGCGCCAGTCAACATCGCTATCCGGATCCTCAGCCGGGTCGTCATCCATAGAGCCGGAGCGGTCGATCATCAAAGATACGACGGGCACCGAGCTGTTCTCATCGGCGGCGGCCGTTGGGCGTTTGTAGTCTACAAGGAACTGGTTTCCTAATTTCCCGGCAACTGAAGCAAAAACACCGTCTAGAGCGTTCTTATCATCCGCCACGAAATAGGCACCGTTAGGTGATGACTTAGCCATCTCTATCAGGGTGGCCGGGTCGTGACCTTTTCCGAAGCCAATAGTGAGTACTGTCACATTGTTGTTTTTGATTTTTTGCAGCAGTCCTTCTTTTGTCAGGGAACTACCCGTGCCGTCAATTCCCGGTTCCCGAGAATCGGCTCCATCCGAAAAAACAACAGCATAACCTCTTTTCTTGTCCTTGAGCAGTTCAATAGCCCTTGCGGTAGCATCATATAAAGATGTTGCTCCGACTGATTTGACAGTACCCAGGGCTTTTAGGACCGCTGCTTTTCCCTCTCCCTTATGCTCAGTTATTGCCTGGGCAAACTGGATTAGGCGGATATTTGAGTTTTCGGGCAGACCGGCTACAAAACGCTGCGCAGATTCTATACAAGGTTGCATATTCTGTCCCATAGAGCCGGAAGAATCCAACACCAGAATAATGTCGGAGCCTGCCGGTTCCCGGGTGATATTGATTATTTCGGCCTCGGCACCGTCCTCCGTAATCTTGATATCTTGCTTATCCAAAGTCACGTCTCTGTCCAGGGGGTCATTCAAAACTAGGGAAACAGTAGCGGTATCTCCCTTGTCCTCATTTGCTAAGAGTTCAATTCCGCCTTCATTGAGCTCGAAATCCCCGTAGTTACGTGACATTGCCCCCACCGAGGCCTTCATTTCCTGAGGAATTGCCACCGTGGTGATCTCTCCAGCACTCACCGGCACAAGTCTCAAGTATGAATTCTCAGTCCCCAGCCCTGAGGGAACGGCTATAGTATAATATCCTGCCGGGACTTCAAAGAGCATTTCACCATTTTCTTCCGTGACACTCCGAAAACTATTACTATCTAAGAGTTTATCATGTGTTATCGTAAGCCAGTCCGGGGTTTCTACTTCCGCCATACCCATGGGAATGCCGCTAACCCGAATGCCTCCCATACTTTCTCCCCATTTTATTTTTTCTAAATCAGCAACGTTATCAACGCGAACCTTGATCTCATCAGGAAGAGAGTCGAAGGTATCTCTGAACCTATAACAGACCATTCCCTCCGCAATAGGTAGGTCATCGAGGACAAAGGTATCCGTTTTTTTGGTGTTTAAGTCCCAGCTGAAGTGCTCCTTATAGGTACTGTATTCATAGCAACCGTAGCTAATTTTCTGTTCCATTAAGAGATCTATACCGCTATTTGCCGGTCCTCTAAGGGATACCGTTGCCGATTGCAGCTTACCTGGAGTACACTCCACATAAAAGAAGTATTCGCCTTCTTCCAAATCTTCTTTCTTAAAGGTAAGCTCTTTACC
>DIPA01000057.1:359-831 GCA_002427055.1 Firmicutes bacterium UBA5500 | reverse complement strand
TTCTCTGCCGAATCCTCATATATGGTTCCCCCAAGATTCTTGGTATACCAACGGAGCCATGGAATAGAAAAGCCGTCTTCTGTCGGGATTGAAAGATTCCACACCTCACCCTTCACGTACTGGGTTTTAGGGACAAGCCTTTCAATGGTTCTTAATATCTGCTCCTCGCCGTTTTTCTCATAGTTCACCTGACTATACAACGAATAGGAGCCTAAGGGGTTAAAATACGGAGCGGCAATATCCTCCCAGTCATCAGCCGGGCCTGTCTTCGTCTCCGGAAAGTCAACCCCCGGCTTGCCGATTCCGTCTTGCGGCATTTTCTTTATACCGGTCAATTCCGGAGCGGTAACCATGCTGATTTGCGCCAACTGCTCTTTCATAGCCCCCTTATTAGCTCCACAGCCTGTGAAAAAACCCACTGCCAGGGAAAAAACCAAGAGATAAGCAACGCTCTTCTTAAGCATGTCTTCAC
>DIPA01000057.1:0-218 GCA_002427055.1 Firmicutes bacterium UBA5500 | reverse complement strand
GCTCTTCTTAAGCATGTCTTCACATCCCTTCTCAATATCCGAAGCCCCAATGCGGCATTTCTTTCATTCATTATAAAAGCTATTTTCCCCCGGGTAATCACCCTAGGGGTGATTACATTTCTAAAACAGGGGTGATTTATGAATTAGAAAAAAACCCGCCCCAGAACAGAAAAAAAACCGGCATAGCCGGTAATGCATACCAAACTATGCCGATATTT
>DIPA01000056.1:33768-34641 GCA_002427055.1 Firmicutes bacterium UBA5500 | reverse complement strand
GCTTGGGCAATGGCCATGCCATAGCCGGGAACGATAACTACCCGTTTGGCTGCACGCAGGATGTCGCCAATGCTCTGCTTTTGCTCCTGCTCCACCGGCTTTGTCTCTACCTGCTCGGGAGCAGCCTGAGGTTTGCTGGGTTGCTTCTTTGCTACGCTTGGTTTCCTTGCAGAACCACTAAGCACACTGCCTAAGGAACGGTTCATGGCCTTGCACATGATCTGGGTCAAAATGAGACCAGATGCACCAACTATGGCACCTACGGAGACCAGTAGCGGTTCACTGATGGTAAAGCCGACGATAGAACCGGCGAGTCCTGAGAGCGAGTTCAAGAGCGATATAGTGATAGGCATATCAGCGCCGCCCACACGAATTGCAAACAAGATGCCATAGGCCAGCGAAAGAGCCAATACCAGGAACGATAGGGACAGAATTGGCGCATCCGGCTGCAAAGTAGCTACGGCAAAAGCAATCATGAGGATAATACTGCCATTGGCGAGCAACCCATGACCTTTGAGAGTTATGGGGCGCTGACTCATGCGGCGATCTAGCTTAGCAGCTGCAATTAAGCTACCGCTGAGGGTGATGCCGCCGACTATCAGTGCTAATTGGCTACTCAGCTTATTGAAAGCAGCCATCTTACCGTAGCCTTCAATAATCTCAGCAGCAGCGACCAACGCCGAAGCGCCGCCGCCTAATCCGTTGAGCAGGGCTACCATTTGTGGCATCTGAATCATGGTGGCCTTTACGCCCATCACATAACCGATGACACTACCGATAGCGATGGCTATCCATAGCAAAGGTACGCTGAGAATGTCGTTACTCCAGAGAACTAGAAGTACGGCAGCCAGCATACTAAAAGCGCTTAGTCGG
>DIPA01000056.1:26459-33685 GCA_002427055.1 Firmicutes bacterium UBA5500 | reverse complement strand
GTTAGTCGGATACCCTGCACTGCGGTCCGGGGAGAACTCATCAGCTTGATGCCAAGGAGGACCAGAGCCGCCAGAATGATAGAGACTGTTATATATACTGGATCCATCTCGACACCTCGCTATTTAGCTTTAAACATTCTTAGCATGCGGTCGGTAACAACAAAACCGCCTACTAGGTTGATACAGGCTAGAATAATGGCTACAAAACCCAGAAGCTTACTACCAGAGGTTACTGCGAGCGCAGTTGATACCAAAGAACCTAAGATAGTGACGCCGGAAATGGCGTTGCTGCCCGACATTAGCGGGGTATGCAATAGCGAAGGAACCTCGCTTATCGCTTTATATCCGAGCCAGGTGGAGATTGCGAAGACCACTATTAGCCAAAGTGCGTCCATTATTAGCGCCACTCCTTACCTATTAGTTGAGACCTAATGCTTCTTTTGCTCCAGCATGCACTAATTTGCCATCTTGACAGACTAGCGTAGAAGCGGTGATTTCGTCGTTCATATCGATAACAATCTTGCCATCCTTGATGAAGTTGCCGATGAAGTTGAGAATATTCTTGGCAAACATGGTTGTAGAGCTAGCAGGCATCATACCAGGAATATTCTTAGTACCTTCAATGCTGACGCCATATTTCTCAATGATTTCGCCGGCAACAGTTAGTGCGCAGTTTCCGCCTTGGTCAATAGAGACGTCGACGATAGCAGAGCCTGGCTTCATATTCTTGACCATTTCTTCAGTAACCAGAATCGGAGCGATACGGCCTGGGACTAATGCGGTACAAATAACAATATCAGACTTGACGATAGTATCGTAGAGAGCTACTTGCTCTTTTTCTACCCATTCCTTAGGCAAAGATAATGCATAGCCGCCTTTGCCAATAGCAATTTCGGCTGGTACGCTGGTCTCAATAGTCTTGGCGCCTAAGCTCCTGGCGTGTTCAGCTGCCTCAGGACGAATATCAGCGGCGTGAACAACAGCGCCTAGTCTCTTAGCGGTTGCAATAGCCTGTAGACCAGCAACACCGACACCTAGTACGGTTACATTGGCCGGAGCAAGCATACCGACGGCCGAACCGATCATCGGTGCAAACTTAGGTAGGCGGTTAGCTGCCATTAGAACAGACTTATAGCCGGCAACTGTGCTCATGGAGGTCAGAGCATCCATAGCCTGTGCACGTGAGATTCTTGGGATACCGTCTAGTGTAAGAGCAGTTACCCCTGTAGCAGTTAGGTTCTTCGTCATTTCGTGGTTGACCGGAGCAGCCGGGTGCAGGAAGGTAACTATTACCTGGCCCGCTCTTAGCATATCGACTTCATGTTTGCCGATTTCAGAGTTGAACAGTGGCTCTTTGACCTTCAAGATGACATCTGATTTTTGGAAAACCTCTTCAGCGCCGGCAACCATTGTGGCTCCTACTGCCTGATACTCGTCATCGCTGAAATACGAACCGAGGCCGGCACCTTTTTCCACTAGTACCTTAGCCCCGTTTGAGATCATCTTCTTGACTGTTTCCGGAATAGCGGATACACGTCGCTCGCCCGGCATGATCTCCTTAGGAACACCAAAAACTAAGCCTTGAAACTGCATCGAACAAGACCTCCTCGATATTTACCTGATAACTAGCCTTTCTTCTGGGCTGTCATCGGATTAGTAAGCGGCACCTACATAAGTATGTAGCTTGTCCGTCCACCAATTTCAACTTCTACATCAAGAGAAGGTAATCCTTCCTGCAAAAACCGATTTGATCACGGTATTTACGCACTTGATGCATAGTCGGTTAGTGTCTGCTAACTACCTATCCCAGTGCTGTTCGCTTTATAGCCTATCGGAGCTGCGCATACTTGCGCAACGCCTCATTATTAAGGATTTGAAACCAGGGGCAGTAGGTCCCAGGTACGTTCTATTCTAAAATACTTTTCCTTGAAAATAAGGCAAACTCCAGAGGAAAGTGCACAATACTGCCAGTGTTAGTATGCACAGGTTGTTAGCAGGAAAGCGTTAAGCAATGGAGAAAGGAATAGCATCATCATAGCGGAGGTTTTTATGACAAATAAGCGCATGCTACGCGGCATTATTGCTATAGCTTTCCTACAAAACCTGGCCATGACATCTGCTGGTGGCATCATCCCTGTCTACTTACAGACTTTAGGCGCTAGTGAGCTACTAGTAGGTATCTCGTTCGCCTGGTTCTCTTTGGTAAGAGGGCTCTCCAGCTTAGGTTCAGGCCAAATAACCGACCGTCTTGGTCGGCGTTCTTTACTTAGTCTTTCCCTGGCTGGCTTTGCCGGTGCCAACCTTGCCTATGCTTTGGCCCAGAACCCAGTTCAAATTACGGCTCTACGAATTCTGCAAGGTCTAGCAGCCGGTCTATATTGGGTCGTTATTCTTTGTATGGTAGCCGACGCCAGCAACCCCTATGAGCGGTTACGCAATATGACTATTTTCAATATCTTCATTGCTGTAAGCGGTATCATTGCTAACTGGATGGGTGGCTTTATAGCCGAGGCGATCTCACCTCGCTTTGTGTTTCTCCAGAGTGGATTAATTTTCATTGCAAGTACTGCCTTTGCCCTGAAGTTTTTTCGGGAGGAGCAGCATAAGCAACGCAGCAAGGTTGCCGGCAAGTTTAGTCTCAAGGCACTCCTGCAAGTCACCAGTGCTGTTAAACTGGTCAGCCTCTTAGCAGGTATCGGCATGGTCGCCGAAACGATCAATTCAATGGGTATGTCGCTCTATGTTTACAGTATGGGAGGCGGCTATCGCGACGTAGGCCTAATTGCCGGTCTAATTGTGGCTAGTGGATTAGTCTGCCAATTGCTTGCTCCTACTTTGAAGCAGAAACTGGGCAGTCGCGGTATCATTCTTATGGTCTATGTGATCAATGCCCTGTTTCTGCTGCTTCTGTTCTGGCAAAGAACTTTAGCAGCTGCCTATCTCCTCTTCCCCATTATTGGTGGTCTTTTTACACTTACCAATTTGACATGGCTTTCTTTGGCCCAAGATGCTGCTGTTGAGGGCCAGATAGGCGTTGCTACCGGCTTCTACCGTGGCACCCTTGACCTGACCAATGTGGTTTATTATCTCGCTTTCGGTGCCTTGAGTAGTCGCTTTACCGTTGCGCCTATGTTACCGGTAGCTGCCTTGGTTTTATTGCTACTTTCCCTAGCCGCACAGCGTCTAGCCATAGAACAGCAGTCGGTAGGGCCAACTCCTCAGTTACAGCAACTAACAACCGGCAAGAGAGCACTTTAGAGCAAGCAGTATCTACGGCCCTAATCAGTTCTATTCTTCTTCATCTATGATGTCCTCGGGTAAAATCAGCATCAACTGCTCGCGAGACAAATGCGTTTCATTGACTAGGCGCACTGCCTGTTTACGAATGCCACGTTCAATCAAATTGCGTACCAAGCGAGCGTTGCCAAAGTTTTCCGGTTCAAACTGATAGTGGTCAAAGAGAATGCGGGCAAGTTTGTTCCTGGCCTCAGGTGACAGTCTGTATTGACGTTTACGAAGCATCAGCTCAGCGATAGCAAGCAGTTCTTCGATACGGTAATCTTCAAATTCAATGATAATAGGGAAACGGGAGCGTAGACCCGGGTTAGTTTCAATGAACTGATGCATCTCTTGCCGATAGCCAGCCAAAATAATAATCAGTTGGTCTTTGTAGTCTTCCATGGCTTTTACCATGGCATCGATGGCCTCTTTGCCGAAGTCCTTCTCGCCTCCTCTGGCCAGCGAGTAGGCTTCGTCGATAAACAGAATTCCCCCAAGCGCTCGCCGAATCTGCTCGCGCGTCTTTTGGGCTGTATGCCCAATGTACTCTCCTACCAAATCGGCTCTCTCGATTTCAGTCAGCTGCCCTTTCGGCAGTACACCCATTTCCTTGAAGATGCGCCCTAGCAAACGCGCTACCGTTGTTTTCCCAGTACCCGGATTTCCCTTGAAAATCATATGTAATACCATGGGCTCGGTCGCTAGATGCTGTTCTTCGCGACGTTTTTGGATGTGAATAAAGGCCTGTAATTCCTTTACCAGCTTTTTAACCTTGGTCAGGCCGATTAATGACTCTAGTTCTGCCATTATCTCCGCAAGCGAGGCTTGCTTTTCGGGCTGTATAGGTGCAGGCAACGGGTTACGAGGTACTATACCGCGTGGTCTTGGCCCTCCTCCTACCTCTACTTCGCGTAGCAGGCGAAATGCCTCCGCTACACTGATCTTTCCTTGCTCGAGTAGTTGCGCAACCTCGTCGTAGCTAGCCGGATGGTGAGGCACAATTAAAGGTGGTTCTTGCTTCATGTTCATCCCTCCTGGCAAAAGGCTCTGTTTAAGCTTATGCCATAATATCGCACAAAGTGCGCTTGGGAAGTGAGATATGGGGATATGGGGATATGGGAGATGAGATATGGGAAATAGGAGGTGGAAGGTGGGAAGGGAAGGCAAGAAAACTGCCTCGATGCTTCGAGGCAGTTTTTGGGTTCTACTCCGTTATTTCTTCCAGCAGGTTTAGCTCAACCGGCCGAAAGGGTGCTACAGTAGAGATAGCATGTTTATAGACGAGTTGTTGTTTCCCATCAGCCTCTAGGATCAGAGTGAAGTTATCAAAGCCGCGCAGTACGCCTTTTAGCTGATAGCCATTTACCAGGAAAATAGTCACCGGCACATTCTCTTTACGCATCTGGTTCAAAAAAGAGTCTTGCAGATTAATGCTTGGCTTGGTCAAAGCGTGGCCCCCTTATTCTCTCTACCTTCCTAGTTATTTTATACTATTTTCCATTTATCTGCAACTATTTGTAGGATTTCTTTGACAACTGCAGCGGATGTCCGCCCACTACCTAGCTGAACCCAGCGCACGCGCGGGTCAGCACAAAACCAAGTGAGTTGCCGCTTAGCATAGCGGCGCGTGCCTTGTTTTAACTTATCCATGGCTTCACCTAAAGATTCTTCTCCCCCTAAGTAAGCAAAAAACTCTTTATAGCCAATAGCCTGGCTGGCGATGAAGTTATCATCCAGACCTTTGGCTAGCAGATCTTGAGCTTCAGCCAGTAAGCCCTGCTCAACCATCATATCCACCCGTAGGTTGATGCGCTCATAAAGCTCTTCCCGTGGCCGATTCAAGCCAATCACAATCAGATCATAAAACGGGTCGAGCTTATCTGTCTGCTGCTCCCAGAAAGAAAGGGGCTGCCCCGTTGTTTGGTATACCTCTAGAGCACGAATAATGCGCCTTTCGTCATTAGCATGAATGCGCTCGGCTGCTATCGGATCAACCTCCGCCAGCCATTGATACAGCGCCTGTAACCCTGCTTCTCGCGCTTGCTGGCGTAGCTTGGCCCGTAGGTCCCAATCCGTATCGGCGGGGATAAAGTTATAAGGGTCAATTACAGCACGCGCATAGAGCCCAGTCCCACCAGCCAGAATAGGTAAGCGGCCGCGGGCTGTGATTTCGTCGATTTTCTGGCGCGCCAACGCTTGATAGTCGGCTACACTAAATGGCTCCCCCGGATCCACAACATCAATTAGATGATGTGGGATCCCCGCCTGTTCTGCAAGCGATGGCTTAGCCGTACCAATATTCATACCTCGGTAAATCTGCATCGAATCGGCGGAGATTATCTCGCCATTTAGCTCATGGGCTACTTTAATAGCAATATCCGTTTTCCCTACAGCCGTAGGGCCAACAATAACTAGTAATTTATGCATCAGTAAACCTCCCATCAAGGGTGGAAAAGTCGAAATAGCTGTTCAGCACTAAACTCGAGGGCTGTTGGCCTACCGTGGGGACAAGTGAAAGGTAGTTTGCTCTGCCATAGTTGATCTAAAAGCCCCACCATTTCGGCCGTATGCAAGCGCTGCCCAGCCTTGATGGCCCCGGCACAGGCAAGACGAATCAGCACGCGTTCACGCTTCTCATCTGGCTTCAAGCCACTCCATCCCTCACCCCAATCAGCAAGCAAGTCAAAAAACTCGTCTGGCTTAAAGCGTGCCCGATAAACATCAGGTATGCTGCGTAGAGCCCATGTATTACCACCAAAGTGCTCAACCTCAAAACCGATCGCTGCTAGCTCGGCTTGGGCATTTTCTAGCACGATGGCTTCCCGCCCACTTACCTCCAGTGTATAGGGCACTAGAAGTTGAGTGACAACGCCGCCTCTGGTAGGCTGGTTTGTCAGTCGCTCGTAGATAACGCGCTCATGCGCGGCATGCTGGTCAACTATCCATAATCCCGAATCACGCTCAATCACAATGTAGCTTGCGAGCACCTGGCCCAAAACTTTGTATGGCAGGGTGCTTTCCTTAGCTTCCGCATTGGTTACAGTGACAACATCCGCCGGCTCAGCAATGCTTACAGTCGGCCATACTTCCTTATGATGATAAAAGCTAATGGGAACATCCGGCTGTTGAATCGGTACAGTTGCGGCAACCTCGTTTTTTGCCTGAAGTTCATTGCTAGTAAATCCTTGTGCATAGTCATGTGGTATTGCTTGTCTTGCAGACGTGCCTGTCCATTGTACGCCTGCTGCCGCTGTGGTAGTTGCTGCTTGCTGAAGTGCGTCCCGTAAGGTGCGTAGGACGATGGCGGCAATTTGCCTCTCTTCGCTCAGCCTGACCTCGATCTTAGCTGGGTGTACATTCACGTCAACCATGTTATGCGGCAGGCTTAGCTCCAGAAAAGCAAGCGGATGGCGTCCGTTCGGCAGCAGCGAACGATAGGCCTCTTGTAATACGACCGATAAAGAACGACACTGCACCAAGCGCCCATTAATAAAAAAAACTTGGTCACGCCGATTGTTACGAGTTAGTTCAGGGCGGCTAATCAGGCCTGCTACTTTTAGTTCTGCGGTCTGTCGCTCCACAGAGATCATCTTTTCAGTTACTTCGCGGCCATAGATAGCCAACACGGCATCGCTCAACTTAGCATTGCCGGGAGTTTCTAGCACTATGCGGCCGTCCTGAGTAAGGCGGAAAGCAACCCCCGGTGCAGCTAGGGCCAATTTAGCAACCAAGTCGCGCACGCGCCCTGCCTCGGCCACCGGTGACTTGAGAAACTTATGACGCGCCGGAGTATTATAGAAAAGATCAGTTACCATGATTTGGGTGCCAGGTGGTGTCCCCCAAGGCGAGCTGTTTAGTTTCTGTCCTCCGCGGACAATGATTTTGTAGCCTACGTCACTTGCTGGCTGGCGCGTTGTTAACTCTACTTGGGCCACGGCAGCAATGCT
>DIPA01000056.1:20072-26399 GCA_002427055.1 Firmicutes bacterium UBA5500 | reverse complement strand
CACGGCAGCAATGCTGGGAATCGCTTCACCACGAAAACCCAAAGACTCTATGCAGAAGAGGTCACTGGCCGTTTTTAGTTTGCTGGTTGCATGTCTGAGAAAGGCCAGCTCGGCATCTTCCTTGCTCATGCCGCTACCATCATCACTAATAACGACTTTGTCCAAACCACCGTTCTCTATCTCAATATCGATGCCTGTAGCGTCGGCATCAAGGGCGTTTTCCGCCAGTTCTTTGACGATGGATGCCGGCCGTTCTACTACTTCGCCTGCGGCAATTTGGTTAGCAATTGCCTCCGGTAACACCTGAACTTGGGCCATGCTACTCCCCTTCCTCTTTATACAGACGGTGCCATTCAGCTATTAGGTTAAGAGCCGCCAGTGGCGTAAGTTGGTTTGGGTCAAGCTCTGCCAGCTGCTCAATGATTTGCTGATGACTTGCCGGTACTTGCTCAGTCGTTGCTGCTGCTTGCGTTGCAGTTTCATCAAGCATGAAATCTCCAAAAGTGAGCTGTAATGCGCCTACTTCTGCAGGAGAACGTTGTTCAATGCGCTGCAAGATTTGCCTGGCTCGCTGCACAACCGTCTGCGGTAATCCGGCCATCTTTGCCACATTCAGGCCATAGCTGCGGTCAGCTCTACCAGGAATCACGCGGCGTAAGAAGACCAGCTCTCCCCTCTCTTCAACAACCTGACAGCAAACATTACGTACTCGTGGCAAGCGCTCAGCCAACCCAGTCAACTCGTGATAGTGAGTTGAGAATAGCGTTTTGACCCCTAATTGGTGATGGGCATATTCAATAATGGCCCAAGCCAGAGCCATCCCGTCAAAAGTACTTGTGCCTCTCCCCAGCTCATCAAACAGAATTAAACTATTTTGAGTCGCTTCGGTGAGAGCGACCTTGCTTTCCAGCATCTCCACCATGAAAGTGCTTTGGCCCGAGAAAAGATCATCAGCAGCTCCAACACGTGTAAAAATGCGATCGACCAAACTGATCCGGGCCGATTCGGCCGGCACAAAACTGCCCATTTGAGCCATTAGCACGGTCAAAGCCACTTGGCGCATATAGGTCGACTTCCCGCCCATATTGGGCCCGGTGATGATCAGCACTTCTTTGTCATCCAGATCAAGATCATTAGGTACGAATTTATTACGTCCTACTACCTGCTCCACAACCGGATGGCGACCCCCAACAATGTACATCTTCCCGTCATTAGTTACCTGTGGACGTACGTAACGGTTGCGTATAGCCGCTTCCGCCAATGATTGTAGGCAATCAAGCGCAGCGATCAGAACGGCGTTTTGCTGAATTGCAGGCACAAAAGTGGCCACCCGTTCGCGCAGTTCAACAAAAAGCTCATACTCGAGCAAGCGCTGTTTCTCTTCGCCGCCTAGAATCGCATCCTCCTGCGATTTCAGCTCATCGGTGATATACCTTTCAGCGTTGACTAAGGTCTGCTTGCGTACGTAGTGTGGCGGTACTTGAGCAACATTGGCTTTGGTAACTTCCAGATAGTAACCAAAGACTTTATTAAAGCCAACCTTAAGCGACTTAATACCGGTTTGTTCTCGTTCGCGTGCTTCAAGCTCGGCCAACCACTGTTTGCCACCCTGGGCGGCATGACGCAGTAGATCTAGCTGCTCATTATAGCCGGGTGCGAAGATACCACCCTCTCGTAAACTGAGCGGTAGATCATCTCGCAGAGCTCGCCTCAGCTCACCGGCTAAGTCTGGCAACAGCAGTAACTCACTTGCTATTGCTCGTAACTGCGGAGCTTGCAGTTGCTCAAGTAAGGCCAGCAGCTTGGGCAAGAGGCACAAGGTAGAGCCCAGCGCCTGCAAGTCCCGTGCGTTGGCAATGCCAGTGGCTACCCGGCTAGCCAAGCGCTCTAGGTCATAGCAATCTTTGAGATAGTCGCGCAAGCTAGCGCGTCGCAGGTTATCTTGGCTAAGTTCATCCACCGCTTCCAAGCGGCTATTAATAGCATGAACTTCATATAGAGGACGAGTAATCCATTGCTTCAGCTCGCGTGCTCCCAGAGCCGTTGTCGTATAGTCTAACACTGATAACAGCGACCCAGCACTACCTTCGCTACGTGCCCCCTTGAGCAATTCAAGGTTGCGGCAGGTTGCGGCATCCAGGTGCATGATATTAGCCACTGCGAGCTTTTGAGGTAGACGTAAATGGGGCAAGTTATGTTGCTGCATTTGCTGCAAGTAATATAGGGCAGCACCTAGGGCTTGCAGAGCCGCCGTTGGCAAGTCTTCCGCCGGGGTAACCCCATACTGAGTTAAATAGAGCTGCTGTGCTTTGGCCAGTGAGAAGTTATCTGCCGCCCAGGGTGTGCAGGCCGTAACCCCTGCTAATTGCGCCAAACGCGAGATGGGCTCATCTTCTGCCAAGTTGTCGGCCAGCACTAATTCAGCCGGAGCGAGCCGCAGGAAATCGTCAATTAGCTGGTTCGGCAGACTGCTGCCCGAGTATGCGTCCGCCAATACCTCCCCCGTGGAAAGCTCTATTAAAGCCAGGCCATAGCTACCAGAGACACGGCACAACGTTGCTAAGTAGTTAGGTCGATCACCTTCTAGCATAGAGGCGTCGAGCAGGCTACCCGGTGTAACGATACGTACCACCCGGCGCTCTACCAGGCCCTTGGCTTGGCTGGGGTCTTCCACTTGTTCGCAAATAGCTACTTTCTTGCCTTGCACGATTAGTTTGGCAATATATGTGTCGGCGGCATGATAAGGAACTCCGCACATGGGTACGCGCCCAGCTGGTCCGGCATCGCGTCCAGTTAACGCAATCCCCAGCAGGCGGGAAGCCTCTTCTGCATCGTCCATGAACATTTCATAGAAATCGCCTAGGCGAAAAAAGAGGATACAGTCTTGGTGCAGAGCTTTTATATCGAGATATTGTTGCATCATGGGCGAGTATTCCGCCATAGTCTTCTCTCCCCTTACCCTTTCTTTATAGTATAACATTTACTAGTTGACAAAACTTGCGTATCAAAAAGCCCCACGGCCATGCCGTGGGGCTGCGATGCGTTTGCCTAGGTTAAGAACGTTGTGTTTGCTCGCGTAGTTTCCAGTCGTACCAGATTGGGCTGGCGATGAAAATAGATGAATAGGTGCCAACCACAATTCCCACTACCATTGCTGTGGCTAGAGGCCTCAGCGTAACGCCTCCTAGTAACAAGATAGAACCAATGGCCAGGAGAGTCGTGATTGAGGTACTAATGGTACGAGAAATGCTTTGTTGTACGCTACGATTGACCAGTTCTCCAAGGTCGCTGCGGCGCTTAGACTGTTGCAGGTTTTCACGAATACGGTCGAAGATGACGATGGTGTCGTTGATCGAATAGCCAACGATAGTCAAGATAGCAGCAATGAACTCACTGTTGACTTCGATTTGGAAAACAGCAAAAACGCCAACGACTAATAGCACGTCGTGCAAGAGAGCCACGATAGCCGAAATGGCAAACTTGAATTCGAAGCGCCAGCTAATATAGATGACCATACCTACGGCGGCCAGGGCAAGTGCCATTAAGGCCTGCTTCACCAATTCGACGCTGAAAACTGGGTCAACTTGCGCTGGAATTTGTGAGGTCAGGTTAGGCCACTTGGCGCGGAAAGCGTCGAGGACTTCACCCAGTTTTGCTTCATCCAAGATCTCAGTTCGCACCTCGACCTCTGTACCGGATGTCCCGAAAGAGCGGATACTAGAGCTTTCTAGGCCAAGGGGTTTCAAAACCTCGCGCACTTCACCCGTAGTGAAGCTTTCTTTCAAGTCTAGCTCAATGATCGTACCACTCTTAAAATCGATGCCTAAGTTGAAGCCGCGCAGGAGTAATGTTACTAAGCCGATGGCGATTAGTAATAGCGAAAGTCCATAGAAGCGTTTTCGCAATGCAATAATGTTCATTTTGCCACCTCCCCTACACCTAGTAGAAGCTTCGATTTGGTTAGATTAGCGCCAACCAGCAGATTGATCAACCAGCGAGTGAATACGACTGCTGTGAACATGCTGACTACGATACCGAGAGATAAAGTCACGGCAAATCCACGGATGGGGCCTGTACCGAAATAATAGAGTACACCACCGGCGATCAGGGTTGTTACGTTTGAGTCTAAAACAGTAAGCATAGCGCGCCGGAATCCGGCCTGTACTGCCGCTCTCAAACTGCGTCCCTGCCGTAATTCATCTTTAATACGCTCAAAGATAATAACGTTGGCGTCAACCGCCATACCAATGCCCAGAATTAAGCCGGCGATGCCCGGTAGAGTGAGCGAGGCACCGATAATATTCAGCAGCCACAGGGTCAAGAACGTATAGAGCACAAGTGCGAAGTCGGCCAAGAGGCCAAACAAGCGATAAGCAAACAGCATATATAATAAGACCAAACCGACGCCAATTATGCCGGCATAGACACTCTTCTCCAGCGATACTGCTCCCAGAGTAGGCCCGACGGCCCTGAAGTCTCGTATCTCTAACGCTACGGGCAGAGCACCGGAGCGTAGCATAATAGCCAGATTACGTGCTTCCTCTAAAGTCGGTATACCGGTAATAACACCTTGGGCACCGATGGCCTCCCGAATACCTGGTCTAGAAATGGGCGCACCATCGAGCGTGATGTAGAGGAAACCGCCAACGTTGGCCGATGTATACTCGTACATCTTGTCGCCGCCCTCTTCATCGAGCTTTAGCTCAACGTAGGCACCACCACCTTGTTGGTCAATCTGCTCGCGTGCATCACGTAAGTTCTTGCCCGATAAAAACACATTGCCTTCCATATCGCGGAACTCTAGCAAGGCGGTCTGCCCCAAGATCTCCAACACTTTTTCTTGGTCATCACCCTCTTTTTCACCATACTCAGGCAAGGCAACGCGAATGCGGTTACCTCCTTCACGATAAATCTGCGGTTCAGATACTCCCAAACTATTTACGCGGTTGCTGATAATAGCAACTGCTCGGTTCATAGCATCATCATCGATTTTGGGCGAGCCTTCTGATGCTACTGCTTCCAGCAGCACAGAAACTCCGCCTTTGATGTCTAGACCTAGCACAATGCTGTCAGTCAGAGGCTTGTACGTAAAGTAGATAACCCCTCCTAGGACTGCTATGATAGCTAGTAGTCCGATTAGACAACTATATCTCTTTTCCATCCCGCGTCACATCCTCCCTTTCCCCTAATTGGCCTAACATCTAGTATAATTGCAGTTTCTCGAGCCTGTCAATCTTAGTAAACTAGATTAACGTATTTTAGGAAATCTGCAAGAGATTTTAGTGGATATTAGCAAGGAAACAAATCCTTAATATTCGTCATAACCCGCAATAAGCAGCTCGGAATAACAAGAAATTCTCACTATACAGATAACTATGGCCTGCATTTTGGTCTATGGATTGTAAAATAAACTAGTAATAACCATTTTGGGCTGATAGACAAGCTTGTTTGCCTGATTTTTTATCGCCCTAGTGCTAATTTAGCATGAAAGAGTTACTGATTTGTAACTTTTTGGGATTGATTATTGAGTTAATTGACATGATTGTTTCTTGCTTGAGCTATCTTACTTATTGTATTTTGTATACAAAATGTTGACTGATAGGAATAACTATCCTATAATCGAAGTATCAAAGCACAGAGAGGTGAGCCATTAAATGAAGCTTCTAATTGCTCTTCTAGGATTCGGTCTTCCGTTATTCCTGTTCACCGAAAGTGGCCGACTTTTCGACCGCAATGCTCAAAAATAGATAAGCAGATAAGAAAAGGCCTTCGCCAGCGCGAAGGCCTTTTCTTAACTGCTTCTTTTGTTTGTTTTCGCCTAAAGTATCCTAGAGTTGTTGATAACGATAGAAAAAGTTGCATCTAGCACACTAGCAGCTCTACGGCACATTACCATACGGGTTAGAAAAATCTCGAAGTAATCCATTATCGAGCTTACTTGCGAGTCAATAGTCAATTCCAAAGTCAGGAGGCGCGTTGTTTCATCAACCCGCAAGAAGGAATGCGTGGCGGCATAATTGACTCGGTCGTGAATATCAAAGGTAGCTATATCGTGGTTGCGCACTCGTGAGCGATGCACATCAGATTTATCGGCCAAGATGAGGGCAGCTGCTACCTGGTTTACCGGCTCACCATATTCCTCTTCATGATTGCCGATCGCAGCACAGATGACTGCGACTTCTTCATATGGCATACTCATTGTCTCTAGCATGTGCATCGCAATCATAGCGCCTGTTTGTCCGTGTTGCTGGCGGCTGATAACGTTGCCGATGTCATGTAAATAACCAGCTATTGCCGCAAGCTCGCTTTGTCGCTCGTCAAAGCCTA
>DIPA01000056.1:19345-19944 GCA_002427055.1 Firmicutes bacterium UBA5500 | reverse complement strand
CAAAGCCTAGCCGCTGCATGATCTGTAGCGCAATGGTACCCACCAAAGTGGCGTGGCGAAACCCGTGTTCTGTGAAGCCAAGGGCCCCTAAGTGCTCATGCCCCAAACGTAGATAAGTTTCTACCTGTGGCTGTCTCTTAATATCTGCCAGCGTAATCACTTTCTCTGCCACTTACCTCTCCCCTCTCTGCCAAGCTGTGATAGCCGTTATCACCGACTCCAGCACTTCTTCAATGCTGAAGTCATCTGTAGGCAAATACAACTGACAATGAGCTTTGGCATCAGCTAGCTTCACTGCCTGTTGGTCCAATCGCTCTTGCCCCCAGGGAATCTGGCGTCTAGCTTGTGCAGTAACTAGTTTACAGGAAAGCACTACTAAGAAATCCACATTTAACTTCCGCCAAAAACGCGGCGTCACGCTATGTTCTTGTGGTATGTTTACGGCCCGATAGCCACGGCAGTGCAGGCCCTGCACAAGCGTAGTCTTTCCAGAAGCACAGTTGCCAACTACGCCAATCAAGAGTTCATTATCTGGTTTGGGCATGCTATTCAACTGTCCTTTCCCTACTTAGGTTCTCCATTCTTACACTGGGAAACTG
>DIPA01000056.1:18670-19277 GCA_002427055.1 Firmicutes bacterium UBA5500 | reverse complement strand
CCATTCTTACACTGGGAAACTGGCTGCCAGCCTGCGCGTCTTGTCAGCACTTCTACGAGATGACACAGTAAAGGCAAACACAGTCATGTCATCTCGTGGTCTGCCAGCATCGCGCGCTAAGGAGGCCTCCAATATGGTTTCCACTAACGCTGTGGGATCACTGACGTGGACATCCACTAGTTCGGTCAGTTGCTCAACGGTCCATTGTTGTCCATAGCTACGCCCAGCGTGCCAAATGCCATCTGAGAATCCTACAATTGTAGTAAGTGGATGTAGTGGCAGCACATCGATCAAGGGCTTTGTACTCTCTCTTACACCAATCGGTCCTGCATCATCCGGCAATGCTCTAGCTCGAGCATTCTGATACACCAGAACTGGGCAAGCCGTGTTACGGGAGATCACTAATGTATTGCTCGCCGTATCGGCAGAGACTATCAGTAGTTCAGCCGATATCCTGCCGTCGCGAGCGGCGAATAACATGTCGTGCACCGCCCGGGCTACGGCTCCATCACGTGCCCCTTCGCCGATCATGGCTACTGCCTTAGCTACTACCAAGTTGCTGTTCTGCTTGGCCGACTTTCCGCTCCCTTGACCATCGGCCAGAATA
>DIPA01000056.1:0-18597 GCA_002427055.1 Firmicutes bacterium UBA5500 | reverse complement strand
CCTTGACCATCGGCCAGAATAAGGGACAGACCGCCCTTGGGGCGCTCGGTGACCTCAACAGTATCTCCGCTTTCTGATACTGCATATTTGTGTGTTTTGGCCATGGCCAGCTTGACTTCCACATTTCATCACGCTTTCATCTAGGATCTATTGGCTGGATTCGCCCCTCCCCCACCATATCCCTGCCGCGCCGTGAAGATCATCGGGCTACGTCCCAAGCGACGTCCCAGAGAATTGCCGCGCCGCATATGCCGCGTCTACTAAGTCTTTTCTGCATCTTAGCCTTCCCCCTTTTTCTTTTAGCTAGCATCTGAAGCGCGCGCGCTTCATGGAATAAGCTAGTTGGGCAGATAAAGAGAAACTTTGCTACACTTATTACGTAGGTTAAGGAGAGATGAGAAGTGAGAGGTAGGACGTGGGAAGTATGAAGTATGAGATAAGACGTTGGAGTAAATATGGGAGAACTGGAGGTCTTATAGTTGCGTAAATGGTTATTTTTCTTACTACCACTAGTTGTAATAGTGGGTGTGCTGGCTGCTTCAGCCGGCTTTTACACTGATTGGCTGTGGTTTGAGGACGTTGGCTATGCCAATGTTTTCTGGAAAGGGATCACTACACAAGCAACTCTTGCGGCCATAGTCGCCGCTGCGGTCTTTCTTTTTGTCTTCGTTAATCTTCTACTGGTGCGACGCAATTTGTTAGCGCGTTCGCTGGTATCTGAAACGCCTGATTTGCATCATTTCCGGGGTTCGGAGCTTTACCTAAACTTCTTGGAAGGCATCTTACAGAGCCGTTTCATAACTTGGCTGCAAGTCGGTATTGCCGCTCTAGTAGCCATTGTTTGTGCCAATGGTTTCGGCTCCTATTGGTTCGACTGGGAGATGTATTTACACCGCACTAGCTTCGATCTAGCTGACCCCATTTTTGGGCGCGATGTTTCTTTTTATCTCTTCCAATTGCCTTTCCTTTCTCATGCTTTTACGGCTTTATTCGTCTTGCTACTGGGCGTACTGCTTTTTGTAGTAGTTACCTATTCCCTTTCGCGATTGTTATCGTATAAGACACCGGCTGGCAGAGCAGCTACTGCTCATGCTTCCGGTTTGCTAGCACTGGTGCTGGGAGCTTGGGCGTTTGGCAATAAGCTGGCCATCGACAAATTAGTTTACTCTCCCAGAGGTGTAGCTTTTGGAGCAAGCTATGCCGACATGTTTGCTAGTTTACCAATCTATCGCATCATGATTGCGCTTTCATTGATACTAGCCGCTGGGGCTTTAGGCAACGTATTCTTACGCCGTATACGCCGCCGCACTGTTGTGTTTACGGCTGGCCTACTGCTGGTTACTGTCGTAGCGGGTGCCATTTATCCACCGCTTATCGAGCGCTTTAGCGTTGAACCTAACCAGCTGGAACGGGAAACACCCTATATTAAGCACAATATTGCCTACACCCGTACTGGCTTTAACCTAGACAAGATTGCTGAACAGCAATTAGCAGCACCTGCGCCTCTTAAGTCCGAAACTCTTGCAGCTAATCAGGCTACCGTAGAGAATATACGACTTCTAGACTGGCGACTATTGAACCAAACCTATTCACAACTACAGGGCATTCGTCCCTACTATCGCTTTAATGACATAGATATTGACCGTTACCAAATAGACGGTAAGCAGCAACAAGTCATGCTAGGAGTACGCGAGCTTTCTCTGGCAGACATGCAAGGGGATGTACGTACATGGCTCAACGAGCATCTTGTTTATACGCACGGTTATGGCGCGGTAGTATCACCGGTTACTAGGGTAACTGCGCAGGGGCAACCTGAATTTATGGTAGGAGATATTCCGCCACGCACTCAGCATCCCGAGCTAAAGATCGCCCAACCTCGTATTTACTTTGGTGAAGTAACCGATACCTATGCCATTGTGAACACAAGCACAGAAGAATTCGATTACCCGCAAGGTAGTGAGGCTAATGCGACGACTGTCTACGAAGGCGAGCAAGGTGTGGAGCTCAGTTTCTTCAACAAGCTGATGTTCAGCCTGCGCTATGGTACAGCAAAGCTCTTTTTGGCCGATAGTATTGAACCCAATAGCCGCATTCTATATAACCGTAATATCATGCAGCGGGTGCAGATGATTGCTCCCTTCTTCCGCTACGAGAGTGACCCTTACGCGGTCATCGCTGATGGGCGCATCTTTTGGATCATAGACGGCTATACCGAATCGAGCTATTTCCCCTACTCCGAGCCTTTAGCGGCCAACGGTGCTAACTATGTCCGCAATTCTATTAAGGCGACAATAGATGCTTATAGCGGTAAGGTAGATTTCTACTTAGTAGATGATGCCGATCCGATAGCTGCTACTATCAATAAGATTTTCCCTGGCCTCCTCAAGCCTGTGGCAGAAATGCCGGAGAGCTTGAAGTCACACCTGCGTTATCCGGAATCATTGTTGCAGTTGCAGGCTGACGTGCTGGGCACATACCATGTGCAACACCCAAGCCTCTTCTACAACCAAGAAGACCGTTGGAGTGTTGCTCTAGAGAAGTTCGAGGAAGATGTACGTCCCATGTCTCCTTACTATACCGTCATGAAATTGCCGGGCGAAGCGGCTGCAACCAGGGAAGAGTTCGTCTTGGTCTTGCCGATTACTCCGGCGGGGTCGGTCGGTAACGAGAAGCATAACATGATCGCCTGGATGGCTGCTCGCAGTGATGGTGAGAACTATGGTCAGGTTGCTCTCTATCATTTTCCTAAGGATATGGTAGTGCAAGGGCCACGGCAGATCGATGCCCGCATCGACCAAGATACCGATATCTCTGCCAATTTGACTCTCTGGAGTCGCACTGATGGATCCAGCGTGGTACGTGGAAATCTTCTGGTCATACCTGTCGGCGATACTGTTCTCTATGTAGAACCTGTTTATATCTTGGCAGCTGGCAACGATCTGCCCGAGTTGAAGAGAGTCATTGTGGCTACCAAGGATAGCATAGCTATGCGACCAACGTTATCTGAAGCCATTGCCGCCATTTTGGGGCGCGACCCTGGTGATCTGCCGGGCGGTGGTACAGAGGCACCCGATGTAGATGTCTCACTGCAATCGCTGGCTGAACAGCTTGAGGGTACCCTGCAAGCGTCGAAACGTGCACAACAGAGTGGTGACTGGGCTGAATATGGTAAGCAACAAGCCTATCTTGAGCAGTTGATTGTGCAGTTGCAGCAGCTGCTGCAGACGCCGTAACCAATAAGGCATGATCTGGGGAGTATCCACTACCTTCTCCCATTGAACCAGTTTCGGGGCCGAGAGGTGCTGCTAGGCACTGGCTAACGCCAACTGTGCTTACGCAGCACCCCATCGGCCCCTTCAATCTTGCGAAGGTAGTGTAACGAGCCTGTCTCCGCGCAGATTCACGGGGCGAGAACACCCGCATTAGTGCGTCCCCCCATTCGCGTTGCACCAGATCAGGGGATGTTTCCTAAGTATGATGCCGGTCTTTACAATGAAAACGGCACAGCTATGTACGTGAGTAGAGGTCTCGGAAACAGCATAATTCCATTGAGATTTAACAATCGACCAGAGGTTGTAGTAGTTGAAATAAGAAAGTAGAAATGCCTCTATGCGTTCCGCAGTGGAAAAGGAGGGTATGGTGCTTTATGATAAGCAAGGATAGGCTGATTATATGCTGAGAATCTTGAATGATAAAACGTTTAGTGTTTTTTATGCCAAAGACGGCGATTGACGCCGTCTTTTTGGTTATGGTCAGGAACTATTCGCTAGGCTGTAACGAAATAGGGGCTGTTGTCACTAATACATGAAAGGGGGAGTTAGGCTGGCTATCAGAAGTATATACGAAGAGTATAAGCATGATGTATTCACATACCTAGTGAGCCTAACGCATGACTCCTTACTGGCGGAAGATATAGTATCCGATACCTTCTTAGGTGCGATTAGGTCACTTCCCAGATTCAAAGGAGACTCCGACATCAAGACCTGGCTTTTTTCTATCGCCAGGTACAAGTGGTATGAACACCTGCGGAAAACAAAGCCTACTATTTCGCTTGATGATCTAGCAGAGCGATACCTGCTCAGTGAATCAGATCCAGAGAGCTCTGCCATAAACCGAGAGTTCGCGCAAAGAATGCTGCGACTACTTGATAGTGAACCTCCCCGCACAAAGGATATTGTGCTGATGCGAATTGAAGGCTATTCGTTTTCTGAGATAGCGCGGAAGCACGGTATTTCCGAAAGCTCCGCAAGAGTTATTGATTATCGCGCTAAGAACAGAATTAGAAAGCATCTAGCAAAGGAGGGAGTTACATATGAATGAGATTTCATGCCAAGTGTGCCAAGATCTCATGCCACTGGTCAAAGATGGCGTAGCCAGTGGCGACAGCACTAGCGCGGTTAGGCAGCATATAGCGGGATGTGAGGCTTGCCGAAAGCTCTTTGAGGAAGCCGGCGACCACAAGCCACAGATGGACGAAAAAAGAGTGCTTACTAAAATCAAACAGCAGCTTGCTCTCGCAGCGCTGGTGATGGTCGTTTTGGGAGCATCCATAGGTCTCAGCTTGTCTGATAGCAGCTTAGTGTTCTATAACGTCCTCATTATGCCTTCCATTGGGGCACTGGGGTATTTTGCGCTCAGGGAAAAGTCCTATTTAGTCCCTGTTGCCATGTTGCCATTTGTCTACGTTTGGTACTTGATTAAGTACTGGTTTATGGGTGTTTTTGGTAGTGAGGGACTGGTGGGTGTTTTTTCTGCTCCCCTTTTTTGGGCACTTATCCATGCCGGGCTTTCCGCCGTAGGCGCGCTAGTAGCCTTCTTACTACATTTCGCGTTCAGAAAGGAGGACGGACAAGATGCAAATATCATCTAAACCTGTGCTAAGGGTTGCTGCAGCACTACTTGCCTTCGCCATCATTGCCGGTATACTGTTGTTCGCCAACGGACTTGTTGGAAACCCGATATCTCGTATGCTTGCGAACAGGTCAGCGAGAAGGTATGTCGCTTCAACTTATTCCGATAGGAACTTAGAACTAGAGAAAGCTCGCTACGACTTTAAGTCAGGTAGTTATTATGTTCATGTAAAGTCCTCCAAGAGCATTGATACCCGCTTTTCCCTTAATGTTACTCCTTCTGGGAAGGTCCGCTATGATGATCATGAGTTTCGCGTTCTCGGTAAGTCTAATACCTTCGAGAGAATTAACGATGAGTATAGGCAGGCTATACGGAGGGTTATTGACGCCGGTGATTTTCCGTACAAGAGCTATATTGGCTATGGCGAGATTGCACCCTATTATGAGCGCAAGGACTTTGGCCCTTTGTACGGGCTAGTGCTCGATGAATTGGCGCTTGATAAAGTCTATGATGTAATGGGATTGGCAGAAACCGCTGGCCATATCGTGCTCTATATTGAAGACGAAACAGTAACGGTCACGCGAGCTGCTGAGATTTTGCTTAACCTGAAGAGTATCTTCGCCAGCAAGGGTATTAGCTTTTATGCCATAGACTTTGATCTTATAAAACCGCGTGGCGATGATAAGCCTGCCCTAGACGAGCCACGGGTAAGCGTGCAGGATTTTCTGTATGAGGACATATATGAGGAAGGTTTAGCAGAGCGGGTGGCTGCGGCTGACCAGGCCCTGCGGGAGTATTACGCCGAACAGGATGCAAAGCAAAAGCTAGAGTAATACCAGACGGTGGCGTGGTAAGGGCGGGGTGCGCTGCGTAGGCCCGTTGGCGATAGCCTGGGCCCAAGTAGCGCACCCGCCCGTTGGAACAGAATTGGAAATCACCCTGGCACACGTGCTACTGGGTTGAGATTACCACTTCGTCGAGGGTGACGTAGGGGAAGGTGCTGCTACCGTCTTCCTTTGTCTCCTTACTGAGCGCAATTAAGTGGTCTTTGAAGTGTTTAAACGAATTGATAGAGAACATGCAGTCTTTCACGCGGCCCACCACTTCCCCATTCTCGATCAACAGACCGAGTGAAATAGTACCGCTGACGTTGCCACCATAGGGGTTGCCTGCCCAAGCACCCATGGAGTCAAAGACGATCAACCCACGATCGATACTCTTGCGAGTGGCAGCAACGCTTTCTGTGCCAGGGCTTAAAATTACGTGATGTGGTTGCGGGCCTGTCAGGGTGCCATTACCAGTTGAAGGCAGTCCTAATGCCTTCCCACTTTGTAGATCAAGAATCTCTTGCTTGATAACGCCTTTTTCAATCAGCGCATTGCGGCGTGTGGGCGTTCCTTCGCGATCAAAAGGCACACTGGAAGCACAAAATGGTAGAGTACCGTCATCTATAATATTAATCCGCTCATCAAGCAATTTTGCTCCCCGTTTCCCTTTCCAGGGGGAAATATCGCGCATGATGGCCTTGCCGTTAAGGGAGGCCAGGAATGGTTCTAACAAGTAGCCGATTTGCGCCGGGGTAAAGATAACCGGGTATACACCAGCATTAAAGGGCACTATTGTCTTGGCTCGCTCGAAACGATGGATTACGTCTGCCTTTACGTCAGAATAGTTATCACGCAAGTTAGCTCCGGTAACCCATTCGCCTAGCCATAGCATGTCATCGCCTTGCACCAATTGGCCACCCAGATAGTAGGACCACTCTGTCTTACGATATCCTCCCGAAAAACCAGCGGTGTTAGCTAGCGAGACTGTCTGTTCCTCCCGCGTCACACCAGCCATGACTTGAATGCGACTATCGTAGTTGATTAGCGTTGCAACTAGGTCTTCCGCGATATCTACCATCGTTGGTAATTCTACTTGTGTTACTGCCTCATCAACAATTTCTAGTTCATCGTAGCTGGCAGGTCCGGGGAATTCATGCTTAACCTCGGTGCCAAACTTGACAATGGCAAGTGCATTTTCTAGCAGGGTCTGTTCATCGTTAGGCTTGGAGCTGGAGGCTAGCGCCATCTTGCCGTCCTTAATGACACGTAGGGTGGCATTTAAGGAGCGGCTATTCTGTATGTCTTCAAACTGGCTATCGGCATAGCTGATACTCTGGGATGAACTCTTGCTGGTTAATAATTCACCCTGTACGCCTGTTGGCAGAGACTGCAAAAGAGAAGTCATCATTTTGCACCCCCAATGATTACATTCTGAATGCGAATATGCGGGCTGACAGCACCTGTCGGTAATGGGCTTTGGCCGTTCTTGCCACAGCCGCCGGCGCTATCGTCAGGCATAGGGCCGTTGCCTACCATGTCGATATTGGCTAGCGTAGTAAAGACATTGCCCATCAGCTTCACGTCTTTTACGAGCTCAGCCAACTTGCCGTCGCGTATCATGTAACCGTGGCTGGCTACGAAGGTGAACATCTCGCCATTCGTCTCGCCCCCTAGGCCGCCGACAGCATATACGCCTAGCTGCACGTCTTTGATCATCTCGTCAAGAGTACTTGTGCCGGGTGCAATGCAGGTGCTACGCATACGACAGATAGGTGGATACTCATAAGTAATGGCACGCGCGCTACCAGTCGGCTTCTCGCCCATGATGGCAGCCGATTCGCGCGAGTGCAGACGCCCCACTAACACACCTTCTTTAATCAAGTAGGTGCGTTCTGTGGCTACACCTTCATCATCATAGACTAGGTGACCACGCCCTGCGGCATACTCTCCCGTGTCATAAATAGTTAAGATATCGCGTCCTAAGCGGCGGCCCAAAGTCATCGTCTTAGCCAGCTCCGGATTACGATGAATGTCATCACCCTCGCTCAGGTGCCCGAACGCTTCGTGCACGAACAAACCAGCCATGGCAGGATCACAAATGGTGGTATAGACGCCGGCTTGTACCTGCTGCGCATCTAGTGAATCAACTGCTAACTGGCAAGCCTGTTTGATGTCATCATCAATGCCTAAAATACAGTCAAAACCGATTGAGCTACCACGGCCAACAAACTGCTGTGTTGTAACCTCATCGCGCCGGGCAGTAGCGCCAAAATCGGCGCCGATGTCTAGCTTCTCCTGCTTGATATAGGTGCCTTCGCTATTAGCAAAATAGAGGTCGGTCACTTTCTCTATGTAAACAATATTGACTGCTGCAATAGCTGGGTTGTAGCCCAAAATGAGATCATTATAATGCGTGAGGATGCGTACCTTTTCATCAATGCTAACGGCCCGTGGGTCGAGCGTGTAGACAGGTTGCACTTCCTCATCGACAATGGGCACCGGAGCAAGTTTGCTCTCTTCTTGTTTCTTGTAGCCGGCAAATTTAGCTTGTTCGCAGGCTGCCAATAATGACGATTCTAGATCAGCAATATCGTTGAAAGACGCAAACCCCCACCCTCCTTGACTAAGTGCTCGTACGTTACCACCGTAGAGAACATTTTTGTTGATGCGGTCTAATCCCTTGCCCTGAAATCTGATGCTCAGAACTTGGCTTGCTTCAAAGCGAATTTCACAGTAGTCAACTAGGTCCGACGCTAGTTTCAGCGTCTTTAGTAGCAATTGCCTCATTAAACTCCTCCCTTTCAGCAACATATAGTAGTAAAAAAGGTATCTAAATTCCTGAAATTCTCTGCCCGTGCGTCTATCCCTCCATAAAATGCTGAGAAAATTCGATTATCATCAAAAATTACATGCGTCGCTAGTCTTTGCAACGTGTTTTTGGCCTAATCGGTAAACCAACGCCAAAGCAGCTGCTCCAATTGTACGTGCAATTGCGGTGCAAACTAGGGCCCAGCGGATACCTGTCAGACTCGAGAGTAGAATTCCAGCGTATGGGGCAACCACCGCTGTCGCATTCGTTGCTGTATTATGGTAAGCAATGTATTGAGTGCGGGAGGCTTCCGGGCTTAGTTCCAGCAAGGTATTGAACAGTAGCAGAACAGTACCGGCTACGGAGACCCCAATCAGCAGACTCAACATCGCCAACATCCATAGTTCAGTGCAGAAGACGTAGAGCAGTGGTGTAAGCGCCATGCCGAGTGTGGCAACCGCAAGCATGCGCTGATTGCTATAGCGATCTGCCAGCTTGGCCCAGATGGGATAGGCAGCTACTGCACTTAATGATTGGCAAACCCCGAAGACGCTAACCCAAGTTGTGGTAGCTCCCAGTATCTGCACCTGATACTTCGTATATAACGGCCAGCCCATCTGCCAACCAAGGTGGAAAAGTAACGAGGCGCCTGCAAACAGCCAATAATTACGATGGCGATGAAAGCCAGCTTGCATACTAGCCCAATTAAAGACGGACTTACTTGCTTCTGTCGGTGCGGCAGTAGCATGAGTTCCCTTAGGCTCAATTACTTGAGTAAAGGCAGCAATCTCTAACATAGCCAAAATAAAGCCAGTAAAAAACATGATTTGAAACCCTGTTGGAAAAACGAGCTTGTCCATAATCCGACCGGCAAGCAATGAGGCAACGATGCCGCAGAGGCTCATGAGCTGGTTACGTTTAGCAAAAGCTCTACCCCGCTCTGTTGCAGGAATAACTTTGCCCATAAATGATTGCCAAGCAATCACAGCCAATGATCCTGGCACGTTCATCAGAGCAATCATTGCCACAAATACAATGGGGCGTCGATTAGGGTCAGTCACCAAAAATGGGAGTAGGGCTAACAGGAAAAAGAAAATGCGGTTGAAAAACATCAGTGCAGCAACCAGTCGCTTTTGGCGTGGGTAACGGTCAACATACCGCGCACCCGGAATCATCGTCAGCAGGCTTACTAATGCTGGCCAGGACGATAATGCTGCGATCAGACTGTCGGGGGCCCCCAATTTAATAGCAAAGATACCGGTAAAGGGGGCCAACATGTTCTGGGATAAGGTTGAAAAGATCCCATTGATGTTATTCCAGCGAATATTGTGGGCTAAGCTTGTCCGTTCTTGTTTTGGCATGATCTCACTCCTATCTCATCATGCCAATTATACTATATTTAACTATTCTATTCCCTAAGATTACCGTACATCTCTAGTTATTAAATTATCGTATTAGCCATGTATTATTATTCTTCGATTCTCTTTCCATGATAACGGAAGTCCTCATAGTCACTTCTGGCTACAATCATGTAGTGCTTTGTCAATGGGTGTTTTTTAACCACGTAGTTGATTACTAAAGGCTCATCGTAACCGCCAGTCAGTACAGCACGTAGCAGGATACGCTCATTGTTGTCTTCCAATAACGTAACTTGGCTAACATTCAAGGAGATAGGTGGTACATCATAAGCAGCCACGTAGAGGCAACCACCTCTGTCGAAGATGGGTAAGTTGCGCAGCATATTGCCTGCTAACGTTGGCCCCCACCAACGCCGAAAGTAATTGTAGATGCAGCGGCGCCTTTGCCAACGCATGGGCAAGCGTAATAAAGGAGCGCCGTCGGGACTGAGAAAAGGACTACGTTTGCCTGAGTCAAACACCCTCAACCAGGCGCGTTCCGCGTCAATGATGAACTCTTTCCACATTTCGCATTTAGGCATTTAACTCCCTCCCCTAATCAGTTTATGCGTGCATAGCTGCGGGAGTACCAGCAAATCATAGAAATCGCTTTGCTTTGTCGGCAAATTACGACACGGTGTCACTTTTGCTTAACCTTTTTGATTTGAAAAAATGTTATCATGTTAACTGAAGACAAACAGGAAGGTGAGCTAAATGGGCAAGCAGAAGAAGTTCATTGTGGCAGTATTAGTAGTAGGCGTCTTAGTAGGCCTAGCGACACATATGTTCAAACTGCAAGCTACCGTGCAGGCATTGAAAAAAGAGAATGAACAACTGATAGACGAGAACACTTCCTTAAGCGTTGACTTGGAGATGGCCAAGCAAGAAGCTCAGCTAATTGATAGCAAACCCTCGACCCAACCTAAACAACCTAAGTTTGCCTATTTGACTTTTGATGATGGCCCGAGTTCCAACACGGAGCAAATATTAAATATCTTAAAGGAATACGATGCTAAAGCAACTTTTTTTGTCATTGGGTCAGAAACAGAATATAGTAAACATCTTTATAAAAGGATTATAGAAGAAGGGCATGCAATCGGACTGCATAGCTATAGCCATGTATACTCAGATATCTACAAGTCAGAAGATGCTTTTATGGAGAGCATGTATCAACTACGTAACTTAGTCGAGGATACGACCGGTGTTAGACCAGATATCTTGCGTTTCCCGGGCGGCTCAAACACGACGTTTACAACCAGATATGGTGGCGCAGAATTGGCGTCTAGCCTGACAAAGCGTATTCACCGCGAAGGCATGCAGTATTTTGACTGGAATGTATGCGGACAGGATGCGACTAGGCCGTTAGTAAGCACACCGGTAATTGTAGATGCTGTTTTGCGCGGCGCGCGAGGACGCAACCAGGCAATCGTGTTGTTGCACGATGCTCCTGCCAAGAAGACGACAGTAGAAGCACTACCCGCCATTATAGAAGGTCTCAAGGCCCAGGGTTATACTTTTGAGGTGCTGAAACGTGATACCCAACCGGCACATTTCCGGTTGCCGTAAACCCAACCCACAGGCTGGCGCAATCTGCCTGTGCAGAACACCAATAGTGTCTAAGGCATCATGCTGTAGGGGCGATTTGCAGTCGCCCCTATCTTTAATTTTGGCTCTAGGCAGACTTCGATTATAATAGGAACTGGTGTCATGAGTAGACTTGCTACATTTAGGAGTGGATAGGTGTGTTGTTACCCGTATTGGCGAGCGCATTTGTGGGTGGAATTATTGGCTATAGTACTAACTGGCTGGCCATAAGAATGCTCTTTCGCCCGCTCACCGAGAAATACATAGGCCCTTTCCATATACCATTTACCCCGGGGCTAATACCAAAGAAGAGAGCGGCTTTGGCCAAGAGTTTGGGTAATACGGTCGCCGACTACCTGGTCACAACTGATACGCTGGTAGCTGCACTTGACCACCCGGACTTTACTGATAGCCTAGAGCGTTTATTAGGCGACGTCTGGGCAAAACTGGCCAGCAACCAGCAACCCTTGCAGCAATTAGTACATATGGCTGGTATTGACAGTCAGGTTGCAGCTTTGCCCGAGCAGCTAACTGAGCAACTCCTCATGCTGCTTGACGATGAACCATGGCTAAGTGAGTTTCTACCACAACTAAGGTCTAGCCTATGCCAGAGTTGGAAAGGCTGTTCTCCCGGTCAGGAGCAACAGGATTCATTGGGCGAATGCCTGACCGCTAGCGTAGGCGCAATTTTAACTAGCGAACGAGCGCGGGCCAAACTTTTCGCTCAACTGCAGCAACTTATTGCAGATAAGCAAGCTGACGAAACCACTTCACTGGCTGATATCTTGCCACTTACGCTGCAAGAACAAGTACATAACTTGATTCTTACTGATGCGCCTAATTGGCTAGATTGGCTACATCGCCAGCTACAAACCCCGGCAAGCAGAGCATTAGTTCAGTCTTTCATTCACCAGTTTTTGGCGGGTAGTACTTTGCTCAAACTGGTGAGTGCTTTTGCTGACACCGGTAAACTAGCCGATGCACTTATTCAGTCATTGCAGAAAGACGAGGTACGTACCCAGATTACCTCCATGCTGCTTACCAGTTGGGAGCGCCTTCTCAAGCAACCGGTAGCGCAGTTGGCTGCCAGAATCGACATTGAGCAACTGGGCCAACGAGGTAGCCATTTACTGACTAGTACACTACAACCAGACTGGCTTGCTCAGATTAAGAACATCCTGTGGCAGAGCATCAAGCTTGAGGATGGCAACTTCGCCGGCGATGCAGCACTGACTCTGCGTTTGGAGGCCCTAGGTCAGCGTGCGCTGCAACTAGTCCTGCAATCGCCTGCTACCAGGCAAGCGATTACTAGTTTGCTAGATCATCTTCTGACACGTCTATTAGAGGCAACACCGGAGTCTTTATTAGCCAGTTTTGATTTAGTTGCACCTGCAGCCATCGCCCCTCGACTACAGAAGTGGTTATTAGCAGCTGCCACGGCCTATGGGCCCGAGTTGTTGCAGGCATTGCGCCTCACCGAAGTTGTCGAAGCTCAGGTTAATGCTTTAGACATTGTGCAAGTGGAAGAGATCTTGTTACAAGTAATGCGTGAGCAACTCTCAGCCATTACTAATCTAGGCTTCTTACTCGGTGCCCTAATTGGTACCATCATGCCTTTTATCAACCAGCTGCTGGGGAGTTAGTTATAGTAAGGGGGCTGTCGTGCGACAGCCCCCTTCTAGACTTACTCAAGGTTGTGTTCTTATAATCACAGTAGCGGACGGTTGATCCCAGTGCACAAAAGCTCCCAGCAGTTCGCCAACATAACGTATGGGAATCATCGTACGGTTTTGGCTAATTACAGGGACTGTATCCATAGTTATGGCTTTGCCGTTAACGAGCACCGTGCGCATCCCTATGGTTAGTACGATCTTAGTAGCGCCCTTCTGCAGTGTTACACTTCGTTCCTGCTCATTCCAGTGTACTTGCGCACCCAAAGCCTGGGCGATTACTCGGTATGGTACCATTGTGCGATTATGCCGATCAATAAATGGTTGTACATCGCTGAAAATCGGTGTGTTATCTACCAGTAAGCTCGGCCCCTTACCGCCATAGTAGCCATAAATAAGGTAAGGTTGTCGGTCTTGCTTGAACTTGGCTAGTTCAGCCGCATAGTTTGCTTCTATCTGTTGTGGGGTAAGCTTTTGCTCTAGCCACTCGCCAACTCGATTCCCACCCATTACCTTAGCGAACATGCTCAAGGCGTTATAGGTAGTACCACTGCTAGGCACTGAAAAGCTGATTAGCTGTTTAGCATAGGCTAGGGCATGCAGGTTGACGCGCACTGGGTTGAAGGTATGGAAATCGGTTATTTGCAGCCTTGCGCCACCGTGTGACCCTTGCATTTCTGGCACGAAGACTACCCCAGGCAGTTTGCTACTATTTAACAGTGCAGCAAACTTGTCGCTATTGATACCTGCCCCACCAATCCACCTGAAATAATCCGCTTGATGAACACCCGTGCCATCACCTAATCCCGTAGCATTATAGCCGAAAGCCGACTCTATGAAGGGGATCATGGGCGAAGTTGGGACCCAGGCAAGGCCGGTATCTTGCCAGATCATGTCGCGCGTGTAGCCTTCCATGGGTACTACATGCAGATCGGCACCAATATTGCGGTTAAAGAAACGTGCTAGTTCACCAATTGTCATACCGTGCGCAATCGGCAGGTTATCAATACCAACAAAACCAATAGTGAAATCTTCTAGCACCGGCCCCTCACAAATCTCGCCGCCGACTGGGTTAGGCCTGTCCAAAATTACAATAGGAATGCCACTCGCTTTTGCTGCTTCCATTACGTAATACATAGTGGAAATATACGTGTAAGAGCGAGCCCCAATGTCTTGTATATCAAAGAGCATCACGTCGACACCTTGTAACATAGCTGACGTTGGCCTGCGGGTAGCGCCATAAAGGCTATAAACCGGGATATCTAGAATTGGGTGAGTGTACGACTCAACATCCGCACCGGCTACTGCCTTACCGTCGATACCGTGTTCAGGACCGTAAAGCGCTACTAGTTTTACTCTTGCATCAAGTGCCAAGGCATCGATGGTTTTTTTGCCGTGGCTGTTGACACCAGTTTGGTTAGTAACGAGTCCGACGTTCTTGCCTTCAATCAAGTGAAGAAAACGCTCAAGTAATACTTCGTTCCCTAGCTTGAAAGCTGGTTTCTCAAGAGCAGCAACCGTCACAGGTGCTGCGGTTGCAAGTAGCAGTGCAACGATAGTAAAGGCAATAAGTACCTTGCGCATTTCATCTCTCCTTCTGCATTGTTCTTCTGCTACCAATAGGACGCTTAATCATTGGCTTTGTTGCAGACGGCGTCTCGTAAACACCTCCTCTTGCCGTACTGGTTACATTCGTTAGCTTCAACCTTTTCTCCTGCAATTGACTCGCTAACCAATTTACGGAAATGAAGCAAAAAAGACAAGCCGACTAAAGGCTTGTCTTCTTGACAAGTATGAAATATTCTATTGAGCTGCAAGTACACCAGTTGGAGCGTTACGGAGTTGCTCTTTTGCTTTTGCTAACTGCTCTTGCTGATGCTCTAGTTTGTTATTAAGATCCTCAAGCTTGCGTCTGTTACGGACTAAGCGGCGTACATAAAGCACTCGTAGATCTTGATAGTCAGGCCTGTTGCTATCTTCGAGCAAAGCTAGCTTGAGCTGATCGTCTGCTAACTTGTCACCGGTCTTGATGATTTGCTCCATTAAGGTAGCAGTCGCCCGGCTCATCTCGTCGACCATCAATTCTAACTCTTGTCGACTATTTGGCACTTTTCACACTCCCTTCCTCTCCCATTTTGAACTAAGCTATCTTGCACGCTGTCTCATGTTGTTAAGCCCACATGCACCTAGCACAACATGATGTAATGATGTTGCATACATATCCAGAGCAAGGCTAGGATTCATGGGATGTCTGTAGGAATGTAACCCTACAGCATACTGAAATTAACAGCACTAACAATTGCGCTATGCAATTGTTTGCTATTTAATTCATCTTTATCATAGCATACGCATTCAAGTTATGACGAAGTTATTAAAATAACTTAACATTGTTGCGTATAGTCAATCGTTTCCATTATCTGATGGCTCGCAGCATGGCAGTTACTCGCTTGGGATCGACAAATGCTAGTTCGTACTCCGACTGCTGCCAGGCCCCCATATATAAACCCGTACGTTGCCACTGCATGGGGCTGGCAAGCACTTGCCTCCCCGATGAGTGGAATTCGCAAGCGCCGGTTACCCGCCTAAGCTCAGCAATATTCTCTTCTCTAACGCCACCTCCGGGCATGATGGTAATGCGTCCCGCAGCCTGCCGGACAAGCTCTGCAATTAGCTCCTTGCCGGCAAAAGCAGTCTGTTGTTGTCCGGATGTCAGCAGATAGTCACATCCTAAGGCGATAATATCTTCTAGTGCTTGCGCGGGTTCTCGAGCGAGGTCGAAAGCTCGATGCCAGGTGATTCGCAACGGCCTAGCCTCCAGAATGAGACGCCTAGCTACCTCAGTGTTGACTCGACCTTCGCGGTTCAGGATACCAATCACTACACCATCGGCAACCAGTTCCTTGGCCATACGAATGTCTTCTAGCATCACAGCCAACTCGCCTTCTGAGTAACAGAAATCGCCCCCTCTAGGACGAATGAGCACATGTAAATCGATATCAGTAGCTTGTCGCACCTGCTTAATCATGCCGTAGCTAGGAGTGGTTCCGCCGACTAGCAAGTTATCACAGAGCTCAACACGGCTCGCCCCACCCTCTTGCGCTGCACGAGCAGAACGTACGGAGTCGATACAGATTTCAAGATGAATGTTATTAGGCACCACGATCACTCCTTTCGTGAAAAGCATCATTACAACCTCAAGAATTCGCTAAAGCTAGTTCCCTTGCCTTTTCTAGCGCTTGTAGAGCTCTACCGATCGAGTAGTCGGTTAGCCAACGGCGGGCAGCTGCTGCATCTTCTTGCATGAAATCCATGGCTATCTGTTCAACAGCCTCTTGGACTTTCAACTCCTCATTTTCAAAGGCCGCCCAAGTCTGCCGCACTCTTGGCGCTAAACGAGCATAGTCGGCATTGACTGCGTGCGCTATCTGGTAGAATGGCCAGAAAGCAGCTTGTTCGTTGGGCTGGAAGATGGTTTGATTGGGCTGGAAGTGATGCTCCAGGCTGAGGGCAGTCTGCAAATCAGCTCCGTCATGAAACAGCTTTGGTACTTCCTCATGATGAACATACCAGGGCGTATATACGCTGGTACAAGGCACCGAGTTAGCGCGCCAAGCAACGCAGCCTATGCTACGCGGTAGCCAACTACGTAGCTGGAAGATGACACTTTCTTGCGTTGCTATGTTACAGGCACAGCGAGCAAAACTTGCATCGATAGCATCTTCCGGCTCGTGCGGGCTACCGCCTGTCTGCAGCTTAGTCAGATCAAACTCTGTATCTTCAAGATGACTGCGCAAGATGGCCGCTACATCTTGTACAGCATACTTGTGCGTTGGGTGTACAGCAAAGGGAAGTGGCCCAATTGGCGGCAAGTCAGCACGCTGACCGCTGACCAAGGCCTGTGTTTGCCATTGGCGCGAACAAATGCCATAAGCCTCTTCCATAGAGCCGGCCGGAGCTAGACTAAAGGCTGCTTTGAAACTAAAGGGTTCTCCGCTAGACTGATCATACCAACCGCGCTTAGTCGCATAAGCAACCAAGCCGCGTGAAGCAACCACATTGTCCTTATCGTTAAGATCGGTATCGGCACCAATAATATGGGTGTTGGGTAAGAGGACGACAGCATCATCAGGTACTCGCTGAGCAACAAAATGGTGGCCACGCACGAAGGCAATCACCCAAGCCTCATTGGGATCAGCAACAATTGCTGTGCGCCCACTTCCCGTGTAACCACAGCGAGTTACTAAGTCGCCAGCAATATCGACTGCCTGCCGCGCGGTTTGTGCCCGCTCAGCTAGCAACCTTGGTAGTAGGTAGCCTAGGCCACCCTCTTTGATGTCTCCACGAGCGATGACTTCTTGAACAGAGTCTTCGCGGGTGGGACAACCGTTCATGGTGATAGCTACGCCCCATTCGTTGATGCAGTTGTCACTGAACTCAAGGCCGGGGCTTTCGGTCCAAAGATAAGAGTATGTTTCCGGCACCTGCTCTATGGCTCCACCACCATAGAGCCGCACTAGCTCACCCAGCTGCGCTTGGCGCCTTGGAATGCGGCGATAATGAATGATGTTACGTCCTAAATTTTGTTCATTGTGCCCAAGCAAAACAGAGCCATCTTGCGATGCCCTCTTTCCTACTACAATGGCAAAGCACATTACTATTCCTCCGATCACAACCAGAATATTTAGCAAGAGAACTACCCTATACCTATGGGGACATTCCTCTGCCTCAAGCATCGCGGGTCAGCTATGCCAGATGCAGCCGACCAGCTGTCACTTTCTTATGGGCAGGACACCGCAGCAGTGTGCCCCCCAGACCTCTTACAAAAACTTCTACAATGTTGCACCCCTCATCCAGCACCACAATATCTGCCTCCATGCCGACCCTCAAGTCACCAATACGGTGCCCGAGGCCAAGCAGCTTAGCCGGGTTACGAGTAACCAGGCCAATGGCTTCAGCCAATCCGCAGCCGGTTGCTTGCCTAAAATTAGCCACTGCCTTGTCTAGGGTTAACACACTGCCGGCCAAAGTGCCATCTGCCAGACGGGCAGCGCCACTTTGCACGCGCACCGTTTGGCCACCAAGTTCATATTCGCCGTCGCTTAGTCCGGCAGCACGCATAGCATCGCTCACCAAGATCAGCCGCTCTAAACCTTGGGTCTTGAGCAACAAGTCATATAGGCCGGGATGCACGTGCAAGTTATCGGCAATAAGTTCGGCGCAGATCCCGCTGGCTAAAACAGCACCTACTACCCCTGGCTGCCGGTGATGTAAGCGAGACATAGCGTTAAAGAGGTGGGTTGCATGACGTACCCCTCCCTCAATTGCCCATTGTGTTGCTTCAAAGCTGGCGCCGCTATGACCGATGGCCGGCACTATTTGTGGGTACGCAGCCAGTTGGTCAAGTAGAGCATCGGTGCCCGGTAGTTCCGGTGCCAGTGTAATTATGCGAATGATATCTA
>DIPA01000093.1:19756-23338 GCA_002427055.1 Firmicutes bacterium UBA5500 | reverse complement strand
ATCAAACTCTCCGATAAATTTATAGTTAGAACGCTGTCGCGTTCAAACTTACATTTCGTTGAGCTCTTGGCTCGGTTTTACAACGGGCGCATCACCGATACGCCCTACGGACGGACCAATGTTTCCCGTTGTCTTAATAATTTCTCATTGGAAATTACGGGTCTGTGTGTTAGACCTCGATTATTTGTGTGCATCCAAATGCACTCATCAAGGTTCTTGCGAGCCATGCATGTTCGCTTACGCGAGCCACGCACCTGCTCGTTGTGCACGTTTTGCTTGCGCAAAGCTGTGCACTACACCATTGTTCAGTTTTCAAGGATCAAATTGCTACGCATTACTGCTGCCACAGAAGACAGCCTAATTATCATAACACTTTTATGTGCCACTGTCAATGCAGCAATTTCTTCCTGCACTTTCCCTCCAAACATTGTCTATCTTTTCGCTGGCGCGAAAGTTACAGAGGCTGACGGGCACAAGTGATACTTTACGCTGAAAAACTTGCTTTGTCAACACTGTTTTAGAAATATCTTTGCGCGAAAAAAAGAAACCTGCGTCAACGCAGGCCCCTTATATTGAACTACCTTTCATTCACGTGCAGAAAAACTAACATATCCCGATGGGGACATACCTCTGCCATGACTATCGCGGACCAGCTAAGCCCAATAAGCAGCCATCCTGCCCTTACCCAGCTAAAGCAAAAGACTCTGCAGAGGTGTGTCTCCTATCCCTTAGAACAGCAGATACTGCAACAGCGCTACCAGGGCAAAGCCCGGCAGTCCTAAAATTGTTGGAATTAGAATTGTGACTGGGTTTAAAGGCAAGTGGTACCCTATCAGACTACCAACACCATTAAGCAAGATTACTGCCAAGACTGTTAAGCCCGCACGGCCCAACAACTTGCCGCCCGCAAGTTTTGCTCTCAATAGTAATCTGGCTATCAAGTAGAGAAGCAACAAGGCAAAGACATAGGCTATTACTACATTTAACCCTGTACTAGCGGAAAACAAGGGAATGCGCGGCATGCATGCACCTCCTAAAGGACACTATCTAATAGGAGTTTATGTCTGCCATGCTGCCAAATAGAATAGCTTGACCCACAATTTATGCGGGCTCGTTAGCTGACGCAGAGATTTGTTCAAAATCATGATCTGCGGCAAAATCCCGTGTCTTAGTTAGCTTCGCCTGCTTGAGTAGATACATATACCTACGCTCAGCAGCCTCTCGCAGCAAGATAGCATGGTCAACAAGCTCTGGGTCGCTAACATTATCAAAGTAGTTAGCGGCATACTTCCATTCACGCTTTGCCTGCTCTATTAGGGAAACCATATCGGGTACAGTAGCCGCTTCCAACTCAGGCTCTGGCCTAGGTAACATTGTTCTTTGCAGTAGGGATTCTATAAACTGCTTAAAGCCTAATCGCATGCCAATCCTCCTAACACCACTTACTTGTTTAGGAGTATGGCCGTTAATCCTCAAGTTATACAGCTACACCAAGGGCGCTTACGGGTTAAACCCCGCAATAGAGATATGATTCAACTAAATTTCACGTCTACCTTCTAATGCACGGCTTAAGGTAACCTCGTCAACATACTCTAGGTCGCCACCTACAGGCAAGCCATGAGCTATTCTTGTCACCCTCAAACCCAGAGGCTTTAAAAGACGCGACAGATACATCGCGGTAGCCTCACCTTCTATATTGGGATTAGTAGCCATAATCACCTCACGCAGCTCAGGACTGGCTTGTACCCGCCGCAACAACTCTTTGATCCGCAACTGCTCAGGACCTATACCTTCCATCGGGGAGATTGCTCCCTGCAAAACGTGGTAACGTCCTTTAAACTCACGCGTTTTCTCTAGAGCTACTACGTCACGAGTATCTTGCACAACGCACAACTGGCTAGCATCGCGCCGTGGGTCACGACAAATGGGACAAAGTTCTTGATCCGTTAGATTAAAACAACGCGCACACGTCTTGGTACGATCTTTTGCGTAAACCAAAGCCTTTGCTAACTCCACAACGCCATCACGGTCTGAGCGCAACAAATGAAAAGCTAAACGTTGGGCACTCTTGGGGCCGATTCCGGGCAACTTCATGAGTTCGCCGATTAATCTATTAACAGGTTCTGGGAAATAACTCATTCTAGAAGGGCAACTTCATGCCGCCAGTTAGTTTACCCATGTCGGATGAGGCCATTTCATCTGCCTTTCGCAGGGCTTCATTAACGGCTACTAGAATCAAATCTTGCAGCATTTCCACATCATCTGCGTCTACCACCTCGGGATCAATAACAACTTCTTGAATCTCTTTATGTCCGTTTGCGACTATCTTAATAGCTCCTCCGCCCGCTGTCGCCTCTACCGTTTTACTAGCGAGAGCCTCCTGAACCCTCGCCATTTCAGCTTGCATTTTCTGTGCCTGCTTCATCAAGTTCTTCATGTTTTTCAATGATTTCTCCTCCTATCTGATGGGGTCTATACTTTGACCTTCGAAAAGACTGAGAGCGACTTTCAAGGCATCTGTTTCAGTAGCAGGAAGCACGTCCCCCTCTTCATCTGAGTTTGGTAAGGTTTCTGCTAGCAGAACGCAGTCGATCTCCACCTGCTGTTGCAGTAATCGCCCTAACGCCTCGCAAATCATTGATAGATTTTCTGGCTGCTCCACAAATTTCTTGGCGAATTCCTTTTCAAATTGTAAAACAATCTTATTACCTTGGCAAAGAGCTATCTGCGCACTTGCCAGCTTAGCTCCTAACGCCGGGGCATCAGACATAACTTTGGCCAGCAAGTCAGGCCACTTCTGCCCAACCTGCCTAATGGTCAAAGGCTTTGGCGCTTTAGATAAGGACTCCGCATCCAACTCCGATGATTTGTCGGCATGGGGTAAATGCTCTTCCTCCACTTCAGTAGCCTCTAGCACCACTGATGCATTCTGCGGCACCGCCTGCTCAACCCTTTCCTCCGTAACAGGGGGAGTCATGCGGGCTTTGGGCTTATCAGGAGGTGACACTGCAGCACTAGCGAAGTCAGGTTCGGGGCCATCATTCGGCTGCGGTGCGCCCTGATGCCCCCGTTGCAGAAAGCGAATAAATGCTAATTCCATTAGAATCGCTGGGTCTGACGCAAAGCGTTGATACCGCTCAACGCTCAGCAATTCGTCTATTAATGTCATTGCAGACAAGCTCTCTCCTGGAAGCCCATCAAAAAACTGCCTATTCTCTACCTGTATTAGAGCTGGTGCAGATCTATGAAGCAATAGATCGCGACAAAAACTAATGAAACCTGCCGCCACTTGTGCCGTTTCTTTGCCCCCTAATACTCCCCTCAGTTTTTCTAGAGCAAACTTTATATCCCCCTCAATCAAAGCCCGCCATAGCTTAGCATATTCGGCATAGGGCACTAAGCCTACCACTTCCTGCACATCCGCCACCGTGATTGCTGTATTGCCTGCGTAGCTATGCGTTTGATCAAGCATAGCTAATGCATCCCGCAACCCACCGTTAGCGGCTTGCGCTATCACCTGCAGCGCCGACTCCTCTGCAGCAATACCCGAAGCATTAGCAACTAAGCGCAGACGCTCAACTC
>DIPA01000093.1:1833-19666 GCA_002427055.1 Firmicutes bacterium UBA5500 | reverse complement strand
ATCACACTCTGGCTGAGGCGACGGAAATCAAAACGCTGCACACGCGAAAGAATTGTTGCTGGCAATTTCTGCACCTCGGTAGTAGCAAAAACAAAGACCACATGCTTTGGGGGCTCCTCCAAAGTCTTGAGCAAGGCATTAAATGCCTCCATTGTTAACATGTGGACCTCATCTATGATGTATACCTTGAATCTTCCTTGGCTGGGGGCAAACTTAACACTCTCTCGCAAATCGCGAATTTCATCAATTCCCCGGTTTGAGGCCCCATCTATCTCCAATACATCAAGATTACTGCCTTCCTTAATGCCAATACAGCTAGCACATGTTAAACAGGGAGTTGGCGTAGGCTTATCAAACTCCATACAGTTAAGCGCCTTTGCCAAAATTTTTGCCAAGGTAGTTTTTCCCGTGCCGCGGGGGCCACAAAATAGGAAAGCGTGGTAGATGCGTTCTTGCTGCAGCATGTTTTCTAAGGTCCGAACAATATGGTCCTGGCCAACAACGTCTGCAAAAGTCTGTGGCCTAAAGGATCGGTATAACGCCTGATATATCATCAACAACACCTCAATCTACTTGATTGCACATCCATACCCATTTTCCCTCCAACCTGCTAAGGATATTTCCACACCGACAGTATGTAATTTAATGACGCAAATAGGACACCAAAAAGCCCGAGTTTCCCTATCTAATGACATACTTCGCAGACTGCGACACCATATATTAAGATATTGTCGACAAACCTCTTAAGTACAATTATAATAGTACTGTGGCTACTAGCCTTAGAAAAGGGGAGTTCTTGATGTACAAAAGCACAGTTAAAGCAAAGGTAGGTGCTGCAAGCGACAAGCTAGACTATGGTCTATTAGCAACATGATAACGCCAACCACAAGAAGTTAAGGCTGAACTTACCCTGCTGTAAAAAGACGATTATCTAGCCATGTGGAAAGCTTGCTGTAAAGCAGCACCTAAATTACACCAAGGAGGTTTTCGCTGTGAATAAGAAAAGTGATTGGAAGGTACACTTACTAGCACTCGTCATGGTGGTCATAGCTGAAGCCATTGGTACGAAGAGGTTCCAGCTTGGACCTGGTACCGTGATGCTTCTCCCTATGCTTTATGCACTGGTCATCGGTATGTTCTTACCTGCCCTGCGCTTAGTTGACCGGGAGGATATGGACATCGCATCACCCTATATCGGATTATCTGTTATGTACCTCACTGCCAAAATGGGTACCACAATCGGCCCTAACCTCAGCAAGATTTTCACCGCTGGTCCAGCTCTAATCTTGCAGGAATTTGGTAACCTAGGGACCATCTTCTTCGCCTTGCCAGTAGCTGTATTGGTTTTCCGTATGGGCCGCGAAGCCATCGGTGTTAGCTTCTCTACTTCGCGTGAGGGTTCGCTAGCCATTATTTCTGACCTCTATGGCCTCGACTCCGACGAAGGCCGTGGTGTTATGGGTGGCTACTTCACCGGTACTCTATTCGGTGCCATCTTTAATGGTCTTTTGGCTGGCGTCTTGATCAGCACCGGACTTTTCCACCCCTATGCGCTTGCTATGGCCGCCGGTACTGGTAGTGCATCCATGATGGCCGCCGCAATGGGTCCCACCGTTGCTGCATTCCCGGAAATGGAAGCTGAACTAAGTGCCTTTGCCGCTACAAGCCAATTGCTTACCAGCGTAGACGGACTATATATGAGTCTTTTCTTGGCTATTCCGATTACCGAATGGCTCTACCGTAAGCTAGGCGGCAAACCGGCTGCCGGTGAAACTAAGAAGGAGGCGGCTAAATAATGAAGTTCTCTAGCGCTTTACGCATCTTTATAATTTCTGGCATTTTAGCCCTAGTAGGCAACTTTGTCGGCTTCAAAGTCAATCCTGTCGACGCGCTTCCTGGCATGCTGATTCTGCTTGTTATCGTAATCGCAGGTTATGGGTTATCAAGGGTATCTCCGATTAAGCTACCGAGTATCGCCTATATTTCTGCTCTAGCTATCATTGCTTCAATTCCTGGCGTACCTGGTGCTGACTTGGTGACTAAGTATGTGGGCGAAGTTCAGTTCTTAGCCCTTTGTACTCCGATTCTGTCCTATGCTGGTATTTCTATCGGTAAGGATCTAGACAGTTTCAAGACCCAAGGCTTTAAAATTGTTGTTGTTACTCTGCTAGCGCTGGCAGGGACCTATGTTGGTTCGGCTATTATCGCGCATGTTGTTCTTAAGCTAACAGGCGCCATCTAGACGATAAAGGAGGTCGGCCATTTTGCAATGGCCGACCTTTTTCAGCGCAATACTCCCGGACAGGATGGGCAAGACTAAGATAGGAAGTTGCCCAATATCCAGCGCAATATAGGCATAGGTAGCGAACTGATACATAATGAAAGGAGTCGATTTCATTGACAAAGGCTGAATTAAAGAAGCGAGTATGCGAAGCCATCGATAAGCGAGCAGAGGAGATCATCGCTGTTGGCGACTCCATGTTCAAGAACCCGGAACTGGGTTATAAGGAACACAAAGCCGCCGCTCTAGTGGAAGAGAAGTTTAAAGCATTAGGGCTTGACTATCGCAAGGGGCTAGCTCTAACCGGCCTTAAAGCCCGTTTGCCGGGTCGACAGAGCAAGCTAAGCGTTGCTGTTATGGGTGAAATGGATGCGGTTGTCTGCCATGACCACCCCAATGCGGATCCGAACACAGGGGCAGCCCACTCCTGCGGACACAATGCCCAGACAGCCATGATGCTGGGTGCGGCCTTTGGCCTAGTTGATTCGGGAGTAATGAACGAACTTGATGGCGATGTAGTATTCTTTGCCTTGCCGGCCGAGGAGTTCGTAGAACTAGACTATCGCCAGAAGCTACGCCGTGAAGGGAAAATCGCTTTCCTTGGGGGCAAGCAAGAACTACTCAAGTTAGGCGAATTTGATGACATAGACATGGCCATGATGTGCCATTTAGCCTCTAACCATCCGGAACGCCAGATGCTTATCCCCGGCCCAGGCATTGGATCTACTGGTTTTATTGGCAAGACCATCAAGTATGTCGGCAAGGAAGCTCACGCTGGCGGAGCACCACATGAAGGAATAAATGCACTTAATGCGGCTATGCTTGGCCTTATGGGTATCCACGCCAATCGCGAGACTTTCAAGGACGCAGACTCCATTCGCGTACACCCGATTATCACTAAAGGTGGAGACCTAGTGAATATCATCCCGGCTGACGTACGTATTGAGACTTATGTTCGTGGCCGTAGCATTGATGCTATCATGGACGCTGGCCAAAAGGTTAACCGCGCTTTACAAGCCGGGGCCATGGCAGTGGGTGCGGAGGCCATTATAGATGAGATTCCCGGCTATCTCCCTCTGTTTAACGACGAGCAGCTGGCAACCCTTTTTGCGTCAAATTGCGCTGAACTGCTAGGCACCGCAGGGGTTATACCCGCTGAGCCTATGGCTGGTTCTACCGATATGGGAGATATTACGCATATCATGCCTGGCATTCATCCTTCAGTGGGCGGGGTTACCGGTAGTGCACATGCACGCGATTACCTGATTGTTGACCCTGACATGGCCTATGTTGTTCCCGCTAAGGCCATGGCAATGACAGTGATTGACCTCTTATTCGACCAGGCCACTGTCGGACGTGAAATCAAAGAAGCATTCAAACCAGCCATGACCAAAGATGAGTACTTAGCAATGTGGGAGAACCTGCTAGTAATCAAATGATACTAAAAAGAAGACACGCACCGTTACCCTGGCGCGTGTCTTCTCCTATTAAGCTCGCTCAACTTCATAACACTAGTCCAAGGCGCTCCCATAGGGGAAGGCTAAGCAAAACAGCGATAATAATCGCCATAACACAGGTCATTGACCCACGAGCAGCTTGGGCGAGCGTAATGGCCTCACCGCGCGTTGCACCAGTGGCAACTGTAAAAGTAGCACTTTGGTAAGGAAGGACAAACATGGCATGTCCAATCAGTTGAATGGCCATACCCAAAACCCAGACACTGATGCCAGCTTCTAAGCCTACCGGGATCAGGACTAACAGGAGAATTGTAAGCAAAGCATTAACTGAAACTACTATAAAGCGCAGAGCTGCTGTTGTAACCATCAGCGCCGCCATAAACACGTAGATGTTTCCTGTTAAAGGTACCAAAAGAGGCGAAACTCGCTGACCTAGAAAGACGTCAATACCAAGGGCCGGAAAAACAGTTCCCAAATTGAGTATTACGCCTAAGAAAATTAGCGTTGACCAGCCTAAGTCGGCCTGTAGGCTTTTCTTGTTAATTACTCCAGTAGCCAAGAGCACACACAAACCTGCTAGCGCAACAGTGACCGCACTGAAGCCATGTAGGCTTTCGGTAACCCAAAGTCCTATTGCTACAAGCAACACACCTAGAGTAATTTTCTCTGCACGGCATAATGGCCCTAACTCAGCTAGCTTTTGCTCAATATGCGTATTATCTATCGTAAGCCTCTCTTTAGGACTCGTGAAAATGACAATTAGCAAGTATACAATGGCTATAGTTATCAGACCAGGAAGGGAAGCCGCCTTCAGCCATCCCAGCCAAGTCATAGCAACACGCTCAGATGCAGGCAACATTTCCAGAAGCAGCAGATTAGTGCTACTTCCGGTAAGAAACATAGGCGCAGAAACAGCAAAGCCGAGATACATCGACATGAATAGGCCAGCGCTAGCCTTACTCCGCTTTGGTAATCCCATTCCGGCTACTAACTCGGGGATGAACTTCGCTGCAATTGAAACTTTAGCAATGATGCTAGGAATCGCAGGCCCTGCAAGCACACCAGTTATAACTAAGGCTAGGGTCTGTCCCAAGTAAGTAGGGGGCAAAGCTTTTAGCATAAGGAGCGTTGCACGACGCAACAGACCGCAATTAGCAGCCCCTAAGCCTAACCCCATTGCGCCAAGCATTAGCCACCAAGTCTTACTGTGAAAAGTGGCAAAAGCGGTCTCAAAAGGAACGATATCCAACGCCACCCAGAAAACAGCCATAATTAGAGCTACAACATAATCATCAAACACGCGGCCTATCCAGAAGCAAATTGCTCCCGTCAGGAGACCTAAAGCCTGCATAGCTTGAGTTGAAAGCCCGGCTACAGGTGGTCGTGTAGCAATGAAAATACCTAGGATAACTCCTAGCACAGCCATGACAAATCGTAACCTGCTGTTTTTGTTAAGTCTAGACGCCGAAGATTTAACTGCTGCGAATGCTATCTGCATATTGTTCTTCCTCCGATGTCGAGTTTTATCTCCGAGACCACTGAAGAAGTCCCTCGCAGTACGGGGGAAGGTCGTTGGTCCTGTTGATGCTCTCGCAACACCTCCGGTATTGCTGTTGCGAATTAGCGAGGCGTATTACTGCGTAATACGCTAGTAAAGCGCATTGGGGCCTCTAATAAAGGGTGCTTAGACATCGACGACAAGTGTATTGCGCAAGCAATACGCTTCCTTAATTCGCGACAACAACATCTTTAGATGTTGTGAGAGCATCTAGGAGAGGCCAACTGTTTGAGCTTAGGCGAGTTTTGGCCGCTCCCGGCGATGGCTAAGCACCTACCTCCAGTGAACTAGGCCACAAGCGCGCGAGTAGGGCCACGACCTTTGTCAGCAGTCTCTTTATCTCCCTAGGTCTAATGATATCATTTCTGTAGGCGAAAAGCTGCAAAAACAAAAAAGGAGCCACTTTACATGACTCCCTGGGAAATAAATGCCGTGCCCTTACCTTCGACATCTCGCTTCCAAGTGTTACTGATACAGTTAGCTCGAATCAGGCCACCCAGCGGCACACAAAGGTGTCTACTTACCGCTGCTTCCTTCCGGACCTGACGGGGTTCATAGATCTCTGTTGCGCTGGACCCAACTGTCAACACCACTTGTATCAGGCAAGCCCCACAAACGGATGCCTCATGGTAAGCCTTCGGCCCTGCTCTAGCGGATTGCAGGTGCAGAGCACCGCTACCTCCCCACCTAGCACGGCAAAATTAGTTTTTAAGTTACTCTTAAGTTTAATGCGGCACGCTTGTTAAGTCAAGCCAGACAGTCTGACAAAATGTACCTGTATTGCGATATAATTACTAACAATACTCTTACTGTGCAAAGAGGAACCGGCGAGTTTTTGTTGAAAACAGTAGTTGCAGCTATTGTGCGCTTTACGCACAAATTTTGATCTAGTAAAGGAGGCGCAGGATGTTAGTTATTATTAACGCCCGTTTGGAGACTGTTTCTAACGGTATTATTACCGAAGGACAAATGCTACTAGAAAACGGCAAGATTAAAGCTATAGGCAAAGACCTTCAGATCCCGGCACAGGCCAAGCTCATTGATGCCGCTGGTCGTACCGTAACTCCGGGGATTGTCGAGGCGCACGCTCACATCGGAATTGGAGAACAAGGCGTGGGCAGAGAAGGACAAGACACTAATGAAACAAGCAGCCCTGTTACACCGTGGTGTAGCGCGCTCGACGGTATCAATATGCGCGACACAGCTTTTGATGATTTTCGCCGTGCTGGTATCACCAGCGTCAGTGTCCCACCTGGGAGTGCCAATATTATTGGCGGAACTGCCGTAGCGCTAAAGTGCAAGGGAGATATCATCTCAGAGGCTGTCATCAAGAATCCCAGTGGCATGAAATGTGCTCTAGGCGAGAACCCTAAGGCCGTGTATGGAGGAAAGAGTAAGACTCCCTCCACCCGCATGGGTAATGCCGCTGTGTTCCGGGAAGCCTTACTCAAAGCCAAGCAATACTTGGCCAAGCTGGAAACCGCCAAAGACGAACAAGACAAACCAAAGTTTGATAAGCAGAGCGAAGCCCTCTTACCGGTACTGCGTGGAGAAGTCCCTCTCATGATTCACTGCCACCGCAGTGACGATATTGTGACGGCTGTTCGCGTATGCGAAGAATTTGGTGTTCGCTATGTGTTAGAACACGTTACTGACGGTTTTCTGTTAGTAGACTTCCTCAAGACTCGTAACATTCATTGTGCTGTCGGCCCCACCATGCATTACGGCTCTAAAGTAGAGAATCGCGAACGAGATTTCAGAACTCCTATAGCCCTAGCCCGTGCAGGCGTCAACTTCTGCTTTACAACAGACCACGCCGTATTGGCTGGACAATGGCTACCCTTGACGGCGGGTCTTGCTGTAGGTTGGGGAATGGATCGGGAAGTTGCTTTCCGCGCCATCACTATGGGCTCAGCTGAGCATGCCGGCATTGCGGATCGAGTAGGTTCTTTAGAAGTAGGGAAAGATGCCGACGTAGTCATTTGGTCGGGCGATCCCTTAGATTTCACTGCTTTTGCCGATGTCACTATTATCGATGGTGAAATTGTTTATGAACGGGAGGTGCGCTAGATGCTGCTGGTCAAGGGAGCTAAGATTTATCCAGTTAACGGTCCAATGTTAGCAACTGGGATGCTGCTAATTGACGATAACGGTAAAATTGCCGCTATCGGGGAAACTATATCAGCACCTGCTAGCGTCGATGTTCTTGATCTTACCGGGAAAGTCATTTTACCGGGTTTTGTTGATGCCCACTCCCACGTTGGTATCTGGGGAGATGGAGAAGGTCGTCCTGCCTATGATGGCAATGAAATGTCTAACCCAATAGCCGGGCAAGTGAATGCGTTAGATGCAGCTAACCCCTATCAACGCAGCTTCGCCAGCGCCAGAGAGGGTGGCATTACCAGTGTGCAAATTGTTCCTGGTTCAGGCAACCCCATCGGCGGCCTCGGTTTCGCTTGTAAAACGGCTGGTACAATTATTGACGAAATGGTGATCAAGAATCCGACGGGCTTAAAAGGAGCTATGGGAGAAAACCCCAAGGGTGGGCACAAGCTAACCAGAATGGGCGTCGCAGCACACATTCGCGACTACTTCCAAAAAGCCGCTGAATATAAGGAGAAGAAAGATGCCGCCTTGGCTGAAGGCAAGCCCTTTGATATTGATCTCAATTTAGAGGCAGGCTACAAAGTACTCAAAGGTGAAATCCCCTTCCGTGTGCATGCCCATCGCCACGATGATATCGTGACAGTAGTTCGCCTTTGCGAAGAACTGGGTATTAGTTATAGTATCGAGCACTGCACAGATGGTCATCTAGTAGCCGAATACCTGGGCAAACATCAAGTACAAGCTCATGTTGGCCCTGGGTTATCTTCACGCGGTAAGGTAGAGTTGGCTAACTTTACGGATGCTAACCCTGCAGTTTTGGCTAAAGCTGGCGTTAAAGTAAGCCTGATTACAGACCATCCATTCCTGGATAGCCGCTACTTCCACGCCTACGGTGGGGTTGCTATGAAATATGGTCTCACCGCTGACGAAACACTGCGTATGATGACGATTAACCCCGCCGAATCGATTGGTATTGCTGACCGTGTCGGCTCACTGGAAGCGGGCAAGGATGCTGACTTCATCGTACTAAGCGGCGAACCGTTTACCTATACCAGTGTTATCCTGGCAACCTATATAGAGGGTAAACAAGTCTTCGAGCGTCCAGTTTATTAGGCACTCTACGGCATGTTCCCTCATGTGCCATGGTGCTAATAAGATAGGCCAGGCGAATGCCTGGCCTATCTTACTATCCATCAATGAACACCATCAACAGAAAAGAGGGTGAAACAGATGTGGAACTTAAAAGAAAGCATCGAGCAGCTATTCCCCCAGGTCGTTAGTTGGCGTCGCCAACTACACATGCATCCCGAAATAGCTAACCAGGAAGTTAGAACCTCCCAACTGATAACGAGCGTATTGGAGAACGCCGGTATACAAGTGACCCGCTACCCTGAGTCTACAGCAATAGTTGGTACACTGGTTGGCGACCGCCCCGGTCGTACAATTGCCCTACGTGCTGATATGGATGCATTGCCCATACAAGAGGAAAGTGGAGTTGAGTTCTGCTCGCAAGTAGCGGGGAAAATGCACGCCTGTGGCCATGACATGCATGTCAGCAATCTGCTTGGTGTGGCCTGCCTACTAGCAACTAACAAAGACCGGGTCCCGGGCACAGTCAAGTTCATCTTCCAGCCTGCAGAAGAGAGTGGCGGCAGCGGGGGGCAATATTTAGTAACAGCCGGCGTAATGGATGGTATAGAAAAAGTCTTCGCTCTGCATATGCAGCCAGAGTTACCCACTGGCCAGCTTATCGTCACCCCAGGGTATTGCACATCTAACTCAGATAGCGCTGTTCTAACTATACACGGTAAAGGCGGCCACGGTGCCCATCCCGAAGCGACCATTGACGCCATCGTAATAGGAGCCCAAATCGTCAATGCCCTACAGACTATCGTTAGCCGTAACGTAGCCGCCCAACAAGCGGGCGTAGTTACCATTGGTACTTTTCACGCAGGGACGGTCCGCAATATCATCTCCGAACGGGCTGAACTGCAATTGTCTTTACGTAGCCTAACCAAGGAAACCCAACAGCTCCTTAAAGAGCGTATCGAACAGCTGGCGCAAGGAATCGCAGCTGCTCATGGCGCTTCCTGCAAATTCGACTATGCCTATGGCTACCCATCTGTCTTCAACCACGAAGACGCCCTTCAGGAACTACTTGCGGCCGCTACACCTATACTTGGCCAGGATAACGTCATCGTTAGCCCACTAGCCAGTATGGTTGGCGAAGATTTTGCTTACTATGCAGAGAAGGCCCCTGGTGTGCTTTTCTGGCTGGGAGCCCGCGTACCGGCCGATGAACCGGCTTACCCACTGCATAGCCCCAAGGCTCGTTTCAACGAAGCATGCCTTAAGTTGGGCATAGAGATTATGGCGGGTATAGTACTGAATGGCTAAGTACAAGTTGCAACCCTAGCAAAACCTTCATGGGCGCCGTCGCACTAGCTGGGGAGTATATGGCTTGTGACCCGCTCTGATGCGTGTTTTTCCCACACTTCGGGGGGGGGGCAGTGCAACAACCACTTATTCTTCTTGGCACACGAAAGCCGCGCAAAGACCAGATTAATCTGCTTGCGCGGCTTTAACGCTCTTGACAATTAGGTAATACTAAGTAACCGAGGCCTACTCATAGACAACATCGCGAGCCAATGAATGGACCTGTTGAATCCACACGCTGCCCGGAGCATAGGTAAACCTAGTTCCATCTTCAAGCTGGTACTCAAAATGAGCCTCCGACTTGCTTTTACGCCACGTACCATTAGCAAGCTTGCCATTGCGCAAAAACAAGGCTTTTCCTGCGCCAATTACTTCAATTTCACTCTGTATACCATCAACAGGAACCTCTACCGTTCTTACAGGTGCTTCAATGATTATAATGTTCTGGGCGATAATCTCCTCTTGTTCTGCTGTCACATGCGTCCGTTCATTGATCAATCGACTGTAATGCTGCGTAGTAGGCTGATAAACCCATGAAACTTTGTAGCCAGGGCTGTAGGTGATTTGCACCTTAGTGGCCGATTGCGTGGCTACAAAATCACCTTCAGGCAATTCCGGCAGAGCCGAAGAAGCATAACCGCGGCTGGCGGCGACATCTAACAAGCTTTCGCTAGTGATATAGGTGTTATGAGGACGTGAACGCGTGGGATCAATAAGAAAGGCTGAGCCTGCGTTAGTAATATCGCAGATACTCTTGATTGCCAATGGCTCACGCAATGCCAAAGCATCCATATTACCGCCGACATGCGCCAAAGGAAGATCGTAAGCTCTAGCTACATGCAAGTAGTAATAACGAATGCTACGAATCGGACCGACGCGAATTGGGTCCCGCGAATAGAAGGCAGCCAAGAAACGGGTGATACCCGTTTCACAGATAAATTCATAAACAACGTCGGCCTTGGCCAGTCCATACTGAGGCCGGGCAGCACTATGGTTATCAACCATAGCCATGAACGCAGCTGTAAGACTAGGCTCCGTTGTTTCACCGATAGGTTCTACATCTACATGCGGTGTTTCCTGAACGTCTGGTATGTTGGGCTTAGCGGTTGCACTGCACCCAAACACAGTTACGGCAACCAGCAATAATAGCATTGGGGTAGCCAGCTTACGCATCATTTCTACCTCTCTTCTTGGCGTTGCTTCCTCGGTATTGCAAATATTCTCCATCTAGCCACAGTTTCCTGCACATTCGCACAGATCTATCTGGTTGTTGGAGAAAAAGGAGGTTCCTACACACGAACCTCCTTGCTTTTTCCTGTTACTTCTTTATGAAATTACACCTAGAAACATTCATTGAGCAGAAAATACGTGGCTCTATGGAAAGATGTTCTATCTAGAAGAGCTACTATTGAAAAGCTGAAAAGCTACATACTTGCATCTAACTGCGCTTCTGCAGTTTGTTAGAGCCACAGCGCGAGGACATGAAGCCTTAGATCATGCAAAAAGGGCTTTTTGAGAAAACCCCAAAAAGCCCCTTGCTAGAACGTAGATTCAGATACAGGTTTATTCGTGTGGAACCGCGATTAAAACAAACATGTTATAGTCGATTCCTTCATCAATGTCGCTGCCATGAGTGGCGGTAATGCTCTGAAAGATAATCCGTAGCTTATACTGGTTATCGGTTACGTCCAGAGTCAGCTGGTCAACAGGCAGCTGTCCCTTTGACTTGTCGCCTTTGTCTTCTAACAACGCTGCAAATTCCTCCAGACCGGTTGCTACTAACTCTTCCCCGGCAGCGTTCTGCACCGATACACGTACTTCCTGTGCAGACAGACGCTTCAGCACGAGCCGATAAGAGGTACCTCTAACCGAAAAGTCGTGCGTAATTGCTGTCTGCTGCCGATAAGTAGCCGCTTGCAGCAAGACATCATAGCCCGCAATCGACAGCGGCTCTTGCATATCTAGGCCGACATGGAAATGATCAATAATACCCTGACTGTACTTGTAAGTAGGTTCAAAGCCGAGCGTCTTTTGCATGTCTCTATAAGGCTCAAAGGCAGCGGGTAGCCAAGCGACTTGAGGCAAATGGCCACGTTGATTGAGATAGTTCAAGATGCTAGTTGTTTCCCGCCTTAGAGCAAAATCCGCATCGCTCTTGGCTATGAGCTGCCCGTCAACCAAAATCCCTGCCGATTGCAGCATGTGCTCCAATCGAGTGACCTGACTAACACGAGATACGGTAAAGGCATCTACCGGTGGGACAACGGAGACAATGGCAAACCCAGCTGCTAATAAAGCAATGAGACCATTCTTGGTCACAGGTCTCAGTGAGAGCAGTATGCCGATCACTAAAGAGAAAATCCCAAACAATAGAACATAATAACGAGACTCAGTGACCCCATAGGCTCGTAAACGAATATAGACAGAGATCAACTGCATGATCACAATCGGAATCAGCACCTTGGGGAAGGAGCGTTGGTAGTAAACTGCTAAGCGATTACTCAAGCGGCTGGCCAAAATGTAAACCAGCAGACCGATAGCTGAATAGACTAAAATCATCGGCCCCAACTGACCAATGGGCCATTTTCTGGTTACGCCAATCTTGATGAAGTAAGAGAATAACACCACCGTATAAGCCGTAACTAAGGGAATGGCGATCTGCGAAATTAGTATCTCTAGAACACGCGGATATTGATTAGCTTCCGCAGTAAAGGCGCGATCCGCTTCGGTTTCTGAGTTAAACCGAGGTAACAACGACAAATAATAAGTGGTAGCGAACAGCATCCAGACGATGGCCATCATATACCCATATGTTTTGCTGCTTAAGTTAAACAACAAGATATCAATTGCCGCGAATAAAGATGCTAAACCAGCCGAGAGTACACCCGCATAAAGTACGGAAGTCAAAGCCGATTTGAAGTGAATTAGCGCTACACTATTAAAGTCGAATTTCCCTCGGCAAGAAGGCAGCCAGATAAAAACACAAAACATGGAGAAAACCGCCACCATTGTCCGCGCACCTACTCCATAATCGATGGCAGGTGCTCCGGCAATAATGAGGTAATACACCAACATAAGCACGACAGACAAGGCATAAACACCTAGGCGCTGCTTGGCCAAACGCTGAAAACGCTCACAAGCAAATTGGGCAGTGACGCCTATAAAGGAGCCTAGCAAAAAGACAAACATTAGCTTTTGAATAATCAAAGCAGGAGCTCTGTCTAAAGAAATCATATAGCAGGTTAGTATCGTGCTGCTGAGCAAACAAAAGACAGTCAACGGAAAACGTGCTATTGCCCAGGAAATCCCCTGTACCATGTTTGCTATCCGCGCCATCAAGCGTCTCATGCTCTATCCCTCCTATTCATCACTCGCTCTTTGTCTATTATCATCTTACCATGACTCTATCGCGCATGAGTAACAAAACGATCACCAAGAAAAAGCTTTAGAAGGGAACTATTGGTGACGGATGGAACTATAGAATTGTTCGTGAATTATTAAGGAGGCGGAACGATGAAAAGAAACCTGTTAGCGCTATGTCTGCTGGTTCCCTTGCTGCTAACCGCTTGTGTGCCATCCCAGCCTGGCAAGAACAATGGCGCGGGCTCAGTACCAGATAAGGAACGAACCATTAAACTACATTCTGTTGAGGTACAGGAAAAGCAACTAAACGCCGTTTTTGAAAACTTCTCTGGGGTGACTAGTTACGCCTTTTCTCATTCTCAGAGGCAGTTAGGGTATAAAGAAGACGGAATGCTTTGGACAACCGACCTCAACGGTTTGCATCAGCCCCAACAAGACACAGCCTTTGCCACTTGGTATGAGGCAACAGCGAAAGACGAAGCTCTGCGTTTTGCGTCAGATAGATTACCTAATTACTTCCCTAGTGTGGACGGCGATAATATCAGGTGTGACCCAAGAGGCCGTTTTGCGGCTTACCGGCAGGTCATTGACGGTAAGTATAATTTGATTCTCAGTAACCCTATAGGGCAAAAACACATCATCCTTTCCCAAGCTGAGTCCCTAGCACTGCTAGGATGGCACGACGATATGAAGTTGGTATTTGCGGCTGCATGGCCAGAGCTGCCGACTAATATTTACGTTATAGACCTACAAGCAGAATTTGTGGAACTAAATGATGTACACAATGATACCTTCACTCCCCCTGCCTTTTCACTATCCGATTTGAAACTAGGCCCTGACTTGAGAACAATTTGGAAATACGACGAAGAGCAGTTGGCCTACCAAATGGGCAGTGCGGTATACGTGCAAAACCTTGTAACCGGCAATAAGCACGAGCTTGCTAATATTGGTCACGCTGATGTAATTTGGGCGGCAGGCGACCTCTTTGTTTCTGCTCGCGATAAAAACAGCGAAGCAACCCTTTGGTACCGAGGACAAAACAAACCCTTAAGTGGCCAGCGCTACTTTGAGCCAGACTGGGTGAATAGCAAGCTTTATTACCTGTCTCTGCCGGAGGAACAGAATAGCATCTATGTAACCGACCTCAACTCATTGCAGGAAACACAAATAGCCAGTACAGAACCGGGGCGCCTCATTTCCGGCTTCTCGCAGTCTCCTGATAACAAGAGACTGCTGTATATTGAAGGGAAGTCGACCTACGATCTTGGTGAAAAGGTAAATGAAACGGCATTTGTTATTGACTTGGCCGCCAAGAATAAGCAGGAGATCTCGGGCCTGAGTAAGGAGAATTCCGTAAGACACGAGCAGGTAGTATGGATTAGAGAAAACCTCATCGCCTTAGGGTACATCGGCCTATGGGCAAGTGAGAACTCTCAGACGCTAGACTTTTATACCCTGTCAGATAACGAAATCGCACTGACACGTACAACCAGACTCAACTCGGGGCTATTCACACCTGATGGCAAAGGCATTTTCCTTTCCGATTTTGACCATAGCGATGGCTACGATCCTAGCTTTAAGGCTAACATTTGGCACTATGACACAGCCAAGGATACACTGCAGCAGGTTACCCAGAAGGCTGAATGGCAAATTCAACAAGATATTCATCTCACCTATAACCCTACGCGCCAGCTGCTGTTTATTAGCCGCTTCAGAGGGCATACCCAGGCCAACTATACGGGCCAATTGCGACATGGCGTGCTGGTAGATCAGCAAAGACGAGAATTCACCTTACTGAAATTGCGAGAAGAAGACATTTTGCAGGCTCTCTGGATTGGGGACAGATTACTGGTACGAACTACGGACAGGGTGCTTGTCTATGACTTTGCAGAGTAGTATTGCAGAAAGGCTTTCCGGGCCCTCCCGGAAAGCCTTTGGCTTGGCTATTCATATACAATAAGATTTCTCTTAAATAACTCTTTTGTTCACAATAGCAAGTGTTAGAATGTTATAGGCAAAGAGAGTAGAGAACCTAAGGTATGAGGAGGATTGCGTTGAAAGTAACCGTTATTCATGGCAATGACAGGCAGGGTAACACCTATAAGGCTGTAGAACTGTTTAAAGCAGAGCTAGCTAGGCTGGGCTCAATTGACTACGCCGAGTATTTCTTACCCAAAGATTTGCCGCATTTCTGCAATGGTTGCCTCGCTTGTTTGGTTAACGGTCGTGAGCGCTGCCCGCATAGTAGCCACATTACACCGATCGTTAACGATATCTTTACGTCCGATGGGGTTATTTTGGCTTCACCAGTATACGTGATGAATGTATCAGGCGGCATGAAATCTTTTCTTGACCACTTGTTTACCATGTGGATTCCTCATCGACCAGAGGTGGAGCTCTTTGACAAGATTGGCATCGCTATTACCACCGCCGCCGGTACCGGTATGAGGCCAACACTAAAAACAATGACACGCAGTTTTAACTACCTGGGGTTTAAGCGTTATTTTTCATTCGGCTGCAGAGCCTTAGATCTAGAAAGGGCCGAGACTAAAGTTAAAGCTAAGGTAGCACATAAAGCTCATGAGTTTTATCAAACCATGCTAAAAAGAAAATCGTTAGCCCCCAGGCTATACCCCAAACTGGTTTTCGCAGCAATGCGCCCGATGATTAGGTCATACGCCGACGATAGCGTGGTAGCGCGTGACAAAGAGTATTGGCTGCAGAAAGGCTGGCTTGACAGTAAGAGTCCTTGGAAATAGCTAAGAGGAGAATAGCATGATTAAGGATGCAGGGCGACTCGGATATGCCGGAATCTCAGTAACTATACAAGGGATTACCAACTTCATCTAGAATGTTCTACTCATGTTCAATCACATCAGACAACAGAGGAGGAGAACAAATGCGATTTGACGGAGAAAGAGCCTATCAGCGGCTGCAAGAGCTGAACTTTGTGCGGCCGAGCGGCTCAGCAGAGGAGGCACGGGCGGCGGAGATGATTGCCACTCAGCTGCGGTCCTATGGCTTGAACCCAACCATTGAACCATTTCCGCTATGGGTGTACCAGGAAAAACATGCCGAAGTAAAGGTGCTCGCTCCCTATCAGGAGGTAGTTGAGGCGTCGGTGGTCGGTCTGACCGGATCCACCGGACCGGACGGTATCACTGGGGAATTGGTCTTTGTGGAATCTGGTGAAGAGGACTTCCTGAATGGGATTGCCGGCAAGATTGTCTTGACCTACGGTTTCCTCAGAGTAAAGAAATACGAGAGATTAGTCAAAGCCAAGGCTAAAGCCGTCATTTGCATCGGCGAACCAGGAAAGGACCTAATGCATCTCTGCATCCGAGAAACCTGCCTAAAACGCTTCGGCGAGTTACCCGCTGTTGGGATTCGCTATGAGGATGCTCTCAAGCTGCTCAAAGCGAAAGCAAAGGAAGTCTCGGTCATCTGCGAGCAGGAACAGCACGAAGGCGAGTCGCGCAACGTGGTAGTTGATATCCCCGGAACTACTGGGGAAGAAATAGTCGCTCTATGTGCACATTATGATACAGTACCCTACACCACCGGTTCGACCGATAACACAGGCGGTAGCGCAACTCTACTGGAACTAGCCCGCATATTCGCGAAACAACCACCGAAGAGAACGCTACGCTTCATCTGGTGCGGCTCTGAAGAAGTTGGTTTGGTTGGCAGCATCAATTACCTCAAACAGCATGAGGATCAGATTGAGCGGATCAAGTTGCTAGTCAATATTGATGTCGCCGGTGGCATCATCGGCCGGAACGTCTGCATCGTCACGGGTGCTGAGTCCCTCAGGGCTTACGCCGCGGCGCTCAGCAAGGAACTCGGCTGCGGAATGAACACCGAACTAGGTATTTCTAGCAGCGACAGCCTGCCTTTTGGTGACAAGGGCATCCCTTCACTGAACATAGCCCGGTATGGAGGAGCAACCACCTATCTGCACACGTGCGATGATGCTATCGAGCACATCGACGCTCCTCATCTGGCGATGCTCGGTGAATACGCCGAGGTCTTCATTGAACGGATAGCCAATGCTCAGGTTTTTCCTTTTGAAAAGGAGATTTCTGACCAATGCAGGCAGGATATTGCCAAATACAACGAAGAGTCACAAGGGATGAAACCGAAGAAAAAAGACGAGAAATAGGGACAACTATCGGGCAGCCTGAGGCAAACTCGGGCTGCCCTTGATGACGAAATGCGAGGCGATGCAATGAGCCTGATCGTACTGAATGAAATCTGCAAGACTTTCAAAACGGCTGAGCGACCACCGGGCCTGTTTGGCGCCATGCGTGGGGCTTTCATGCGCCAGAGCAAGGAGGTAAAGGCGCTGGACCGCATCAGCTTTTCCATCGAAGAGGGTGAATTAGTCGGTTACATCGGCCCGAACGGGGCAGGTAAATCAACCACAGTGAAAGTGATGAGCGGTATCCTGGTGCCAGACTCAGGCAGCTGCCAGGTGATGGGCCGGGTGCCATGGCAACAGCGGGTAGCACATGTGGCCCAAATCGGCGTTGTCTTCGGCCAGCGCAGCCAACTCTGGTGGGATGTACCGGTGCTCGATTCGTTTGAGTTGCTGCGTGACATCTACCGCATCAGTGCCAGCGACTATCAAAA
>DIPA01000093.1:1270-1701 GCA_002427055.1 Firmicutes bacterium UBA5500 | reverse complement strand
ATCAGTGCCAGCGACTATCAAAAACGGCTGTGCGATTTGACTGACATCCTCGATATCGGAGGGCTGTTGGCCACGCCGGTACGACAACTAAGCCTGGGGCAACGCATGCGTTGCGAACTGGTAGCCTCCCTGCTGCATAACCCGCGCCTTCTCTTCCTGGACGAGCCAACCATCGGACTGGACGCAGTATCTAAACTGGCACTGCGCGACTTCCTGAAGGAAATAAACCAAAAGCACGGCGTAACCATGATTCTGACCACGCATGACATGGCCGATATCGAAACACTCTGCCAGCGTGTGATGGTGATCGGACACGGTCGACTGCTCTACGACGGGTTACTAGACGGACTGAAACGGCAATATACCCCCGAACGCCGCATCCGAGCAAAACTAGCTGGCTCCTGCAGCCTGACAGAGCTACCCGGGGCGGA
>DIPA01000093.1:0-1100 GCA_002427055.1 Firmicutes bacterium UBA5500 | reverse complement strand
TCGTTTACTTCCGGCCAGAGCAAGTGCAGGCACAAGAGATCATCGCCCGGCTGGCGGCTGCCTGCCCATTGCAAGACCTGGTCGTAGAAAACCAAAGCGTAGAAGAGATGATCGCGCGCATGTATCGGGAGATGAGCCTATGAGCTGGTTACGGCCTTGCCTAGGTATTCTCCGCATGCACTTGAGAAACAGTCTGCAATATCGCCTGGCTGCTTGGGCACAGCTGACCACCAACATCTTCTGGGGATTTGTGCACGCTGTGATCATTGTGGTTTTCTACCGTTACGGCAAACAAAACGCCGGAGTTTCCTCCGGAATGAATATCACGCAGGCGGTCAGTTACATCTGGTTGGTACAAATTGCGCTATACCTAATCCCCACATTCTCAATTGACCGGGAGATTCGCAACAAGATCCAACAGGGCGATGTGGGAATAGAACTCTGCCGCCCGCTCGACCTCTATTTCCATTGGTTCACTCGCACCGCTGCCTCACGTTTCGGACGTTTTCTCCTACAGGTGCCACCCGTGGCCAGCGTGGCCATGCTTTTACCAGAACCATATCGCCTAGCGCCTCCGGCATCACTTCTTAGCCTGTTGGCTGCTTTCTGTTCCTTGCTGATCGGCTTCCTGCTTTCCTGTGCCGTTGTTGGAATCATCTACGTGCTCTTAATGCAAATCAGGTGGGGCGATGGGCCGGTAATCATGCTGACTGTTCTGACCGACATGCTCTCAGGCTCATATCTTCCCCTGCAGCTTTGGCCGGCCTGGGCACAGCGGTTCTTGTACGCTCAGCCTTTTGCCAGCCTGCTGGACTTACCCCTCAGGTTCTATCTGGGGACGCTTGCGCCTAGCGCCTTTCCCGGAGTTGCCCTGATGCAACTTGCTTGGATGATTATCTTCGTAGCAACCGGGTGGCTACTGATGCAGCGCAGTCTAAAACGCTTGGTAGTACAGGGGGGATAGCAATGAATGGGTTTGCACTCTATTGGCGCTATCTGAAGATGAATTTGCTCGCCGGGTTGCAGTACAAGGGTTGGCCCATGCAGCTTATAGGGGTGCTAGTCACTGGCATCACCGACCCCCTGGAAGTTCTATTGCT
>DIPA01000001.1:6777-18875 GCA_002427055.1 Firmicutes bacterium UBA5500 | reverse complement strand
GAGGTGAGTTACCCTGGCAGTTCTACGCATTAAGTCAGCCAACTGTAAAAATTGTTATAAATGTGTTCGCTTATGCCCAGTTAAGGCAATTCAAGTAAAGGATGGGCAGGCAGTTGTTAATGATGAACGCTGTATAGCTTGTGGCACTTGTCTTTTGGCCTGTCCTCAACAGGCCAAAGAGATCATCAGCGATCGTTTAGCCGTTAGGAGTATGCTGCTGGGTAAGGCTCCTGTCTGTGTTAGTATTGCACCGGCGCTGGCGGCGGCTTGGCCTAAAGCGTCACTGGGGCAAGTGATTACTGCTTTGCATCGGCTTGGTTTCGCCCATGTCAGTCAAACATCGGTAGGCGCAGCGCTTGTATCACGTGCTTATCAAAAAATCCTCGATAGAGGGCGTATCCATGCTAATCCGTTGTTGACAACTGCCTGCCCAGCGGTTGTTAAACTTGTGGAGAGCTATTATCCAGATCTTGTTCCTTTCTTGGCCCCTGTTGCCTCTCCTTTAATTGCGCACGCACGTTTACTCAAAGCTTATTTTGAGGGGGCGCAGGTTGTTTTCATCGGACCGTGTTTGGCTAAGAAAGAGGAGGCTGCTCGTCCGCAACACTCGGGCTTAGTTGATGGTGTGCTTTTGTATAGCGAGATTGCTGAATGGTTGGAAGAAGAGGGTATTGATCCAGCCAAGCTGCCCGCTAGTGAGTGGTCGGAGCTAGACCAAGAGTTAGCTGCTCTCTATCCGACAACGGGTGGGCTGTTAAGGTATTTGGACGCTAAAGATCAATTGCTCCTAGGTGCTAATGGCTTGGAGCAAGTAACTGATGTATTAAAGGGCATGCGAGAAGGCGGGCTAACTGCTAGCTTAGTTGAATGCAATGCTTGTGCTGGTGGTTGTCTTGATGGCCCAGGAATGCCAAGGATGGAGAGCTTGGCGAGGCGTAAAGAGCGACTGCATCGATTTCAGGCTTCATTGCCTGAGGCGAAGGCAAAGGTCTCTTTACCTGTTGTATCAACCTCCAGTGACTATCGTCCGCATCCGGTTACTGCCACACCACATACTGAGGCGGAGATACTGGCAGTGCTGAAGAAGATTGGCAAAACGACCCCGGATGCTGAGCTCAACTGTGGAGCTTGTGGCTATGCTTCCTGTCGGGAGAAGGCTGCGGCTGTGCTGGACGGTATGGCAGAACCTGATATGTGTATGCCCTATATGCGCTCAAGGGCAGAGTCGTTAGCTAATCGGGTAATGGAGTCTACGGCTAATGCCATTATAGTGGTTGACAAGGACCTGATCATTCAGGACTTTAACCCGGCAGCTGAGCGCATGTTCATGCGCCAAGCGAGCAAGGTAATTGGTTTGCCTATTGGCGAGATTATCCCGGATGAAGATTTTCGTTCGGTGTGTGACAATGGTGAATGGATCGTTGGTAAACGAGTTGTTTATTCTAGCTTGGGCTTGGTAACTATGCAGACGATCAATCCCATGCAATCGCAGGACTTGGTTATGGGGGTAATCGCTGACGTCACTAAGTTTGAACGCCAGGAGAGAGCTTTCTCTAATGTGCGAGCTGAGACTCTAGATAACGCCCAAGAAGTCATCAATAAGCAAATGCGAGTAGCGCAGGAAATTGCGGGGCTCCTTGGGGAGGTTACCGCCGATTCAAAAATGCTCTTGCTAAGGCTGATTAAGCTGGTGCAAGGAGATGATGAGGGCTAATGAATCTTTTTGTTGAAACCTTTACTCGTTCACTGAATAAGTATGGTGAAGAGCTATGTGGTGACTGCGTTGAGGTTGTGCGCACACCTGAGTCAGTCATAGCAGTGTTGGCAGATGGTCTTGGTAGCGGTGTAAAGGCTAACATCTTGGCCACCCTAACAACTAAGATCATTAGTTCTATGCTCAAACAAGGCGCAGAAGTTGATGAAGTAGTGGCTACCTTGGCAGCTACTTTACCCGTCTGTCAAGTTAGGCAACTTGCGTACTCTACTTTCCTCATTTTGCAGATCTTCTTGGAAGAGCGAGAGGCATATCTAGTTGAATTCGACTGTCCGGAGACCTTGTTCTGGCGTCAGAGCAAGATTATACCAATAGCAAAAACAGTGCGTGAAGTGGGTGGCCGTCGCATTAAGGAAGCTCGCTTCTCCATTGAGGAAAACGATACCATGATCCTCATTTCTGATGGTGTAGTGCACGCCGGTGTTGGCGGAGTGTTAAATTTGGGTTGGCAGTGGGCGAATGTGGCCCAGTACGTGGAGAAAGTGATGCAACACGAGACAGAAATGCCCAAAGTCGTGTCGTTATTGACTGACGTTTGTGATAACCTTTATGTACGTAAGCCCGGCGATGATACTACTGTAGTAGGTGTCAAAATCCGTCCGATTGAACATGTGACGCTACTTGCTGGTCCGCCGAAGGATCCCGAGCAAGATGAAGTAGTCGCCACTAAGTTGCTAACAGGAAACGGGAAGAAAGTTGTCTGTGGGGGTACAACTGCCCAGATTGTTAGTCGGGTGAGTGGTAGACCATTACTTACCAGCCTGTCATTTCCCGAAGCTGATGTTCCTCCAACGGCAAAAATACCGGGCATAGATTTGGTGACCGAGGGTGTTCTGACTCTCTCGCGGGCTTTGGAGTTGATACGTCTGGCTAGAGATAATGGTGCTTCTTACCGAGATATTTCTGAACTTAATCGCCTCGATGGGGCCTCGCGTTTGGCTCGCTTGTTGCTCAGTGAATGTACGCATTTGCATGTCCTGGTTGGCCAAGCGATCAACCCGGCTCACCAAAACCCAGGGTTGCCGCTGAACCTAGCTTTGAAGCTCAAGGTAGTGAACGATATTTGCCAAGAGCTAAGGGATGCCGGCAAGGTAGTTGCTGTCGAGTATTTTTAGTCTAGGCTTGAGCCAATAATGATAAGTAAAAGACCAAGCTTACAACAGCGTAAGCTTGGTCTTGTTTTTGTAACCTCAATAGAGTAGCATTTGCAAGTTGTTTCTGTTACAGTATTCACTAGGTAGATAAATAGAGGAATAAATACCATTGTTTACATTATCTTCATGTTGGGAACACGCCGCGGAGAAATGACGTCAATAAATTTGACTTGCCTAGACGCAGATGCTGGAAGGAGTAGTGTATGCTCAAAGTATTATATGGCTTCAATTCCTTGCTTTCTTTGCTGATGACTACAGTAGTTATTTATTGGTTAGCTATTAGTTTTTTTGGTCTACGTACGCCGAAGCCTAGGCCTGAAATGCCACCTTCTAAACGTTTTCTCATATTGGTGCCTGCTCACGATGAGGAAGTGGTTATTGGGGCACTAGTTGATAATTTGATAACCCTAGATTACCCACGAGAGTTATATGATGTTTATGTAATAGCGGATAATTGCCAAGACGATACAGCAGCAATAGCTAGAGCTCGAGGTGCTAAGGTCCTAGAGCATTTCTATGGCATTGGTGAGCCGAAAGGAAAGCCTTACGCTATTGCCTGGGCACTGCGGCAACTGGACTTAGATGCATATGACGGAGTTGCCTTTTTCGACGCTGATAATCTAGTTGAACGTAATTTCTTGGCAGTGATGAACAATCATCTGCATGCCGGTGATCGCCTCATGCAATGTTATCTTGATACCAAGAATCCCAACGATAATTGGGTGACGTTGACTTATGCAGCTGCTTATTATTATATGAACCGAGCCTGGCAAGTAGCCAAGACTAATCTGGGGCTCCCTGTTTCTATTGGTGGCACCGGGTTTTGCGTCGATGCCAGCCTATTGCAAGAGATTGGTTGGCAGGCCCGCACTTTGACTGAAGATCTTGAGTTTCAAATGCAGTGCCTATTGACGGGTGTCAAGGCTGTTTGGAGTCATGAGACGCGTATTTATGATGAGAAACCGCTTGATTTTCGTGCCTCAATCATCCAGCGGTTGCGCTGGGCACGGGGTCATTGGCAAGTCTGTTTTCGCTATTTTCCACGCTTGCTAGGTAGTTTCTTCTGCAAAGGCGATGTTGGACATCTAGACGGGGCTATTTACTTGCTTAACTCAGCGCAGATAGTGGCAGGACTTTACTTGACTGTCTGTTCTATAGCGCAGACATTACTTAATAATCTAGGCTATGCAGTCGCACTGTTCCCTCAGATCATGCCGGGTTATATAGTATTTCTGCTGATTGTTATTCAATTTGTATACATGTGGCGATGTCTCAAGCTGGATACTAAACTGAGTAGCACCCTAATGTTTATTTTCCCTGCGTTGTTCTTGTATAACATTATTTACATGCCACTATTCGTCTGGGGCCTGTTTACGTGTAACGATACTAACTGGCGACGGACTCAGCATGTACGTAGTTTGCAGGTGCACCAGGTCAGTAATCTGGGCGACTGATCAATGTGCAGCACGGCAGGTAATATATCGCCTGTCGTGCTGTTTTTTTTATTATAGGTAGGAAAAGCCGGTGTTGTTGCCGTATCATAGTAAAGGGGATTTCTACATCTGGTTTTGGTAGTACAGAGAAAAGGAGTGGCGGCATGCAAAGAAAGGGCTTAGTACTTGTCTACACTGGCGATGGCAAAGGAAAGACGACTGCTGCGATGGGATTAGCTCTCAGAGCTTTAGGCCACGATCAACGTGTTCTGGTGGTTCAGTTCATGAAAGGACAGCCAACCGGTGAAGTGACGGCTCTCAAGAGGTTCATGCCACAAGCTGATGTAGTACAGTGCGGTAGAGACGTATTTGTTGATGCGGCGAACCCTGAAGAGATCGACATTCGCTTGGCTCGTGAGGCCTTTGAGCGGGTGCGCCAAGTGACAAGCAGGGGTGACTACGACCTAGTTATCCTTGATGAGCTCAATGTAGCAGTTGACTACGGGCTGATCCGTGAGAGTGATGTCATAGCCATGCTTGAAGCCAGGCATCCAACGGTTTCTTTGGTACTCACGGGGCGTGGAGCAAGCCAGAAGATACAGGATCAAGCCGATTTGGTTAGTGAAGTAAGGGAAATCAAGCATCATTGGCGACAAGGTATTCCTGCGCAAGCGGGAATTGAGCACTAATTTGCATCTAGAAGGAGGTTGTTAAGATATGAATAGGCAGCAGCGGCGACGCGCCGCACGGGAGGGCAAGCAACAGGGCCCACAGTGGGATATTATAATTCCTGCAGCACTGGTCGTTTTGGTCCTAGCTGTATTTGTAGCTACGTATTTGTTTCCTAACCTCAACTTAAGCACTTATGCCGGAGCTTCACCACGCATCTTACGCAAGATAGGTGACAGGGGCATTGCGCGTCTACGCAATGATTGGCCCAATATTAAAACTCTCAGCTATGGGTATCTCGCAGAGAATACGTGGCCTACATATCAAATTGAGAAAAAAGATGAGGCTTGGGCTTTTACCGATCTAGAAAAAGAGCAGACGCTTGACTACGCAACCAATAATCTGCCGGAATTTTACGTTGACCTCCCAGTAGTACTAGATAAGCTGCAGACAGCGTTACATGACAAAGCTTTTACGGTTAGCTATCAACAGACTAGTGATGGCATGAATGTCTTTACAGTGATCAAGATAATTGATAAGGAGAAGCAGTTGCAGGAGCAGTATGCTTTAGGTTTTGACAAGAATCACAACCTAGATCGCATTATCTATCTCAGCGCCCTGGAAGAAGAGGTCACAGGTTATGCATTTGCCGACCTGTACAAAGTGCCAGAACCCACCATTACCACTCCTTAGGATGAGGGGCGGACTTCAGGGGCTGTAGTGAACAGCCCCTTTTTTCTCATGGTTAATACTGCAGGGAAGTGCTACGCTGCAGCGAATACAAACTGTAATGAAGCAATAATGGAGGTGGAGTGATGAAACAGGAACTCAAGCAAATGTTAGCCGAGCTAACGGCTATTACTGGTCTGGCGGGGCAAGAACAGCAAGTAGTAAAGCACTTGCTGGAGCTATTGAGCCCACTAGCTGACCAGATAGAAGTTGATGGTTTTGGGAATATTTCTGCGGTCAAAAGAGGCAACCGGCCGGGGCCACGCCTGATGATAACGGCACACTCGGATGAAATTGGAGCCATGGTCAAGAGTGTAGAGAGCAATGGTTTTGTGCGTTTTCACAAGGTAGGTGGCACTCTTGATCCATTACTCTTAGGCCGTAAGGTGTTGGTCAGTGGACATATTGGCATTATAGGCGTGAAAGCGGGGCATATGCAGACGCCCGAAGAACGTACTCGGGTAGTAGCGTCTGATAACCTGTATATCGATCTTGGTGTTGATTCGGCGGAGGCAGTTGCAGCCCTTGGTGTTAAAGTGGGTGACCCCATTGTTTATGTGGCAGAACTAGCTACCTTAGGTGGCAACTCCGATCGTGTTTTTGGCAAAGCTGTTGATGATCGCATCGGCTGTGCTGTGCTGGTTAAACTTCTGGCCAGCCTGCAGGGAGTCGAATTTGCGGGAGAAGTACATGCTGTTATTACAGTTCAGGAAGAAGTAGGGCTCAGGGGTGCTACAGTGGCCGCGTATCGCGTTAACCCAGACTTAGCTATCGCCCTTGATACTGTTCCGGCAGGCGACACTCCAGATATCAATACGAACAAGGAACTACCGATTCATATCGGCCGCGGACCGGTTATTCAGGTCTTGAGTGGCGGTGGGCCACGTGGCTTCCTACTCAATCCTTGCGTGAAGCAGTTTATGGTGGCAATGGCCGAGCAGGCACAGGTGCCTTACCAGCTGGCTGTTTTTAGCGGCGGTAACACGGATGCCTCAGCGATGCACTTAGTGCGAGATGGCATCTTAAGTGCGGCCCTCACTATGCCACGCCGCTACTCGCATTCACCGGTGGAAATGCTTGATCTCAATGATGCAGTACATGCATTGCAGTTACTGCGTCAGATCTGCCTCAATCTACCTGCTATAGCAGAGCTTAGTTTTATCTAGTCGGGTAGCTAAGCTGACAAGGAGATAAGATGTTGCCGATAAGAACAGTGTTTTTTGACTTAGATGCTACACTCTGGCCGCCGCATGATGTTGCTGTAACGGCCTTTCGCCAAGTATTAGAGAAGCTTGGGCAACCGGTTCCTAGTGATGAAGTTTTACTGAGCAATTTAGGTTACCAAACAAGTGAGATTTGGCAGAGACTCTTGCCTAACGCTACGCCGGAACTGCAGCAGCAAGCGAGGCAATTGATGGGAGTCACTGAGCTAGCTCTACTAAAACAGGGCACAGCGCGTCCTTTTCCGGGAGTTGTTCAGACATTGGCACAATTGCACCAGGCAGGTTTGGTGCTGTGCATTCTCAGTAATTGTGAAGGCAATTATCTACGAGCAGTTCCTGATGCCTTAGGTATTGGTCGGTATTTCAGCAACCGTTTTTGTGCAGAAGATTATCCTGGGCGAACCAAGAGCGAGATTCTGCGCCAGGTCTTGCCCAGGTTTGAGCAGCCGGCAGCCATGGTAGGCGATCGCTGGCATGATATTAAAGCAGGCCTCAGTAATGGCTTACTGACAATCGGTTGCGCTTTCGGTGTTGGTCAGGAGAATGAGCTAGCAGCTGCCCATTACCGCATTCAGGAATTCTCCCAGTTGACGACGATACTGCTAGGTCTTAATTAAGATTAATGGTGCTAAAATAGAATAAAGGAGTGTGTTATGTATGGCTAAGATTCAGCTTAAACCGCATACGGTTCTCTGCCCTGTGCCGGCAGTCATGGTCAGCTGTGGCACGCCCACGGGTAAACATAACATCATTACCATAGCATGGACGGGCACAGTCTGTTCTGACCCGCCCATGCTAACCATTGCGGTAAGGCCAACTAGGCATTCATATCAGTTGATCTCTGAAACAAAAGAATTTGTGGTTAATATTCCCAGCCGGGCTATGGCGGAGACATTAGATTACTGTGGCTTAGTTAGTGGCCGGGTTGCTGATAAGTTTGCCGAGCGAGGTTTGACCGCCTTGGCCGGCAGCCAACTGCAATATGCACCGTTGATTGCCGAATGTCCCATTAATCTTGAGTGCCACGTAGAGCAAGAACTGCTGCTGGGATCACATGTTCTTTTCATAGCACGCATTGTGGCGGTGCACGCCGATGCCGATATTGTTGATGACAAACAGCATATTAATTATCAGCAGGCTCAACCTATTGCCTATGCCGGTAGCAACTACTATGGACTTGGGGATTATCTAGGCCGTTTTGGTTTTAGTAGGCAATAGCAGTCAAAAATAGAGCAACCCTATTCTTTTCTATGATAGGGTTGCTTTTTGTATATCTAGTACCTTAGACTGGCTGGATAAACGTGTGGAGGCAGGTCATGCCGCTCTTATTGTTGGAGTTGGTCACTATTGCTGAATGGCGGTAGGTACCATCACGGCTTCTGTCATGCCGTGAATAATCGGCTTGCTAAGGGGAACGAGGGTCGCTAATGCTCCTGAAAGTGTAACCTCGTCTTCATGCAAGAAATAATAAGGGCAAAGACGCAGTTTGCCGGTGAATTCTGTGATGTCCTCACTGGAAGAGTCGTAGTGCAAAACGACTTGTGGTTCTGACGGCTGATACTCTTGGATGATATAAGGTCTGGTACCATCCTGTAGCAGGTATTCCTCCAGCGTCTGTCCCCAGCGACTGGTAGTATAGTCTTTGCCGCGACTAAACCCATGTCCTCCCCAAGCTAAGGCAGAAAATCCAGAAGGCTTAAGTATGTAGGGGCGTTGGCGGCGACTGGTTCGCTTTAGGCCTGCCAATGAACCACACGGTCCACCGGCAAATGCTTGTGGGTCACGGCTCAGTAGCCAGGTAGCAGGAATCAGCTGCTGCAGGTAAGCGAGTGTCTCGCTTCCTAATAGTTCTTCCCAGGCGGCTTGTAGCTCAGGATGGTGCAAAAAGGCAAACCACATCTTCTCCTCTAGGTGAGGTTTGGGAGGAGGCGTGATCATTATTTTTCCTTGTGCGCCCAAATAGAGAATATCTTTGGCGTTGGGGATATTGTCAAGGTCAAATAGTTCGAAGAAGCGATAGATAAGCTGTAAGCGTTCCCCTTGCCAGCGTACATGCTCACTATCAACCTGCAATTGTTCCGGTGCAAGTGTCGGTATGCAGAGGCCGCGGTCTCGCCACTGGCGAGATAGCCAGGCGGTCTCCGGCCGATAGCCACTGCATTCCTCTGAGACGATAATTGCGGCCTGCCCCTCGGGACCGGACAGAGTTGCTAATGCCTTAGCTAGGGCATTTTGGGTTTGTCCATCACCAAGAAGCCGCCAGTCGGCATAAACATGCTCAAAGAAAGCCAAAAGACCCATGCTGCCAGGTACTGAATCTAGTTCTGTCGCTCTCCAGCCGGCAGCGGTAAGTAATAGGTCGGGGCGTAGGATGATCGGTATTTGCCCGCGAAAGGCCTCTGCTTGTGCTAACTCAATCAGCCAAGCTGGCTTGCCTGCATCAAGAGATTGGGAGATAAATCTTGGGACATCACCTTTTTTGCTTAGCCAATAAAGCTCATCCATCGCATGATAGAAATCACGTAGCAACTCCCCCAGTTGCTCTAGTTCAGTAGCTTGGCTGGCGGTGACTTGGAAAGGAGTGGGGCTAATTCGAAAAGGGGCAAAACGCGCATTCGGATTGGGCCTAGCCAGTGGTCGCGAAATGCAAGCGCGCCCTAACTCAGCGTCAATTTGCTGACAAGCTCTTACGAGCTGCATGATGCATCATCCTCACAAAAAATTATTGTTACGAACACTCCGGCTACCGATGTTCATTACATGCTATGTTCTTGCGTTATCAGAGGTGTCTTGGTTCACTCAGGCCTAGTGAGAGGCTTGGTTGTATGATTTCGCGCAGCAGTGGCACATTATCTCTAGTAGGCTCAAGCAAGGGAGTTGCACGATGTATGAACAACAAGCGCGCTGTTGTAGGTCGCGTACGCATCCTGGAACAGAAGACTAGTGAATTACGCAGACAAGCCGATAACAATGTAGGCCTAGAGAACGACGATAGTTTGTGGTTGTCAAGTCTAGAAATCATAGGGGAGTTGTTAAATGTGATGCAGCAAGTAGTTGAAGGTTGGGACGAAATTAGTGACAAAATGCAAGTGGCTTGCCCTAGTTGCCGTTCGTTAGTTGCAGTTTCGTATGAAACTATAGCAGACGCCGCAATCACTTGTCCAGCATGTGGAGACGCTTTTTTACTGGCAAACCCAACTTAGGCAGAAAGTAAGAAGGACCACGATCTATACAGCAGTCTCGGACCACCTAAGTGGTCCTTTTTCTTTGCTTGGGATTCAGGCCAGTTGCAGGTGTTGGCTTGTTTGTAAGGAATTATATAATGACTATGGTTAATTTTCTGGACTGGGGGATTTGTGATGAGGAAGCGAACGCTACAATTGATCGTTAGCCTATCGCTAGTGCTAGCTATATATGTGCTAGTGTCACGACCGCGGCCTGCTCTTGTGCAATACCCCAGCGAGCTCTTAGATAGATGTGCGGCAGTTGAGCTAGTTTGGGACCGCAGTATCCCCACACATGAACAAGAGTTGGCTATTACTCCTCATGCAGAGTATCAGGCAAACTGGAGTTCTGATGGGCGTCGGCTAACGATTAATCCTGTTTCTAGCTGGGCATGGGAGACTACTTATACGATAGAGTTGGCGGGTGATCAAGAGTGTCAGTTTACTACTCAGCCGACACCCCGCATTAGTCTCTTTGCTGCCGGAGATGTGATGCTAGACAAGATGCCGGGTGAGCATATTCTGCATTATGGCCCTGATGATGTCTTGGCAGGCATGAACGATTTATCGCTCAAGGCTGACTTAGCTTTCGTAAATTTGGAGGGGCCGGTTAGTCAACGTGGAGCACCGGTTAACAAGCGCTATACTTTTTGTGGAAAGCCTGAGGCCTTGCAAGCCCTGGTAGCGGCAGGAATTGACGTAGTCTCTCTCGCCAACAACCATGCTCTCGATTATGGACAGCCTGCGTTCCTAGATACCATGCAGTACTTGCGTAATTGTGGCATTGGTTACGCCGGCTCGGGTACGAGTCAGGCGGAGGCGTTCAGCCCGTTGATCACGCAGGTCGGCGATCTGTCCATCGCATTCTTGGCTTTTGGGCAACGTGACGTATTACCGTTATGGGCGCAAACGGCCTGGCTTGCCACAAAGGAGCAATCTGGTATTGCGGTACATGATGCGCCCGGTGCGCGTGACCTGATGTTTGCTGCTATTGACCAGGCCAAGCAAGTGGCCGACCTAGTTATCGTTTCTCTGCATTGGGGGTATGAAGGATTGGTTGAGCCATTAGCTTGGCAGCGCGATCTGGGTCGTGCTATTATCGATGCAGGTGGAACTGCTATTATTGGGCATCACCCCCACCAGCCCTATGGAGTGGAACTCTATTGCGGCAAGCCCATTTTCTATAGTTTAGGGAATTTCTTGTTTCATCCCTATGAAGACACTCAGCGTGAGGGGTATGTAGTGCTTCTAGAGATGTCTCAAGAAGGGGTTAGTGGTTTTGAATTGGTGCCAATTTTGATGGAACAAGGTAGGACTTCAGTTCTGACCGGATCAGCTGCTGACCAAGTACTAGACTTAGTTCTATCCCGTTCCAAGAAGTTAGGCAGTGAACTTGACCGCAAGCAAGGTCGACTGCTGTGGCGAGGAGGAGACTAATGACACAACCGAAGATTGGCTTAGCATTAGGAGGCGGAGTAGCGCGGGGACTGGCGCATATTGGGGTGCTGCAGGCGCTATCAGATATAGGTATTAAGATTGATATGATTGCCGGCACTAGCTCCGGTAGTATTATGGGAGCTTTATTTGCAGCCGGTTATCCCCCCAATGGGATAGCGCAAGTAGCTTGTGGTACCGTTTGGCGTGACCTCGGACATCTTGTAGTGCCTAGGCATAGTCTGCTGGGAGCAGATAGGTTGGAGCGCCGGCTGGAGACGTTGCTCAGGGGACGGTCTTTTGCAGACTTGCGACTACCTTTTGCAGCCATTTGTACTGACTTGTATAGTGCAGAAAAGGTAGTAATTAACTCTGGCCCTGTTAGCGCTGCTGTAAGGGCTAGCTGTTCGATCCCTGGCATTTTCCCTCCTGTAACATTGGAGGACAAGTTATTAGTT
>DIPA01000001.1:1571-6690 GCA_002427055.1 Firmicutes bacterium UBA5500 | reverse complement strand
ATTAGTTGATGGTAGCACAGTTGAGAATGTTCCTGTTCCTACAGTGCGGGAGATGGGGGCAGATTTTGTCATAGGGGTTGACCTGTATGCAGATATAGCCGAGGTGCAGCAGGTAGAAGGAATTATGGGCGTATTGATACGCAACCTTGAGATCACACAGCGCTTTCATAGTCAAGCTGATTCTCAGCAGGCGGATATCTGCATTGAGCCCAAATTAGCAGGCGAGAGCTTGATTGATCTAGGTAAAGTAGATGTTTATATTCAGGCCGGTTTCGACGCAGCGATGGCCTGTAAGGAGGAATTGCTCAAACTAAAGCAGCATACTAGCTAGCTACAGTGGTTGCTGGATTTAGTTGTGGTTAACGTTAGTTCTGAAGCTGAAACTAAACTGCATGATGCCTCTTAGGAGGGTGTCATGCAGTTTTTATTTGAAGTAGATCTCGCTTTGCTTCTAGCATAAATGCTATGGACAGGCCATACATTGTAGCAGGTGGAGGTGGAGCCATGGACCCCTGGGAGAGTTTGCTTGTTCTTTTGCCTGAAGAGTGGCGTGTCTGTCTGGAACGTACATCCAAAGCGATTTTGGGCCAAGTTCAGGAAATACGCGTACGCCAGGGCCAACCGATCTTAGCATATGGTGTTTTTGGCGAGCGAGTGTTGACTATTGACGGACTGGCGGATAAATGGGGGCGAGTATTGACTACTAAGCCAGAGCAAATTAGGCATCTACTAGCAACGATCAGTCAAAATTCCATTTATGCACTAGAGACAGAACTGCGTGCGGGTTATGTGACCATCAATGGTGGTCATCGTATTGGCTTAAGTGGGCGGGCCATTACGGAAGCCGGTCGAGTGCGTACACTCAAGTACATAAGTGGATTCAACATGAGGTTAGCTCGCCAAGTAGTTGGTTGTGCTAGCCCGTTGTTACCCTATGTGTTGACAGCAGAGGGACAGCTCTGCAGTACCTTGCTGGTTGCACCACCTCAAGGGGGCAAGACAACCATGTTACGAGATCTCGTACGCACGTTGAGTTGGGGGGCTGCGTGCCCACGCGGCTACAAAATAGTCGTGGTGGACGAGCGTTCTGAAATAGCAGCCTGCTATCAGGGTGTACCCCAACTAGATGTTGGCCCCCGCGCTGATATTCTTGATGCATGTCCTAAGGCAGAAGGCATGATGATGGCTTTGCGCTCTCTTAGTCCTGAGGTATTAGTTACGGATGAAATTGGGCGACGAGAAGATGCCGAGGCGATAGAGGAGGCATTGCATTGTGGGGTCATTGTCTTGGCGACTGCTCACGGTAGTAGCTGGCAAGAGCTGTTGCGCCGGCCGGCGCTCAAGAGTTTGCTATTACAAGATTCTTTTGCCCGCTTTGTTTTCCTCAGTGCGCGTCATGGTCCAGGCACCATTGAAACAGTGCTCGATGCTGCAAAGCAACCGATAAGCAATTTCCGAGGGAGGTAAAGCAATGGTGGTTATAGTGCTGAAAGTAGTTGCTAGTGCACTCGTTGTACTGACAACTACAGCCATCGGCTTTAGTATTGCCCGTCGCTACCGTGATCGTCCCCGGCATTTGCGTCAGCTGCAATCAGCTTTGCAGAGCCTTGCAACCGAAATAAGCTACGGAGCAACCCCCTTGCCTGAAGCATTTGCTAGTTTGGCCTCTAGCCAGCCGGCTCCAACTGATGCCATGTTTCGAGCCGCTGCAATTTCCTTGCGGAAACCAGGAACAACAGCCGCAGAAGCTTGGCAGGTGGGTTTGGAGAGGCTCTTGCAGGAGTCGGCAGTTAGCATCGACGATTTGGCTGTTATTAGGCAGTTGGGGGCGGTGCTAGGTTTGTCTGATCGTCGGGATCAGGAACGTCACTTACTTTTGGTCGTGCAGCACTTACAACGTGAAGAGGTACGAGCTGAGCATGAGAGGCTACAAAATGAACGTATGTGGCGTTACTTAGGCGTACTATCGGGTTTGTTAATTGTCATAGTCTTAGTGTAGACGGGCCTTATTAGGCTGTTGCACGAAGGGGGTAAGGGAGCATGGGCATTAACTACGCAGTAATCTTACAGGTAGCAGTATTTGGACTCATCGTAGCCGTTTTGCATACCATCCTGGAAAAATCAGGGCGTGAAGAGTACGCCCAAGTCTTGGTTCTTTTGGGAGTGATTGTAGTCATGTTTACGGTCATTCGTTGGATGAACGATTTGTTCTCTACCATTCGAGCCATGTTTCAGTTCTAGCAGGGTAGTGGGCTAATGGATATTGTAGCAATTGTTTTCTTGGCTATTGTTGGGATGGTTTTGCTGATTATTCTGCGTCAAAGTAGGCCTGAAATGGCTCTGGTGCTGTCGGTTTTGTTGGGGGTTTTGATTTTTGCCACGGTGGTACCGAAAATTGGCATGGTTGTCAGCACGTTGAAGTCTATAGCAGATAAGGCGGACGTTGGTAGCCTGCATTTGGCCACTTTATTGAAGATAGTCGGCGTAGCTTACATAGCAGAGTTTGGTGCGCAAGTATGTCGTGATGCTCAGGAAGGAGCGATTGCCAGCAAGGTTGAACTGGCTGGCAAAGTTATCATCATGGCCTTATCTATACCGATTGTACTTGTGATTCTAGACTCGGTATTGCAGTTACTGCCTTAGAAATCGCGAAGCTTGACAGGAGGTGACTTTTGTGGGCCGCAAATTGCTTGTGCTTACTTTGCTTCTGATCTTGCTGTGGCCAGGAACTATTGAAACGGCCGGTGCAGCTGAACCAAATCCAATCGACGAGATTATCCAACAACAACTGCAAGCCATCGATACAGCTGAGCTAGATAATTACTTACGCCAACTTGAGCAAGAATACGAAGGTTTGTTACCGGATCTATCGCTGGGTGGTGTGCTCAAATCCGTTAGGAGCCAGGAAGGGTTTTCGTTGGCTCAGCTAATGAAGGCGCTCTTTACAATACTGTTTCGTGAATTTACTGCCCAGTCTACGCTCCTGATTCGCTTACTGGTGTTGGCTATGCTCTGTGTTTTGCTACAGCACTTGCATGAGGCAATGGATAGTAGGGTTGCCGATATCGCCTATTTGATCTGTTATTTAGTCATCATGGGTTTTGCTTTACAGAGTTTTGGGCGAGCCCTCAATTTAACGCGGGATGCCCTAGACTCAATGCTTAGCTTCGTACACTCGTTATTTCCACTCTTGTTGACGGTAGTAATGGCGGCCGGCAATGTCAGCTCTGCAGCCCTCTTTAATCCAGTATTGATGCTAGTTCTAGCTTCCATCAGCACTCTGATTGTAAATGTTGCTGTCCCTCTAATCTTCTTCGCCGGTGTGCTTATTTTGGCCAATAACCTATCGCAAAGTATTAAGGTGTCGCGGCTGGCGTTCTTGCTGCGCGATATCGGTGCGGGGATAATGGGCATCTTGTTCATGCTCTTTGTCGGGTACAACATTGCCCAGGCTACAGTGGGAGCGGTAGCCGATGGGGCCGCCTTTCGTGCAGGCAAGTTCGCAGTAAAAGCATTTCTACCGGTTGTAGGTGGCATGTTGTCTGACGGATTTGAAACTCTCGCCGGGTGCACCGCTTTGATTGGTAATACCCTTAGCTTTGTGGGAGTGGTTGGAATTGCTCTCTATTGTGCCCTGCCTGCCATACGCATCATCTCATTATTAGCCATTTACCGTATCGCAGCAGCAGTCATTGAACCTTTGGGCGGTGGCCTACTTGCCAAATCACTCAATGAAATATCGGGTATTTTTACTTACTTCTTTGGTGCACTAACAGTTGTGGGTGTGATGCTGTTCATTTTGATTACTGTGATAGTTGGTACGGGCAATAATGCGCTTATGCTGCGCTGACGGATAAGGAGGCCCAGAATGCTTCTAGCACTAAGAGAGTTTGTTCGTAATGTCTTGATCATAGTCGTTTTGGCATCTTTCTTGCAGATAATCTTGCCGTCAGGTAGCATGCGCCGCTATGCGAAACTCGCTTTAGCGCTGGTCATGGTGCTGACCATACTTGGGCCCTTACTTAAGCTTACCAAAACTTCGTGGGACCTAAATGACGTGTTAGGGCAAGCGGAGGCGCAAACCGCCTGGTCAGAACTGAAGGCCAGTAGTGAACTGCTCAAGCGGCAAAATGATTTGAGTTTGCTACGTACATATAGGAACCTACTGGGCAGTCAATTGCAGGATCTCGTGAAACGGAATGAGGAAGTAGAGTTAGTGGCTTATCAGATAGAGTTGGTGGAGAACCAGCAGGCTGAGGACTACGGTAGCATTACAAGCATTAATGTCAAATGTAGGGAGAGCCAGGGTGAAACTAGATCAGTTGATAAAGTTGAGCCGGTACAAATCGTTAAGCCCAACCAAGAACAGGAGCAAAAACAGGCTGTTATGACAGAGTGGGCAAAAGAAATGCAAGGGAGCATCAAGCAGGCGATTGCCAAGTACTTTCAACTTGCCGAGGAGCAAGTGTCGGTAACGTTCGAGTAGGGGGGAGAAGCATGTCTAGTAATTCACCGCAGGTAGTCGGAGAACAGGTAGGCCTTATCTGGAAACGGCTAGGTAGTAATCGTTTGCTGTTGATAGGACTTTGCGCCGTTGTAGCACTTTTGGCTCTACAGCTATTATGGCCAGGAAAACACGTGGCGACACCGCTAGAGTCTTCAACGTTGGTTAACAACCAGGCTAGTTCTTTGGATGAAAAGCTAGAGCAGATGTTGGAATACCGTCAGCACCTGGAGCAGCAATTAGCCGAGCTCCTTGCCGGAATTCAGGGGGTGGGCGAGGTACAAGTGATGCTTTCCTTTAGCAATGGTACAGAGGCTGTGCCTGCTATGAACGTGCAAACGTCTCAGAAAACCACTGAGGAAAGAGATAGTGGGGGCGGCACACGAGTGACCAAGGAGGACACTAAATCGAATAGTTTGGTCATTAACAACAACCATGAGTTGATGTTACTGCAGGAGAAACTACCGGCTATCAATGGCGTGGCCATTGTTGCCCAGGGAGCCGAAGAAGCAGCCATTCGGCTGGAGCTAACCCGAGTAGTGCAGACTATCTGTAATGTCCCAGCTCACCTAGTTCAAGTAATGCCGGGGAAGTGAGGGAAAGCGATGATTGTTA
>DIPA01000001.1:667-1480 GCA_002427055.1 Firmicutes bacterium UBA5500 | reverse complement strand
AAGTCATTGATGTTCAGTTTGAGCTTCTTGGTCTTACTAGCCGTAACAGGTTACTATCTCATGAATAGCTACTACAAACAACTACCGCTTTTGACACACGATTTGCAGGAGACCGCTCCTACAGGCGGAGCAGCGCCTCAGGGGCTGATGCCGGAGCAGCTTCCGGAATCTCACACGGAACCCACAAAAGATTTCTTCAACGAGCATCGCTTGGAAAGAGAAAAACAACGCAGTATGCAGCTAGAATTGTTACGTGAGATCATTAATAATGTCAACACCAGCAATGAACTGCGCCAAGAGGCGCAACAGGCGTGGCTCGTGCTAACCTCTACTATGGAGAAGGAATTAGCGGTAGAGAAGCTCGTAATAGGTAAGGGGTATGCAGATGCGTTGTTGTTGCTCAGCGATGATATTGCGCATCTACTTGTTAAAACAGAGGGCTTGAGTCAGGCACAGGCCATTCAGATCATTGAATTAGTGGCCAGCACCCTCAAGTTAGACGTCAGTAATGTGCGTGTGATCGAACGCAAGTAAGATCTTGGCCCTAACCGTTGGAGCTCAAAATCGCCGGCGAAGGTCGCGTGTCCTATTGGTAAAAAAGGACCGCGGCCTTCTTCAGTGGTCTCGGATATTGGTCAAGATTGATAGGGTCACACACGCCCTGCAAAGGCCGGGTGTCATACCTAAGGCGTATTGGGGCCATAAATCAAAGAGCGAGGGGCATTGGAGGGAAAAGATTGTTATGCTTGCGTCCCTTTAGTATAATGGGGGTGTGTCTGGGATAGATTGGCGCAGTATTCCTTCTCGATTATG
>DIPA01000001.1:0-474 GCA_002427055.1 Firmicutes bacterium UBA5500 | reverse complement strand
GCTGGGTTAGCCGCGAGCGAGGTTGCAGGTGTTGCCGGCATGGGGGGCACTAGTTTTGCAGGCAGCGTTTCTGAAATGCTGGGCAAGAAGAACTTATCAAAAGGTGTCAAGGTGCAGGTAGGAGAGAAGCAAGTATCGGTTGACCTGTACATCATAGTGGAACACGGCGCGCGAATTCCTGTTGTTGCGCGTTCAGTACAAGAAAACGTAAAGAATGCAATTGCCAACATGACTGGTTTAGAAGTAGTAGAAGCCAATGTGCATGTGCAAGGAGTATATTTCCCCGATACAAAGAGCGAAGAGGTTTCGAAGACCAAGTAGTAGCCCGGTTTTTGACCCTTGACTGTCTTCTGCACTTTGTGCCAAAACCGCAAGCAGCGGTTTTTTTTCTAACTAGCTGATTAGCAGAACTGCACTTGTGAGAGCATGATATTTCTCTTGACAAGAGTGCGTGTGAGTAAAGTATTTGTGGGG
>DIPA01000028.1:4891-6742 GCA_002427055.1 Firmicutes bacterium UBA5500 | reverse complement strand
TGTTATAAAGAATACCAGAGAAGTTGACAGGGCTGCCGTGAGTCAAGTGACCACCCATAGAAAGATTCATGCCGAGAATCGTATCCCCAGGCTTGAGAGCTGTGAAATAAACAGCCATATTCGCCATAGCTCCAGCATGAGGCTGCACGTTGGCGTGATCGGCCCCGAAGATAGTGCAAGCACGATCGCGAGCAAGGTTCTCCGCTATATCAACTACTTCACAACCGCCGTAATAACGACGGCCTGGATAACCTTCAGCATACTTGTTAGTTAACACTGAACCCATAGCCTCGAGCACTGCCTTACTGACGAAGTTCTCAGAAGCAATGAGTTCTAAATTACCTTGCTGACGCGCAAGTTCCTGATCAAGAACTGCTTGAATTTCAGGGTCTACCAGTCTTAAAGACATGTTTTCAACACTCCTTCACTTTGTTTGTAAACAGCACGTTCACCACCGATGAGCTTGGGACGAGTACGAGCAGTTGTGAGATGAGCTTTGCCTAGCTCAGTAACGCTAAGCCGTACAGGCACAGCCACAGGACGCAGATGCATCCCCACCAAGGTATCACCTATGTCGATGGCGGCATGCCCTTGCACACTTTCTACCAATACGGGGTCAGGGAGACGAACGTAGGCTACCGCTGCAAATGAACCACCAGCTTTTGGCTGGGGTACGGCACTTACCTCCAACAAATTATACCGTTCCAAACACAATCGCGACGTTACCAAAGCACGATTGAGATGTTCACAGCATTGGATAGCCAAGTATAGGCCTTCCTGCCTGGCAAATTGCTCTAAAGGAGGAAAGATAGCCTTGGCTACGTCTACATTGGATCCCTTACCTATATGATGTCCTAAGACTTCACTGGTGCTACAACCAACAACCAAGATTTGCCCCGACTTCAGACCTGCTTTCTGAGAAAACTCGTTCAGCAAATCAGTCATCGTTTGGGTTAAGTATTGCATATTCATTGCCTGCAAAACCTTCGTTCTATAGCGCTAATTTTGTCGATGCGTCGCTGATGACGCCCCCCGCTAAATTCAGTATTCAACCAAACCTTCACAATCGATTCAGCCAAACTACTGCCTATGACTCTTGCCCCCAGACACAATACATTACTATCATTGTGTTCTCTCGTAGCTTGGGCTGAAAAATGGTCATGACAAAGCGCCGCACGAATTCCAGGGAATTTATTAGCAGCAATTGACATACCAATGCCTGTCCCACAAATGAGAATTGCTCGCTCACATTCCCCTTCTAGCACTGCCTCGACAGCCTGAGCAGCATAATCGACATAATCAACAGACTCCGGCGAATGACACCCTTTGTCCAACACCTGGATTCCCCAGTCTGTCAAAGAAGTTTTTAGCTTTTCTTTGAGCGAGAAACCTCCATGATCGCTGGCTAGCGCAACCTTCATACCCTCATCTCCTGCTTATTTTACTCACTGCAAACTCAGAAAACGATGAATATGAGCAAAAAATGTCATGACAACATGACATTTCCCGAACACCTCATACATTATATAATACCCTTTCGACAAGATACAAGCGCGCTAGATAACCACAGATTGTCTGGAACAAGTTTTCTTCGCTCGCTGTGCGCAGAATACACTTTTTTTCTACCCTACCTAGTCAATTGCGCAACCAAACGACTAAGAGCTGCCTTTAGCTCGTCGCGGCTAGCTCGATAAACAGCCAGCGGTTGACCAAAAGGATCAACTACATCCAGAGCATCACGTCCCCGCTCTATGCGCTCTATCTCTTCCCGCTCTACACGCACACGCTCTAGCAGTTCCGTTTGACGTTCAGCCAGAAGCTGCTCAACTTCCTGCAATTCATGCACCAAGC
>DIPA01000028.1:4542-4796 GCA_002427055.1 Firmicutes bacterium UBA5500 | reverse complement strand
CAACTTCCTGCAATTCATGCATCAAGCGAGCCCGTTCCATCTGTAGTTCACGAATATTGGGGCGCGCTTCGGCTGCAAAAGCCTCTCTCTTGGCTGCCATCGCTGCCTGCAACTCATACAGTGCCTGTTCCTCTCCAGCATACTGACCGGCGTCTAGCAAGAACTCCTTTAGCACATGGGTCTTTTCTGAAGCCGCAGGAAAGGATGCAATTACTACTTCCTTATGACGCCTAGTCATCGTCAAAATAAGATCG
>DIPA01000028.1:3531-4326 GCA_002427055.1 Firmicutes bacterium UBA5500 | reverse complement strand
GACGCCTTAGCCCCCTGTTCAGCAGCTATTCCTGCTGAACGCACTACTATATCAGCTAAACCTTGTTCATCTAACATATGCTGCAGAAGAGCCTGTGCCATACTACTACGACACGTATTACCGGTACAAACGAAAAGAATGTTCAAGTGAAAACCTCCTTGCTAAGCTCTCAGCGCTAGACCCAAACTAAGCGAAAGCCTGCCGCCTTAGCCAAACGATTCTGCAAAGCAAGACCCAATCCATCTGTCGAAGGGTAACCATGGGCAAGAATGATATCTACTTCCAACTCATCAAAGCGACGCAAAAGCTGATACAAGTTCTGCGCTGCCTCTGCCGGTCTTTCATAACAGCCTAAAGAGAGCTTCTGGGTAGACTGAAAACACCCAAGGTATTGATCATAAGTCAAAACACCAACACGTTTGCCCTCTTTAACTAGCTCCTCTATTCTCGCCCGCTGGGCTTGTACAACTGCGTTTGGCTCGCCCAAATAGAGATAAAGAGGTGCCTTAGGTGCATAGTGGGTATATTTCATGCCGGGGGAACGCACCGGTTGATCGGGAGAAGGGCTACTACTGGCTACCCGCACTGTCGTTCCCAATGTTTCCTCTAAATCCTCCAGAGTTACAGCTCCCGGCCTTAGCAAAACTGGCTCCAGGTTGCTCAAATCGATTACAGTAGACTCTAGGCCAATGGCAGCCAGACCGGCATCGAGAATAAGATCAACTTTATCACCTAAGTCTTGAGCCACATGTTCGGCTAAAGTAGGACTCGGGCGCCCGGAGCGGTTTGCACTAG
>DIPA01000028.1:2950-3367 GCA_002427055.1 Firmicutes bacterium UBA5500 | reverse complement strand
ACTGTATCCAATCCTGCAGTTACAATATCGGGCACCCGCTCACTTTTTGGCATGACTATTGAAAGAGGACCCGGCCAAAAAATACGCATCAGCCGCTCGGCCTGAGGCGGTACCTGGCTCACTACTGAAGGTAATGCAGCGTAGTCCGCAATGTGCACAATCAGAGGATTATCAGCTGGTCGCCCCTTGGCCAGAAAGATACGATTAACCGCCTGCGCATCCCAAGCGTTAGCCCCTAATCCATATACAGTTTCAGTCGGGAAAGCTACTAAACGTCCTTGCTGTAAGTACTTAGCCCCTAAGGCTATTTGCTGCTTGTCCAAAACATTTGCACTCCTAAATTTATGTTCATTGTTCCTTATTGTACCACTCGCTAGTCGCAAATAAAAGTTTGAGAAGGGGGGATAGCCTGAGACC
>DIPA01000028.1:1603-2900 GCA_002427055.1 Firmicutes bacterium UBA5500 | reverse complement strand
ACCTTTATCAGCAGTCTCGGACAGCCTCGGTGACGCCCCAAGACACGTAATCTGGATACCGCTATGCGCGAGCTAACTCAAAAAAACAATACCCAAGAAAACTAACACTGTACCAAAAACACGGCCCGGTGAAAGTTTCTCTCCTAAGAATACAGCTGCTAGTAAGCAAGCGAAAAGCGGATAAGAACCGGCTATCGGGGCGATTCTGCCTACATCGCCCCTGCGTAATGCTACAAAGTAAAAAACTTGCGCCAGCAATACACCCACTACTCCACTGGCGATGATAGCTAACCAAGTTTTATGCGTCCAATGAGCTAAAGGCACCCACTCAGAGCGAGCAAAGAGGCAAACGCCAGTAAAAACTGTGGTAACTAGGGCACGCACAAAGACAGCGGCTAATGGCTGAGCTTGCTGTAAACCGATCTTCTCAAGCACGGGAGCGATGCCATAGCAAAGAGCAGCCAATAACGCCCACAGGGCTGCTTCATTCATCGTCTTTCACCTCCGCTAAAGCTTATGCTTAGCTGGACTCCCCCTAGAATGGAGGCTGCAGAAAAGACGATCGCTGCCTTCTCATCACTTGTTACAACTAGTATGCTATAATGAAACAAAACAGGTGTTCGAGGAGGTATAGGGAGGTGGCTAAGCTGAGGCCGATCTTACACGTTGACCTAGATGCTTTTTTTGCCAGCGTAGAAGAACGTGACCAACCCGAGCTACGCGGGCTGCCAGTTATCATCGGCGGTCGACCCGACCAGCGTGGCGTAGTATCAACCTGCTCATATGCGGCCCGTAAATACGGTGTCCACTCTGCTATGCCTCTAACAGAAGCTTATCGTCGCTGTCCACAGGGTATCTTTTTGCCGGGTGATATGGCGAAGTATCAAACTGCATCGCGCCAAGTATTTGCCATCTTCCACCGTTTTACGCCACTTGTTGAGCCAATTTCTATAGACGAAGCTTTCTTAGACTTGACCGGCTGTACTAACCTATTTGGCGATCCGTTGACCATCGCCGGGAGAATCAAACAGCTGATCAAAGAGGAGGTTGGCATTACCGCCTCCGCAGGAATTGCTCATAATAAGTTCCTGGCCAAAATAGCCTCTGAGCTAGAGAAACCTGATGGCTTGGTCTGGATCAAGCCAGACCAAATTAAAGGCGTGTTGCACCCTTTGCCAATCGGACGCCTATGGGGTGTGGGGCCTAAAACGGCCGACAAGTTAACCACCCTAGGCATCAAAACGGTTGGTGACCTCGCCCATTTTGACCAAAACCTATTGAGCCGCGCCACCAGCCG
>DIPA01000028.1:898-1504 GCA_002427055.1 Firmicutes bacterium UBA5500 | reverse complement strand
AGTCATCTGCAACAGCTGGCAGCGGGGCAAGACGAGCGCCCTGTTCTCCCCGGTACAGACATCAAGTCGATGGGTCATGAACACACTTTTCCCCAAGATACTAGTGATTTAGAGCAAGTACTAGCCATCCTCTTACATTTGTCAGAAAAAGTAGGCCGACGCTTGCGCAGAGCAGGTATGTTTGGTCGTACAGTAGCGCTAAAACTGCGCTACCATGATTTTGCGACATTGACACGCCATACAAGTTTGGATGAGCCAACCAACCTGGACCAGATCATTTATCAGACAGGTAAAGGGTTATTCATGCGTACCTATAACGGGCAACCTATCCGCCTGATTGGTATCAGCTTACAAAACTTGAGCCGGGAGAGTATCCAACAGCTGTCTTTCTTAGGAGCCCAAGCTGAGCTGGAAAAGAGAGAGAGAATGGCACAGGTAATGGATACGATAAAGAACCGCTATGGGGAAAACAGTATCACCTATGCCAAAGTTAAGGAAAGCGAACCGCAGTGGGAAGAGAACTAAAAACAAAGCTGGCAAATGGTTTGCCAGCTTTGCTTATTTGTGCTCTTTGGTTATGCGCTTGGCTGCTCTAGCTCAATATCG
>DIPA01000028.1:0-730 GCA_002427055.1 Firmicutes bacterium UBA5500 | reverse complement strand
CGAGCGATTTTACACTGTGGGTAATGGCCCCAATAGAGATATAATCAACACCGGTCTTGGCTACCTCAACGATATTTTCCTCATTAATCCCGCCGGATGCCTCTAGGATTGCCTTGCCATGAGCTAGCTTAACCGCTTCCTTCATCATTTCAACCGGCATATTATCCAGCATGATAATGTCAGCCCGACCATCTAGGGCTTCCTGCAACTGCTCGAGCGACTCAACCTCTATCTCGATTTTAGTAGTATGTCCCACACGCCGACGCACCGCAGCCACCGCTTCCTTAATGCTTCCCGCTACCGCTATGTGATTATCCTTAATCAAAACAGCGTCGTAGAGCCCATAGCGATGGTTATAGCCCCCTCCCATACGCACAGCGTATTTCTCTAGCAATCGTAAACCAGGAGTGGTCTTACGGGTGTCAAGGATACGCCCTTGATAAAACTTGATCGGTTCCGCTAAGCGCGAAGTGCGTGTAGCGATACCCGAAAGGCGCTGCAAGAAATTTAGGGCTACCCGCTCCCCCAGCAAAATGGAACGAGCTGATCCACTAATATTAGCCAGGGTAGTGCCTGCAGTAGCAACATAGCCATCTTCAACTAGTAACTCAATACGCAGTGACGGATCTATCTGCAGAAAAACTTGCCTAAGCAGCGGTAAACCAGCTATGACGCCATCGACCTTAGTCCATACCCGTCCTACCGCTTGCCGCTCAGCGGGAATAACCGC
>DIPA01000063.1:48345-48608 GCA_002427055.1 Firmicutes bacterium UBA5500 | reverse complement strand
AGGAGTTCACGACCGACGCTGATGCCGATGCGCGGGCTAGCTGCAATTTCTGCCGGTGGCGTTCCCGTAAGCAGGTAAAGGGGAGACTCTAGCAGACTATGGCCATCCAGGCTGAGGTCGATACCCAAAGCCTGGCAGAGCTTGCCCGGCCCGTTAGTCAGCTCCTTATCAGATAGCTTGCCGCGGTTTTCACGCATTAGCTCTACCCCTGCGAGCGGTTCCAGTGCCCTGATTAGCACTGCCTCACCGACACCCTCGCGTTG
>DIPA01000063.1:47808-48333 GCA_002427055.1 Firmicutes bacterium UBA5500 | reverse complement strand
CGATCTCTTGCCCCGATTTTGGCGCATCAGTGCTATTCCGGCCAGCGGTTCCAGTGCCCTGATCAGCTCTGCCTCACCGACGCCCTCTCGTTGGCAAACAACATTGAGGCAATGATGCATGCCATAGCTAATGTAAACATAGCTGGTGCCGGGCGGTCCAAACATGCTGGCATTGCGCCTGGTTTGCCCCCGCGCCGAGTGGCTGGCAGGGTCATGTGCTGCTAGATAGGCTTCGGTTTCTACTATTCTACCGCTGATTCTCCCCTGGTGGCTTTCATAGACCAGCGTTTTTCCCAATAAGTTGCGGGCGACGGTAGGTGTATCATGATTTGAGTAGAAACTTGCAGGTAGTAGTTCCATGTTAGGCCTCCCCCAGCTGGTATTGCTGCATCTAGTTTAATATACTACGTTGATAAGGAGCAGTTTCCGATGAATTTACAGGATCATGCAGAGCAGGTATTTGCTACTCTAGCTACAGTATACCCACATGCTCATTGCGAACTAGATTTCCAAACCCCTTTTCAG
>DIPA01000063.1:47084-47602 GCA_002427055.1 Firmicutes bacterium UBA5500 | reverse complement strand
CCACGGTACAAGCAATGGCCAGACTAACAACAGAAGAACTGGAGGAATATATTAAAGGTGTTGGCTTGTTCCGCAACAAGGCCAAACATATTGCAGCTACCTGCCAGTTACTGCTGAGGGAACATGGGGGAGAAGTGCCGCGTACACGTGAGGAGTTAATGCAACTAGCGGGAGTGGGACGCAAAACGGCCAACGTGGTGCTTGCCAATGCCTTTGGCATCCCAGCTTTTGCTGTAGATACGCATGTGCTTAGGGTCAGCCGCCGCCTCGGGTTAGCAAGTGGCATTACCCCCGACCAGGTGGAAGCGGAAGTAACGGCCCTGCTGCCTGAAGAGCAGTGGCTCGACGCCCATCATTGGCTTATCTGGCATGGGCGGCGCCAGTGCTATGCCAGACGTCCCAGCTGCTCGGACTGCCCACTGGCAGCTATTTGTCCTAGTTCATTAACTAAAGGAGCGATATCTGATGCATAGACCAGCGATTATTGCCTATACCGATGGTGCTTGTTCCGGCAACCC
>DIPA01000063.1:44539-46797 GCA_002427055.1 Firmicutes bacterium UBA5500 | reverse complement strand
CATGTTATTTTGCATAGCGATAGCGCCTATTTGATTCGGGCCTGGCGTGAAGGCTGGCTCGACAAATGGCAAAAGAACGGTTGGCAGAATTCCAAGCGGGAGCCGGTAGCTAACCAAGACTTTTGGCAGCGGTTGCTGAGTCTGGCCGCTAAGCGGAACGTAGAGTGGAAAAAAGTAGCCGGCCATGCCGGTGATGTAGGCAACGAGCGCTGCGACTACTTGGCGCGTACAGCTATTAGCGGAGAGACGGTAGCGACCAAAAAGACGGCCAAAACCGGGTACCTATTGGTGCTCAATAAAGATGCAGACACCGTCATGTATGTTGACATCGCCGCACGACGGGTTGTGAAGACTATCCCGGTCGATAAGAACCCGCACGAAACGGTAATCAGCCCCGATGGCAAACAGGCCTACGTCACTTGTTCTGGCGGCGATAGCTTATTGGTCTTCGATAACGAGACGATGACCCTCACCAAGAGAGTCACGCACCCTGACTTTCGTTTCCCGCACGGCCTAGCCATCACGCGGGATGGTAAGCGCTTACTTTTAGCTTCTACCCGTTCCGGCAAATTCTTTGTCATTAGCTTGCCGTCTCTAGAGGTCAAGCAGGTATGCGCTACCGGGCAAGAAGCGGTACATATGGTTGCGCTAACGCCCGATGAGCGCTTCGCCTATATTGCCAATAACAAGACCAACGATATCTCCGTAATTGATGTGGCAACTCTCAAAGAAGTAGAACGTATCGATGTCGGTATCCATCCTGACGGTATTGCCTTCCTCATACGCTAGATCCTAGTCAGAGCGGCTAGAGTATGGGCCCCGAAGTTGCTGACTATATAGCGCATAATGTGGCCAAATTTGAGGAACACCTAGCTAAAGGGAGGTGGGTAGTACTTGAAGAAGTATCTACTTTCATTGCTCATTCTGGGGCTAGTTGTGGCAGCAGTTATGCCTGCTGGCACACTATATGCTGCCCCGTCTGATGAGCAGCTAGAGCAAGAGGTGCTAGCTTTGCGACGTCAGATACATGAATTGCGCAAGCAAATTATCGACAAATATGTAGCGGCCGGCAAGCTACCTGCCGCAGAGGCTCAGCTGCGTAAACAACGCCTGGATGAGCGCTTCGAGTGGCAGCTAAAGCATGGGTTTAATAAGGATTCTTGTTCTCCTGGTAAAGAGGGAAAAAGCAAGGGGAAAATTTCCAAGCCTAAGTTAAAGGACTTGAAGAATCAGCCGGCTGACTGAGCGCCCCTTATATAGCTACCCTAGAGCCCGAGTCACAGTATGATTACTGAGGCCCGGGCTCTCAGATTCAGTGTCACCGGTCAGCTATCAGCATAACTATCTTCAATAGCGAAATATCCGGGTTTCGATAATTTTCTTGATTATCAAGAGGAAAAGGCGTACTAGGCACGAATTGTATTAGTAATGCTTAGTGCGCTTTTTGCGCGCCAAACCATTGGTTTATGCTGTTTGGCTAAAGCCCTGTCGAACCTATCAACACTTATCAAAAGGAGGAATTACACACATGATCGCAATTAAGGGTGGCAAGATTCTCACTATCACCCAAGGCGTCATCGAGGATGGCGTAGTCTTAGTTGAAAACGGCAAGATCGCAGCTATCGGGAAGGATGTTGCCATTCCAGAAGGTGCCAAGGTTATTGATGCAACTGGCAAGACCGTGATGCCGGGCTTAATTGACGCCCACAGCCATATTTCACTTTTTGGTGAACCCCATATCCCTGCTACTAGCGATGGGAATGAAGTAACAAGCCCTAACACTGCGCAAGTGCGTGGTCTAGATGCTCTTAACCCAGCTGATCCCGCCATTCCTATTGTGCGTGATGCTGGTTTCACTACACTTTACACCGGTCCCGGTTCGGCTAACGTAATCGGTGGTACCGGTATGGCCATCAAACTACGCGGCCGTACCGCCGAAGAAATGGTCATTCCAGGCACTGAGGCCATGAAAATGGCTCTGGGCGAGAACCCCAAGCGTGTTTATGGCCAAGGACAGAAGAAAGCGCCCTACACACGTATGGCCAACGCGTCGGTCTTGCGTGAGTCTCTTATTGAGGCTCAGAACTATCTCAACAAGATTGAATTTGCTCAAGCAGAGGCTACCGATGGTAAGCCGGCGAAGTTGCCCGATCGTAACCTGAAGCTAGAAATGCTGGGTAAAGTGTTGCGTCGCGAGATGAAGGCCCGTATCCACTCGCATCGCGCTGACGATATCATGACCGCTGTGCGTATCGCCA
>DIPA01000063.1:42127-44448 GCA_002427055.1 Firmicutes bacterium UBA5500 | reverse complement strand
AGGAGTTCAACCTCGATTACAGCATTGAGCACTGCACCGAAGGCTACAAGATCGCTGATATCTTGGCCGAGAAGGGTGTTACCTGTGTTGTTGGCCCCATGCTTATGGGCCCGAGCAAGCACGAGCTTTGGGATGTGCGCCTCGAGACAGCCGGCGTTCTGACGAAAGCCGGTGTACGAGTTTGCCTCATGGCCGATACTTCCTCGGCTACTAAGTGGTTACCTATTCATGTCGGCCTAGTTGTCCGAGAAGGCATGCCGGAAGAGGAAGCCTTCAAGGCAGTTACTATCTATGCAGCTGAACTGCTGGGCATTGACGACAAAGTTGGTAGCCTCGAAGTTGGTAAGGATGCCGATATCGCCATTTTCAACGGTCACCCCTTCTGCAACTTCACTAAGTGTGAGCTGACCATGATTGACGGCCAGGTCTGGCACTGTACTCTCAACGACGACAAGTGCAATTGCGGCTGGGATAAGTAAGCCAGCACCCCCATGCAAAACAAAGCTGCCGAGGATGACACCTGGGCAGCTTTTTGCTGCTTGCCTTACCAGCTCGCGTCAATTATTATCTGGGTAGTGAAAAACAGCTACAGGGGGTATCATGGTGTCGGAACAAGTAAGAAATCCTATCAAGGTTGTTGACTATGACCCGGATTGGCCAGTTATCTTTGCCCGTCTGGCAGCAGTGTTACAACAGCAACTCGGCCAGCTAGCGCAAAGAATAGAACACGTTGGAAGTACGTCAGTCCCTGGCTTGGCGGCCAAGCCGATTATCGATCTAGACATCGTGATTGCCGGCGAGACCGCTCTGCCGCAGGTATGTGCGCTGTTGGCTGAGCTCGGTTATCACCATGAGGGGAACCTCGGTATCGAGGGGCGGGAAGCCTTTAAGCGGGAAGATACGACTGTGCCCCGTGTAGGGCAAGGGGCCGAATGGATGACCCATCATCTTTATGTTTGTCCGGCAGATAGTAGGGAATTAGCCCGTCATCTGGCCTTTCGCAATTACCTGCGCACCCATCCAGACGTGCGTGATGCGTATGCAGAGTTAAAGCGGCGCTTGGCCGTGCAGTACACCTACGACCGGGACGGCTATACAGAAGCAAAGACCGCCTTCATCTCGCGAGTCTTGCAGCTGAAATAAGGGGATGGCTCGAGATTGCTGAAAAAGTTGCCCAAGCCTTGCACAGGCTGCGTGTCATACGCAAAGCGCGTTGGAGCCATGAATCAAGGAGCGAGGGAGCTAAGGAACCAGAGCGACAATAGGCCGAGCCTGCGAGTGCCGTCGCTCCCTTAGCGAACCGAGCTCATTCCTACAGTGCTGGCTACAGGCGCTCCTAGTATGACCGCGGCCTTCTTTAGCAGTCTCGGATGGTTAGTTTATTTCAGTTGACCTAATCTAGTTGCCAATTGGGAGGCTAAAGTGATGCATATAGTTCTTGTTGAACCAGAGATTCCACAAAACACAGGTAATATCGCCCGCACATGTGCCGCAACCAATTGCCCTTTGCATTTGGTCGGTAAGCTTGGCTTCTCTATCTCCGATAAATGGGTAAAGCGGGCAGGCCTTGACTATTGGCATTTGGTGGACGTCCAACAACACGCTAGCCTAGAGGAGCTTTGGGCAGCTTACCCCACCAGTACCTTCTGGTATCTTTCTACAAAGGCAGAAACGCTGCACAGTGACGTCGCCTTTGGCCCCGATGACTTTCTGGTTTTTGGCAAAGAGACAAAGGGGCTACCGGAGGCCTTGCTGCATGAGCAGCACGAGCATGCCATTCGCATTCCCATGCGCAACGAGGCCCGCTCTCTTAACCTAGCCAACTCTGTCGCCGTCGTCCTCTACGAGGCCCTACGACAACACAGCTACCCCGGCCTGCGCTGAGGTAAACGAACCGTCCGAGACCACTGAAAAAGTCCCCCACGACCTTCATCAGCAGTCTCGAGAACCGCCCCTTGTTTTTAAGGGCGGTTTTTTTGTGTTTAGGTCTATATCTGGCGCTACTAGGTAATATTTATATAGGGCAAATAAATTACTTGGAGGGGCCAGATGAGTCATATACATCTTCCGGATGGGGTAATTCCGACAGGTTGGTGGCTGCTTGGTTACATAGCAGCCTTTGTTTGGCTGAGTTTAGCGCTGCGCCATGCCGAGGCGGAAACGACTCGGCGTAAATTGCCGTTCTTGGCGGCGATGAGTGCACTGATGTTATTAACCATGTCCATCCCCTTGGGGCCATTGCCATTTCACCTTAATCTCGCGGTCTTAACTGGGATCGTCGTCGGCCCCTGGCTTGGTTTCGTTGCGGTACTTGTTGTGAA
>DIPA01000063.1:41349-41996 GCA_002427055.1 Firmicutes bacterium UBA5500 | reverse complement strand
GGTCTAACTACCATTGGTATTAACACGTTGATAACTGGTCTAGAAGTCGTTCTTGGTTGGTGGCTCTATCATCGCCTGCTGGGTGCCTGGCGCCTGAACTGGCGTGCACTGACTGCCACCGGCCTAGCTTTGCTACTAAGCTCTACGCTGGCAATGAGTGCAATTGGTCTCAGCACTGGTGTGCTAGACGTAGGCTGGCATGAGCACGAGGGAGAGCAGCACGTCCATCACGACATAACAGCTGCGCAGCCTGGCGATGCTGCTACCGGTGCTAATTTCTTAGGTCTAGGGAGTATGGGAGCTGTTGCCTTAATTCTGGCAACCGGGGTGGCAGTTGAAGCACTTGCCACCTGGGTCATCATCAGCTATGTGCAAAAAGTACGGCCTGAATTGCTTTTGGAAGAAAGCGACCTGTGAGGCGGCGTCGGGAAATGAGTGAGCGTAATGAGTCTTAAACTCGCACAAGTAGACTACATAGCAGTCAGCCAACGTAGTTTCTTGCACATGTGGCCAACGATGCCTAAGTTAAGCGGCAGCATGATTTTGCTGGTAGGTATTATTGCTGCCAGCAATCTTCGGCAAGGGGCTGTTCTGCTTTGCCTCCTCATTGGACTCTTGTTATCAGCTCGACTACCAGTCTGGCTATT
>DIPA01000063.1:37466-41247 GCA_002427055.1 Firmicutes bacterium UBA5500 | reverse complement strand
GTCTGGCTATTTAGCTTAGCTCTGTATCCTGCCTTCTTTAGCATTCCTTTTGCCCTAGCGCAGTTGTCCACTTCCTGTGCCGCGGCCATTGCTGTAATCTGTAAGGCAGTATCCGCAGCACTTTTGCTTGCTTTGCTTGTAGCCAGCACCCCCTACCCCCAACTATTTGGGGCAATGGCAAGGGCCTTACCTCCCCTCATAAGCGATGCGCTTTTTTTTGCCTATCGGCTCTTTTTTATCAGCTTGGGCTCGATCGAACGGTTGCTACTCTCCCTGCGTCAACGGGGGGCCTTTGGGCGGCGCAACTTTGTCTGGAGTTGTCGTGCTGCGTTGCATGCCCTTGGTTATCTCATGGTCAATACACTTAGCATCAGCCAACGTCTCGACCAGAATTATCGACTGCGCGGCTATGGAGCAAAAGGTTGCCTAACAACGGAGAAAGTTGCCTGGCGAGCTATCGATGGGGTTTTGCTGGTAGCTCTGGTCGTCTTGGTGGGAGGGGTGTTGTGGCTTGGCTGAGCGCTTAGTTGAGATGCACGGGCTCTGCCATACCTACCAAGATCAGACTGAGGTACGGGCAGAAGGGTTGCCTTTTGTGGTCAAGGCGGGTCAGAGGGTAGCTTTGGTAGGTGCTACGGGTACGGGCAAAACTACCCTGCTTTTGCACATCCTGGGGTTATTGCGCCCCGCTAGGGGCCAGGTGCAAGTATTAGGGCACGATCCGGCACGCGATTTTGGTCTAGTGCGTTGGGACATCGGAGCTGTCATGCAAAATCCGGATGAGCAAATTATCGGGCCGACCGTCTTTGACGACATAGCTTTTGGTCTGCGGGCTAGGGGGTTACCGCTTGCGCAGGTGCAGGAAAGGGTTCAGGCAATTGCTCAGGAGTTAGGGCTAGCCAGTTTGCTTACAAAAGTACCACATCATCTTAGCGGTGGTCAGAAGCAGAAAGTAGCTCTGGCTGGTGCCTTGATCAGTCGCCCTAAACTGTTGGTGCTCGATGAACCTTTTAGTGGGCTCGACCCTAATTGTAAACGTGAACTAGTGCACCTCATTTGCCACCATAGCGAGCAGCTAGGTATGGCCGTCATCTTATCCACTCATGATTTAGAGTTGGTACCCGAGATAGCCCACCGAGTGTATGTTTTGCATGATGGTCAGCTTGTGCTATCCGGTAGTCCCGAGGAGGTCTTCACCTGTGTTGACCAGCTACGAGCAGCCAATTTGCAGCCACCGGCCGTTATCCAATTGGGCTTGCAGCTGGTGGAAATGGGCTTAATAGCGCAAGTTCCGCTGAGCTTAGAAGCAGGAAAGAATCTGCTTAAAGGTACCCGAGTGAAAGTTAAAGTGCATAGATAAGGGCCGGGCTTTCTAAATCCCCCTATTTGTTTTATAATAGAACTATCGGTATTACTAAGTGATTATGGAGTCATAGAGTCAAAAGGAGGTGAGCTGTTAGTGGCGAAGTATGCTGCTCTTTGCTACTTAATTGGATCAATTCCCTTTGCCTACATCTGCACCCGCTTGTTTCATGGTGGTGACATCCGTTACCTTGGTTCCCGCAACGTCGGTACGACTAATGTGGTCAAGCAGGCGGGATGGGTAGCTGGGCTACTCACTCTAGTCGGCGACATGTTTAAAGGCTGGCTTGCTGCCGCCATCGGAGCCTTAGCCCCTCTAGGTGAATTGCGTTCTGTGATGCCGGCGTTTGCAATTTTGGGCCATAACTGGCCGCTGTGGTTGCGCTTTCAAGGAGGAGGTGGGTTAGCCACCTTCGTTGGAAGTTGTCTCGTCTTTAGTGATCTAAAAAGTGCTCTTATAGGTATGGCCATTTGGGGTGTGTGCTACTTTTTCCTACGGGACCATGACCAGAGCGCCCTAACTGCTTGCATTAGTGCGCCTCTTCTCTATGCCATTGTAGGTGATTCGCTTGAGGTCTTGGTGTTTTACATAAGCTCAAGTTTTGTGATTGCTTTGCGGCGTCTGCAAAGCATGTCGCTGCAACAACCTTGGCGTAAAATTCAGGCCTAATGTTCTCTAGCACAATCAAGGAAGCTAGCTCGGGCTGTCCACTTTACCAGGGGCAGCCTTTTGTTTGTCGCTTAAAGCAGGTAGATAATTCTTGGGGGTAGCATGAGGTGTATCCTATTCCTTTAGCAGGATATAGAGGTTTTTTGCAGAAGTAGTAGTTATCTGCCGCGGTCGTCTTGTTCTTGCCCGCCCTGGGCATGCTAGCAATAGACTTTGAGGCGATAGTATTGGGGTAGGGGCTAGCTCCAAGCTTTACGGAGGGTGGTATGAAACTACTTTATCTGATTTTGGTGGTTACCATATGTTTGCTCGCCTGGCGTATCAATAAGCCAGGTGATCTGCGTCTGAACCGCAGGTATTTAGCGCGTTATCTGAAGGATGCACAGGGCAATGGCCCGGTGCGGGTATCTACAAGTAAGTTGGCGGTTGACAGGCCGCCGGGAGCGCCAGAGGAAAGGTCTTTTTATGACATCGAAGCTGAATTTGTCGACACTAGTCGGCGTTCGGTCTTGGCGCAGGTTGTTTATCCCTTAGAGGAGTTGCGCAAAGACAGAGAAAAAAGGAATCTACCCGGTACCCAAGAGACTAATATGATGCAGGGACTAACGGATATGCAGAGTAGTTCCGACGTAGGGGCGAGGCTGAAGGAAGATCCCTTTAAAGACTTGGCACTCGAAGAAAAAGTGACTGCTGCTAAGGTAGCTATGGTGAAGGCCGAAGTAGACCAACTACGTTTACTTTCAACCTACTGTGAGCTCTTCCCTCGCTTAATTGCGCATGATGAACAACGCCTAATTACCATCACCGATTCTATCGGCAAGCAACGCCTCGATGACGTGTGGCAGAAGTTAGATCAGGTTGCTAAGCAGAACCTACTTGAGCAGTTAGTGCAAGATCTGGCGGTTTTTCATAGCCGCAATGAAGATTTGATCGCCCTCGTGCCGCCGGGCACCGGATATAGTGAGAAATCTGTGCGTGAGGCCCTCCGTACTAGCTTAGACACCGGCTTAGAACTAGAACCGGTCAGAATCGAGGATGTTCTGGCTGCTGCCGGCCCTCTCTACGCAACTGCTCAACTAGAGCAGGGACTACGTTTAGTAAATGGTTCGCCACGCGGTTTCTACGTCAATGGTAAACGTGCCAAGCGCCTAGATTGGGCTGGACTACGGCGCGATTTGCCTGCCTTTGATGTTATTGAATTGGTTTGTGATCCGGCCTTAGGGTTATCAGCAGAACAAGAAGAGCACTACTTTACAGTTTACCTAGATAAGTTACAGCAGCTAACTGAGCCTGACACAACAATTCCCACAGTGCATGATCTTCGCTGTTTGGCTGTTTACTATCAGCTTGTCTTAGTTGGACATCTAGCTCACTTTAAGCGAATTGCTAAAGCTGCCAGTTCCAAAAGCCCCTTGGACGTCAAGCATTGGCCAACCAATAGTCTGCAGCAGGCCGCAGACAAATTGCTAGTCCATTTGCAGGCAGACTGCGAGCTCAAAGAGTTATCTGATCAGCTAGTTCCTGTACTGCAACCACTTATCAAATAACAGACAAAAGCCTGCCCGGCTGCTAAGAGCAAGGGTAGGCTTTTTTGTAGGCGATAAACTTAGCCTTAGATAATTCCCAGCCAGGTCCCGAAAATATCGCTAATGGCGCCCAATAACAGGGCAATTCGTCCCATGACTACGTTGCCAAAAGCTACACCGAAAGTAATCATCATGACCAGCCGGCCCAAACCGGCCATTTTCT
>DIPA01000063.1:32238-37313 GCA_002427055.1 Firmicutes bacterium UBA5500 | reverse complement strand
ACACCGAGCACTCCCAGAACCATGATGATATTGTTGATCGATTTACCCAGCAAAAACACCCCATCGCCACTCCTAGCAATGATTGGCATCATGGCCGCACGAGATTGAGCGATTAGCTGTGAGTTAAGCATACCATAGGTTGAGATTCCGACCCCCAAGCCCATGAGAAAAGACATGGGCCAGCGGCTGAGCCATGCTATGGGTTTGAAGAAGCGGGTATATAGCATCAGCCCTAGAATTATAGGTACAATCAGGTTCAACTCGCCCTTAGTAGTAAGTGGGGTCCAGGCTTGATCTACGATATTGCCGTAGGCTGTAACAATCGCGTAGCCTACACTGGCTCCGACATAGATGTGTTCAAATAGGCGGTAGATCGGGTTCTCTTTATAGATAAAGGAATAGAGGGCGAGCATGCCTATTCCCATGAACCAGACCCAGGGGTTGGTTGAGATGTTCATACCTTATCACCTCCGCCGTGGGCTTTCCCCTTCCTCTTGCTGCCGAAGTAGGCGAGATTACCTACTATGATGAAAGTAACGATAACTACGTGCCCCAGCGACTGGGCATCCATACGAGCTGCTCCTTCACCGGGCTCCTCAATTAAGACCTCATACTCAGCGCCACCACGCAAGCCCTGGAGTAACCCTGCTAACTGCCCTGAGTTTAAATAAGGCATCACGTTAGGAACACTGACAGTTACAATACCCGCAGCATACAACGGTCCGCCGGCAGGCAGTTGGCGTAAGAAGTCCTGATAACCGGGCGAACCAGTTTGGAAGTCCAGTATCAATGTGATGTCATTAATATCTTTGAGTCCTGCCATAATTGGCATACTGGCAAGAGGCTTGCCTCGATGATCATTGATGAACGTGCTTCCCGGTGCCTCTATAAACTTCTTGATAGCCGATTCTCCACCGGCCAAGTAGCCAACGTTGACAATATTTTGTCCGTAAGTAACTCTATCGCCTAATAGCCCAATGACTTTCTCAGCGAGCATAGGTCCATCGGCCACAAAGCTAACCATGATGTTTTTGATGTTGCGGTTTGCTAAGTGCTTAGCTATAGCAACGGCCTGAGGATGCACATCAGCTTGACCGGCTACGGAGTAATCCATGCCCATCATGACAATATCCTTCTCCGGGTCAAGGCTTTCGATCAGATTGTATACCTGTCGAGTAGTAGAATTAACAGAGAGCGGGATCCCGATGGGCTTAATCATCGGTGCAATTAGCACGATCAGTAGGATAGTATAAATTACCCTACGGTCGATATTCTGTAAACGTTCGAACCACATTATTGGCACCTCCTTTGCTGGTTAATCTCCTTGTCCTAGGTGGCCGCGGTCAAAGCCAAGCAGGATACGTAAGCTGGTAGCAAAACCTCCGATGGCGACACCGATCGCAATGCCGCGCTGACCGGTAGTGTTAATGACAGTAAGTAGCCACTTGCCGATTACTGGAAACTGGGCCCAAACTTGCTCCGCAATTGGTGCATTGCCGAGCATTACTAGTACAGCCGCCGAAAGCAACAGGGTTGCTTCTAAGCTGCGCATCCTAAAAGCTCGATAGGAGGCCGACGCTACGTAAAAGGCAATCATCGAGTACATAGTTGCACTGAAAGGACTGTAAGCATAGTTGAATAGATTAGAGAACAGTCTAGCCGCTGCCTCGTTGTCGGGGTTGCTGCGACTGTAAATACCAACGATGATGAAAACAAACATGGTCAAGATGAGAATCGCACTGTTAATCCAGCCACTGCGTTGATTAATGATTTTAGCACCATGAATGCGTAATAAGTTAATTGATGCCAGTCCTACGGCAAACGCAGTTATTATTACGCCCCAGTTATTAACCGTGCTGGCACCTTGCTTGAGTGTGATACTGGTCCCAGGCAAAGTAAAATCGAAGAAATACGAAGCCAGCAAGAAAGTCCCGATGACGAAGACGATGAGTAAGGGAACGCTTCTCTTCACTGTTATCCCCCCTTCTGGTTCAAATCTTAGCTGATTCCTTACTTCTTAATCAGTTCTAACAGCCAGTCACTTTCTGCGGTTGCTAATAGGGTGCCGAGCACGATAAAGGCTATGGTTAACATTTTTACGATGTCCTGGCCTGCCAGGTTACCAACCTTAGAAGCGTCTTGTGACAAGTAGGCTCCGCCGGCATAAAGTTCTTCACCGATTAGCGTGTAGTCGCAAGCTGCCACAAAGAACGCAGTCTGGGCTAGGTTACCAGTGCCGGCTACCTGGATAGCGCCTACCTGAGCGCCGCCCTCTGCGAAGAGTAGCGATTCGGCCATGAAATAGCCCAACATGATGTTGGCGGCCACTTGTTCGCGTGTAAAAATGCCTAGTACACCGGCAGCCCAAGCGAACTGTGCTTCAGAGATAAAACGGACAGTGTCTTCCCTGAACATGTCAGGCTTACCTGCGACTAGATAGGCTTCACGTACTAGCTCTTGGATGATAGGAAAGGATTGCGGCGATTTACAGGTGACGATAAGCTGGGTGTTATAACGAGCTGTTAGGGCTACAACGTGGTTTAGGACGTCAAATGAGGCGAATGTTTGCGGTGCAGTTGATGTTGTGATTTCGCCATAGCCGGGGCTGTAGTGAACAGGACGGCCCATCTCAGTTGCGCGTCCAACAGCCTCCTCGATAGAATCGAGGGCGGGGATGCGTCGGATCTTGGGGTGGAGTTTGCCATTGCGGGTTGCCAGCAGTACCCCAATAATGATAGATCCGAGAATGACAAAAGCGCTAAAAACGAAATGAGTCCCTTCGATCATTGTCTTACCTCCTTTCTTTCTTAAGCTATTGAGGTTGATTTGGATAAATACCCAAGCAACATCAAATGTTCACTGTTATTCTTCAATAGCATTACAGGTATTCCTGCCGAAAAGAAAATGTAATTGAACTAATTTGTAAATGTTGTTTATCGGAAAAAGCTCGGTAGGAAAGGGATTCCATGACAATTAGTGTATAACATATTGTTAAATGGAACAGCTGGCTAAATTTAAATTGACAGTTAAGTAAAGTTTTAGCCAAATGAATAACCTGGCGTATTTTTATTCGATACGCTAAGGATTGCCAATTTACCCCTATGAATATATGCTAAGAGTAAAGGTATGAGAAATGGGAGATAGGGGGGATAGTAATGAGTACCGAAAACATAAACATAATTTCCGTCTGCTCAATAGTAATGGGCAATAACATTCCGCTGGCCAGTAGTACGCGAACCAAGCAGGCTGAGCAGCAACAGGCAGCTACTGGCACGCAGGGTAAGCAGCAAGCCGTAGAGGAGAAATCTAGCACGAAAGTTCAGGCAGCAAAAAGCGGTACAGAGTGTGCGTACCGTGGATTACTGCGTCGGGTGTTGATTGTGGGTATCTTGGCGCTGGTGCTTGGCCGCTGGTGCCGAAAACGCCGTGGGGAGCCGGAGGAGCAAAGGGAAGCATAGGGACCGTCAGAGACCACTGCCAAAAGCCTAAGTTCTGCACTAATTTGACCATCGCGCAATTAGAGGGGGACGCGGGGTGCTTACAGCAAGCATCCCGTGGCCCCCTCTAATTGTCTCCATATTCTTATTGGATACCGATCAAAGAGTGGATTTTCTGGCGTAAGGCCACGAACTCGGGCAAGACAACAGTCTGCGCACTGCGCGGCCGGGCAAAAGGCACCGTTATTTCCCGCACCACGCGAGCCGGTTTGTGCGACAACACATAGACACGGTCAGCCAAGAAGAGGGCTTCTTCGATGCTATGGGTAACCAGTAGCACACTACGGCGATGCTCCTCCCAGATGTCCAGTAGCCACTGTTGCATTTCCGAGCGAGTCAGTGCATCGAGTGCTCCAAAGGGCTCGTCGAGACACATTAGCTCTTGCGGGCTCAGCAGAGCGCGCAGAAAGGAAACTCTCTGCTGCATGCCGCCTGAAAGCGTTTCGGGATAGGCCTTTTCGTAGCCACCCAAGCCAATGCGGGGCAACCACTCACGGGCAGTGGCTAAAGCTGCTTGCTTAGGCGTGCCGGCTACTTCCAGCGCCAATGCTGCATTGCTTTCAACACTGCGCCAGGGGAAAAGAGTGTTTTGTTGCGGCACGTAGCTGACATGCCCGGTGGTGCCGGTAATTTCCTTCCCCTCCAGCCAAATGCTACCGGCGGTTGGTTTTAGTAACCCCCCGATTAACTTGAACAGGGTGCTCTTGCCGCAGCCCGAGGGTCCTATGATAGCCGCAAATTCTCCTTGGTTAACGCGTAGGGAAATGTCTTGCAGAACTTGTGTGCGCTGGGCACCGGTTCCATAGTGCATGCTTAAGTTCTTTAGCTCTAGCATTAGGCGCCCTCCCTTCGCAAGTTCCAGCGAATCAGCCGCTTTTCCAAGAAGGAAATAAAGGCAAAGAAGAGCAGGCTTAACGCTACTATGATCACGATGCTGACAAAAACCCGGTCGGTGCGAAAAGAGGCTGCCGATAGGCGCATATAGACGCCTAGGCCTTTTTGAGCACCCAGCCATTCAGAAATGACAGCCCCCATCATGCTATAGGTAGCAGACACTTTCAGCCCAGAAAACAAGTGGGGCAGTGAATTCGGCAGTTCTAGCATATAGAATATTTGCGAGCGTTTAGCGCCAATCATGCGCAGATAGTCTAGCATTGCAGGTTCGGGGTAATCTAAACCCTGCAATGCTGCGATTAAAATAGGAAAGAAGCACATAAGGGCAATAATCAGTACTTTAGGCAAGATACCGAACCCAAACCAGACGACTAATAAAGGTGCTAGGGCAATGATGGGAATGTTTTGCGACAAAATAATCAGCGGATAAAATGCTTGACGTAGTGGTGGAAAGACAGTGTGCAGCACAACAGACAACACAAGCCCCACAACTGTCCCTAGAATAAAACCAATTATGGCAATCTCCAGCGTTGCTACGGTGTGCATCCAAAGGCGTGGTGAACTCTTTAAGGCCTCCCGCATGATAGCCGTTGGAGCCGGCAGCAGCCAGGCCTCTACCTGATAGACTTTTACATACACTTCCCAAACTAACAGTAGGGCTAGGACCGCCAATATTGGCGGTCC
>DIPA01000063.1:31629-32176 GCA_002427055.1 Firmicutes bacterium UBA5500 | reverse complement strand
GGACCGCCAATATTGGCGGTCCTGCTTTTTTAAACAGCTGCTTACTCATCTTAAGCGTCGTATTTCTCAGTCAGTTGATGAAGAGCGCCTGCAGGTGTTTGCGGGATAATCTGTATGCTAACCAAGGCGTTTAGCATCATGATCCTCCTTCATCTTGCTGGTATAGCAAGGGTGTTATTTGCTGGGCAAGAACTCATTGGTAAAGGCACGGGTTACGTCTACTTCTTTCTCCAAAAGGTTTTTGCTTAGCATCCATTCGGTATAGCCGGTCCAAACTTCTAATTTTTGCTCACCCCAACGAGCAGCGTCTTCTTGGTACTTGTCTGCTAACCAAACTTGGCTGGCGCGCACTAGCTCCGCATTCAAGTCGGGTACAGCTTCAACTAAGATGTCGGCAGCTTGCTCAGGATTCTCAATGGCAAATTCATAGCCTTGCGATACGGCTGCCATAAAGGCTTTGACCAGTTCGGGGTCTTCTTTGGCCAACTTCTCGCTGGTGATCAAGATAGGGGTGTAGTAGTCAAGTTTAGGTGATAAGTCTTTTACA
>DIPA01000063.1:30798-31549 GCA_002427055.1 Firmicutes bacterium UBA5500 | reverse complement strand
TAGGTGATAAGTCTTTTACATAAATCATGTTCAAGGGTACATTGCGCAGTTCGGCTTCGATACCGGTCCAAGCGTAGAAAGCCCAAGCAAAGTCGATGTCACGCTCAACAGCCGTGAAAAAGTCAACATCACCGATACTGACGAAATTCACTGCATCTGCACTAGCGCCTTCTAGTTCCATAACCGACTGAATAACGGCTTCTTCCACCGGGGAACCCCAGCCGCCATATGTCTTACCTGCGAAGTCCTTAGGGCTTTTGATGTTTTTCTCAACCGGTGAGGCAAACCCAGAGGTGTTATGCTGGATAATTGCTGCAATCGAGATAGCCGGTACATCCTGTACTCGTGCTTGCGTTAGCTCTTCCTGATAGCTGACGCCAAACTCGGCATTGCCACTGGCCACAGTTTGGATAACGCCTGCATCACCCGGCAATAAGATCTCTACGTCGAGACCTTGTGCTTTAAAGTATTCTTTGGCCTGTGCTACATAAAGACCGGTATGGTTTGTGTTGGGTGTCCAATCAAGTACTACTTTGACTTTTTTCAGTTCAGCTGGTTGCCCACTATTCTGGCAAGCGGTTGCTAATACCATAATTAGGGCTACCATCAAGACAGCTGTTACTACTCGGCTTTTGCGCATTATTCTTGTCCTCCTTGCTAGTAATACAAGAAACGCCTCCCGAGCTGGGAGGCGTTGCGTACGGGCCATAAGGCAAAAACCGGTATTGTTCCCTACGCTGGCATTACCCAG
>DIPA01000063.1:28588-30708 GCA_002427055.1 Firmicutes bacterium UBA5500 | reverse complement strand
CGCTGGCATTACCCAGATCAGGTGTAAGGGTCAGTATCTTAGAGGGATACAATCTCAGCTGGCCAAATCCCAGCCCCCCGACTATAGCATTGTCTTGCACAAAACCATTATACCAAAGGGTAGCCTAATGTCTATAGCGGGGAAAAGGAAAGGAACAACTAGTTCTAACCAAGCCACAGGAAGGCAAAATGAGCCACCATGCCGGCCACTATGCCGCCGATAGTGTGGGCAAAGATAGCCCTGCTAGTAAGTTCACGACACTCTAGTGCATCCATCATGGCAATGTGAGTGCTTAAGTAACCGCTCCAGCACATGCCGATAGCCGTAAATACAGCTATTTCGTTACCACCGATTAACCCCTTAGCGAGAAAAGCTGGTACCAAACTGAGGGCCGCTCCCACTGCCCCAAGTGCAGTAATAGGGAAAGCGATTGCCTCAGCCGACTGGAAGCCGAATAAGGGTTTAGTAATGAATGATATTTTTTGGCCTAGCCAGGGCAAAATGGGGATGCCCTCAAAGGCAGCACCGGTGTAAACACCTTCAGGTGAGGGGCCGTTGGTGAGCATCAGCACTATGGTACAGATAATTAACACCCCGGGAATCACGGCCAAGCCCAAATCCACACCGCGTTGTCCACCTTCCAGTAGCGCGTCAAGTGCTCGTGAAGCAGCACTACGTTGTGCTGCTGCGCCAGACCCATTAACTTGCTCATCCGCTTCAGTGGCCGCTACTTCAGTCGCCCATGCATCCGTTCCGAATAGCTGCTTTGTACTGATCAGCATAAGTCTGACACTGACAATGCTGCCTACAAAGGCGCCTAAGTTACCCAGTAGGGCAGCTCTAGCAAAGCCAGAGCCTTGCCCCATCATAAAAGTAGTCACAATTAAGCCCATCCCGAAAGAAGTGCCCAAGTTGGTAAGTGCCGGAATCTGATAGCGCTTAAAAAAACGCCGAAAGCATTTGTCGTGGGCAAGCGAAAGAATAGCCGGATTATCTGAAAGGTAGCAGGTCAGGGCTCCCATGGCTGCTGCCCCAGGTAAATCATATAAAGGTTTCATTAGAATAGAGAGGAAACGGTTGAGCAAGTCTAGTACCCCAAACTCAGAAAGTAAAGTTCCCAGTGCTCCTGTAAGTACAGCGATCGCCATGATGAAGAAGACCGTATTGAGCAGCAGTTGATGTGCGGTGTGCATAATGGTGTTGAAGAAATTAGACAAACCCATACGACTACCTACGAAGTAAAATGGGACCCCAATGATTACCAAGAAAATGATGCTTTCCCAATATGATTGCTTGCCGCGCGGCCTCTTGCTTGCACGCATTCTATGTTTTCCCTCCAGTGTCTTATCTAGCTGTTGATAAATTCGTCTTTATCACCCTCGTGACACTCTAACAATATATCAGAGCAGTTATGTCTTGAACAGGTATAAAAAGGGGGGCTGTCGCAAAAATGGTTTGCGCAGCCCCCAAGGCTATACTCAAATGTCTCGCACATCCCGTAGTCCAAACGAAATTCCCTTACTAAGGCAGCTTAATACTTCCTAATAGCTCTAGATCAGCTAGCCGGTGTGCACTGATGCTTTGCTCTGAAATAGCATAGATGCGACCATCGATGAGCAAGACTCTTTGGATCTCTGCCAGGCCGGCTTGCTCAAAATAGCCAGACTTGATGATCTGTTCATCAGTGAGGTGAGTAATTTTGCCCATTTCCTCTATCCCGCTAGCCGGGTCGACGCTCCAGATAAGGGCACCTTGGAAAGCAGAGTGACCGTAGCTTGCCGGGTCCGCATGTGCTGCAGTTAGAGAAATAGGGATGGCGAGCAACTTGCGTTCCGCATCAAATAAAATAGCTTTGTGATTATAGAGACCGGCTGAGTAACTGCCTCGGCCACCTACGATCACAGAGTATTTCTCGATGGGGCGGTTACTATCGCCCACGTCAAATATGGCCAGCTTGATGCCTGCCTCCAGAACTTGCGTACTGACCACGCGTCCTTGTTGATCTTTGTGTTCGATAACGTGAGTGTCTCGTCCGATACCAAGCAAGTGATCTTCATCTATGGGGTGTAAGTAGGTGCTAAAGCCGGGAATCTTGAGAGCCCCCACAATGTGTGGGTTTT
>DIPA01000063.1:25131-28409 GCA_002427055.1 Firmicutes bacterium UBA5500 | reverse complement strand
CTTGCCTACAATATTGAGGCCCGCATCCATGACATAGACGTTATTCTGAGTGGTCCTGACAGAGGTCGTAGCCACGCGTAAATGATCGGCGTATTCATCCAGCGAAAACTGATTTAGTAGGTGACCCGGCACTTTGCCTTTAGCAGCGAAGTTGAGCTCTAAGCCTGCCGAAGTGAACTTAAAAATCGCAGTCTCTTCACTGTCCCAGGCAGCGAGCGCAACATAAAGATTACTTTCAGACATGTAGACATGATTGCCCGCCCCCAGATAAGCGTTAATTGTGGCGGACTGCTCGGTCCCAGCTAAATCAAAACAAGCAGTCAGCAGATAGCTTTGATAGGTGCCGCCGGGAAAGTAGTTCACTTGGCTGAGGTCAAGAGCGATAGCCTCATCAGAATTCACGGTGTCACGGTAGTAGGGTGGAACCGGTTCATTGTTATAGAGGTACTTGTTGGCCAGCAAGACAACACGAGTATCAATTTTGCGCGCTGTTAGGTAGCTGCCCTCAAGCTCCACTTTTCTTAGTAATTGGGGTGCTGAGCGGTCGCTGATGTCGTAAACTAAAGCGCTAACTCCCTGATTCTGCACCGGCCAGTGGCGCATATCGGGCATCAGGCTTGGCTTTGAACTTGAGCCCAAGAAAGGTTGGGGCTGTGGATAGACAAAGTCGTAAGTTTGCCCGATGACAACTAGCCTATCTTGGGAAAGGAACAGCTCCGTTGGAGAGAAGGTGCTGTCGGTAAACTTGATAGTAGCTAGCACTGCCATTGCAGAGATGGGATAAGCGCGGCTGATACTAACGCTGTTAGACCGTACCTGATAAATGTAGTTACCGTCCGTCTTGACGATGTCAGATTCATCGACGCCGGTAACTTGTACGTTGGTCTCGGAATAGGTTGGCGCTGCGGACGACTCTTGTGAGTCGGAAACGGCCGTCTCTGCTTTGGCACCATTGAAATCATCATAAATGATACGCGGGTAACTAAGGCTTTGGGAAAGTATTTTCCTCAAGTTCGCTATACTGCCGATGCGGGGCAGTTGGTTTGTAGTGCGACTACCGATGTAGGCAGTACGGCTCGGTGCGTGCCACCCCACATAGAGGCCGGCTTCACTTGCCAGACGTAGCGGGACATAAGGCAGATTGTTATACAGCAAGGCAGGAGGGTTAAGTGTCAGCTGTCTATCCCGCAGTACAACCTGCAGCACCCGATGACCATGATAGTTAGGGCTCTCGGGCAAGAAGGGCGATAGAGACGGTTGTGAGTTGAGATAGATGTTGCCTAGGGTAGCATCCCAGTCCCAGCTATAACCCAAGCAATTGGCAAAATCTGCAGCAGACACGTAGACCGTACCGGCTACTTCAATGGCGCTAGCTAACGGTTCGCCAAAGGCGACCGCTTGTATTGGGTTACTAGATAGCCAGGTTTGGGTAGGGAAAAATCCGAGTATTAATAGCAGCACAAGACCAGCCACCAGCCATTTTGCATTGTCGTGTGCCCAGGCTCTAAACTGCATCTTTACCACCTCCGATGAATCTTCTGTCTATTAGACGGAGGCGGTGAACTTTTGTTCCGCAGCAAGCAAAAAGGGGCTGTCGCACTAGCGACAGCCCCCACCTATTGACAGAGCTAAGGCTAATAGGTGCTAAACATGCGTTGTATTTCTGCTTTGTCAGTTGTTCGAGTCAGCGCCAGGGTCAGCAAAATTCTTGCTTTTTGGGGATTCAAATTATCGGCCGACACAAAGGCTCCTTGTTCCAGCCATTCAGGCCTCTGTGGCAGAATACGCCCACTGCCGGTACGGCTAGAGCGCACAATAACTACACCTTGTTCATTGGCTCGCTGCAGGGCTGCGTTTTGTGATTCAGTGCCACCGCCTTGCCCCATAGCTGCCAGTACAATGCCGCGTGCGCCGGCTGCCACGGCGGCATCTACCAGGGCACCATCGGCTCCTAAATGGGCATAAATAATATCTACACGGGGCAATGTTGGTAACTGCAAGAGGGTAAATTCGCTATCCTTAGTATGACGGCGTAATACCTGACGGTAAAAAGAAACCACACCGCCGGAAATGCCACCGAGTGCGCCCAGGTCGTGTGAGCGGAAAGTATGCAGCTGGCTCACATGCGTCTTACTTACATCACGGGCAGCAAAGATTTCGTCATTCAGCACTACTAGCACGCCTTGACCGACGGCCTCAGGTGCCGCGGCTACACGGACTGCGTCTACTAGATTAAGCGGCCCATCGGGACTGATCGAAGTTGCCGGACGCATTGAGCCTACAACTACAACCGGCTTATTGCTCTTGACTACCAGATTAAGAAAATAGGCAGTCTCTTCAAGCGAATCGGTGCCGTGAGTCACCACTACGCCATTTACTGCAGGTTGGCTCGCTAAAATTTCATTGATCCGCTGGGCTAACTTCAGCCAAATATCTACTGTGATATAAGGGCTGGCCACATTGCAGATCTGTTCGCCGTGGATTTCGGCAATGCTACTCAGTCCGGGCACGGCGGCCATCAGGTCTGCCACAGAAAGCTCCCCGGCGCGGTAGCCGGTTGTTTGCATGGGCGAGGCTGCACGACCAGCAATTGTACCGCCGGTAGCCAACAAGTAAACGATTGGGCGATTAGGGGGGTCTGGATTCATAAATGCACCTCACTTGCGCACTGTAGTGGCACGCATAATAACTGTAAGCTCAGTATAGCACAAACTTTCCTACTTGGGCTTTCCGAGTTATGATAATAGAAACAAACAGCTAAGCTCTGACTAGTTGCCTTGATATCTCCAGCAGATGAAAGAGGAGGAAATGTCGATGCGTCTGCCACAGATAATGATCACAACTACCCTGTCTACACCGGTGCGAACTGACACTTTCAGATCTGTAATTGCCGGGCGGGCCATAGTGCAAGAAGTTAGCCTGCCCTTTTCTGAGCAGCAAAGTGAGGTTGAACCTTATTGGCGCCAACTTGAGACAGCAGACGCTCTTTTCGTACGCACGGGCCTTATCCCGGCAGCGCTTTTGCAGCGTTGCCGTAATTTACGGGCGATTGTCCTGCATGGGGCAGGCATGGATCAAGTGGATGTTAAGGCAGCCGAGCAACTAGGCATCAAGGTGCTCAATTTGCCTGGTGTAAATGCTAATGCGGTGGCTGAACTGACTATAGGTCTCATATTAGCTTGCTTGCGTCAAATTGTTACGTCAGATCGGCTACTACGCTCTCTTGGCTGGGACGCTAGCCGCAGGCTTGGCTCTGAACTGCGAGGTAGAACTGTTGG
>DIPA01000063.1:21957-25058 GCA_002427055.1 Firmicutes bacterium UBA5500 | reverse complement strand
ACTGCGAGGTAGAACTGTTGGCCTGATAGGCTTTGGTCAAATTGGTCGCCGAGTGGCGGCCCTCTTGACGTCGTTTGGGGTGCGCCTATTGGTTACCAGCCGTAGGCAGCCTACATCTTGCGACATTGACTATGAGTGGGTGAGCCTAGAAAGTTTGCTAAGCGTTAGTGATGTGGTTAGCATTCATGTTCCCCTTGCAGAAGATACCTATCATTTGATAGATGAAAAAAGCCTGGCGTTGATGCAGCCAGGCAGTATATTGGTGAACACAGCGCGGGGGGCTATTGTAGATCACGAGGCACTTTGTTCTGCCTTAGTTAATGGGCGGTTAGCAGCGGCGGCTCTGGATGTGTTCGATCCCGAACCTCTGCCGGTTGATGACAAGTTGTTGCAAATGGACAACGTCATCTTGACCCCACACCTGGGTGGTTCTACACATGAATGTTTGGCTGAGTTAGCCCGGCGAGGAGCCGAGGCCATCGTTCAACTGTTAGCTATTTGAGCAACTTTCTTGACCGAGCTAGGTTTGTCTTCTTCTATACCGGCTAGCTCCTCGGCAATGTTGTTAGCATGGTCGGCAATGCGTTCCAAATTGGAGATTAAGTCAAGATAAGCGATACCCGACGCCGGAAAGCAAACTCCACTATTAAGCCGTTTAATATGCTTGCGGCGCAGGCTTTTCTCCAACAAGTCAATACTACCCTCATCAGCAATCACTCGCTTGGCACCGGCTTGGTCATTAGAAGTAAGCAGGGCGACTGCTTTTTCAACCAAATTACGCACTTGAGTGCTCATATCAACTAGTTCGTCATTGGCTTCTTCAGATATGGGTAGGCGATGCTCAATTTTATACTCAGCCAATTCAGCCACGTTTTCAGAATGATCACCGATGCGTTCCAAGTCGCTACTAACATGTAGTAAGGCATTGAGGCGCTCCGACTGTTCATGACTTAGTGAGGATTGAGCCAGCTTCACCAAGTAATCAACCACATCGTGTTCTAGTTGGTCAATAGCGTCTTCTTTCTGGGCAATTTCAGCAAGGTGCGCGCCATCGTTTGAGGTAAAGGCCCCGATAGCATCATCTACCATGCTCAGCGTCAAGTTGCCCATGCGTACGAGCTCTCTAGTGGCCTGCCCTAAAGCCACGGAGGGCGTACTTAGTAGATTGTCATCTAGGTAAATAGAACCAAGTTGCTCGGTTGGGTCAACACCCGGCAAAAGACGCTCTACTACGCGCACATAAGTTGGTATAAAGGGCAGCATTAGAATGGCATTGGCTACGTTGAACATGATATGAGCATTAGCCGTCTGCCTAGCTATGCTAGGATGAGTAAGCGTCACCAGAGATAAAAAGGGCCTAAACAAGAACAGAAAAATCACTACGCCAACAGTCTTAAAGATAAAGTGAGCAAGAGCTGTGCGTTTCGCAGTCAATTGCATAGGAATCGCAGCCAATAAGGCAGTCACAGTTGTTCCAATATTGGCCCCAAGAATCAGCGAGAAAGCAGAATTAAGGTCAAGCAACCCTTCTCCCGCTAGAGTAACTACCAGACCGGTGGTGGCACTACTACTTTGTACTATGGCAGTAAAGATCGCTCCGGCTAACACGCCCAGCAAGGGTTGTTTGCTGAAATTAAGCATGAGGCCTGTAAAAACAGGGTTGGTCCTGAGGGGTTTCATGGCATCTCCCATGATGTTCAAACCTAAGAATAGCACGCCGAAGCCCAGGATTGTTTGCCCGATAAAACGAGTACGTTTTCTTTTGCCTACCATGGTCAATAGGAAGCCAAACCCAATAGCAGGTAGGGCCAGATCGGTAAGGCGTAAAGAGACCATAAAGGCAGTTGCTGTAGTACCCACAGCAGCACCCATAATCACTGACATGGCCTGCTTCAGGGTCATTAGTCCTGCATTGACAAAACCGACAACCATAACACTAGTCGCGCTGCTACTCTGTATTAACATCGTAACAACCGCACCTACTAGCAGTCCAATGATGGGGGTGCTCGTTAAAACCTCAATCATCCTGCGCAGTCGATCGCCGGCTATCTTCTGCAATCCGTCGGCCATCAACTGCATACCATAGAGGAATAGGCCGAGTCCCCCTACTAAACCAAAGGCCATGATTACATTGCTATGCACACTCGCACCTCCGAGGATATCCTGTTCCTTATTGTTCATCATTATTGTAACGTGATTATTTGCCCAAAAACGTTTAGGCTGCGTTAAGATAGTGTTAAGGAATTAGGGAGAGTGATGGAATGAGACATGTTGCCACACAAATTCTCTTGGCTCTTGCTCTGCTAATTACAGCGATTCTATTAGCTGTGCAATGGGTGGCCTACGACCCCGCATTCATGGCGCGTGAGCTGATTAGGTTGGATAGCCCACAGGCGGTGGGCATTAGTGAGGCAGATTTAGTGCGCTATACAGAGCATACAGCTCGCTACTTGCGCGGGGCTGCACAGGACCCGAATATTCGTCTCACTGTAGCTGGCGAGGAACGCTGGTTCTTAAGTGAGCGCGAGGTATTACACATGCAAGATGTGCAGCACCTATTCTTGTTGGCAAGGTACCTAGTCATGTTCCTGTTAATAGTGCTTGGCATCCTGTTTGCGCGGGCCTGCCGCTCAAATAGGCTAGCGACCTATCTCCAATTCTTGGCCCGGGGCTCTTTGGTAGCTATTCTAATCGGTATCCTGTCTGCGGCATTAATCAGTCTGGATTTCAATCAGTCTTTTACTTTGTTCCACCTGCTCAGTTTCAGCAATGACCTCTGGTTGTTAGATCCGGCTACCGAACTCTTGATCAATTTACTGCCGGAGGCTTTCTTTGCCAGTGCTGCTCTGCAAACCGCTTTGCGGGCGGGTGCCCTCTTAAGCTTATTGGCTATTTTGTCACATTGTTCGAGACACAGGGTCATCAAAGCTCACGAACTCTCCTAAAAGTAGACAGAATTGACTGCTGTAGGCAGGATTAGGGAGAGAGATAGAGAACTCCTCAGATAGGAGGTGGCTCGGTGTGAAAATGGTAATGCAGGAGTGCCTAAAGAGGGCAAAGCGTGCCGCCATTAAGCGCGATTGGTGCAGGGCCGATGAGGA
>DIPA01000063.1:17658-21860 GCA_002427055.1 Firmicutes bacterium UBA5500 | reverse complement strand
ATTGGTGCAGGGCCGATGAGGAGTTGCAGGCCATGCTGCTGCAGGCTACTGAGGACGATCAAGAGGCCATTAGTTCAGCCTTATTAGTGCTGGCGGCCGACTGTGAGAAGCTGAAATTGACTGAAATGGCACTTTGGGCTTATCGGTGGGTAGTTCAGATTGCCCCAACTCAGGCTGTTCCCTACTTACGCCTGGCAGTCCATAGCGAACGTAGCGGGCAGCATCAAACGGCTTTAGAATGGTTGAAACGTGGTATTGAAATGGATGCGACAGGCAAGGAGGGGGGTAGTGAGCAACTACATCGGTCTTATCGCCGACTATATTCAGAAACCTATTAGCCAAGGGCTTGTTGACAACGACACGGCTATTGATTAAACTTCAAATAGTAATAGTTATTATTAGGGGGCGCTTTCTGTGGGCGGTTTTCAAAGGATGACTGCGCAACGCCGTTTGATACTAGATGTCCTGCGTAGCACTACGAGCCATCCAACAGCCGACTGGATTTATGAGCGGGTTCGGGAAAGTCTCCCGAATATTAGTTTAGGCACTGTCTATCGCAATTTGCGTTCATTGGTAAGTATGGACCAGATTCTGCAGTTGAGCTACGGCAGTGGCCAAGATCGTTTTGATGGTAATCCAGCCGCGCATTATCATTTTCGCTGTAGCGAGTGTGGTTGTGTTTCTGACATTGGGTTGCCATATAAATCTGAGCTAGATGCGTTAGCTGCGGGTTGCTGTTCGGGTGTTATTACCGGTCATCGCTTGGAGTTTATCGGTCTGTGTTCTGATTGTCATGAGAAGAATAGGGAGGAGGCTTCTGCAATGGCTACTTTCAAGTGCACTAAGTGCGGCTACGAGAAAGAAGGGCGTTGTAAACCACGCAAATGCCCTGAGTGTCAGAGCCAAAACAGCTTCGAGAAAAAAGAATAAACACAAATAAAAAAACACCCCTTACAGCCATAATAAAGCAGTAGGGGGTGTTTTCATGTCTGCGTTGAAGCAGAGTAAAAAGGCGAAGCGTCCAAACCCAAGGGACCTACTGAAGCTGGAGATAGCTGATGAATTAGGGTTGCTGGCGAAGATCAAACAGGTAGGCTGGGCCGGCCTGAGTGCCCAAGAAGCCGGGGCCATTGGTGGCATGATGTCACATCGCTTACGACAGAAGCGCAAGTGAGGCCGCATAGCAGGAAAGCTAAGTGTAGGCGGCGAATCCTCCCACTCAGAGGAGGTGAACGAGATGCCAATAGTACAGATTGAAATGCTAGAAGGAAGAACAGTTGAGCAAAAGCGGCTGTTAGCCCAGAAACTAACTGAGGTAATCGCTGAGGTCCTTAACTGCCCACCCACAGCCGTATCTATTATCATGCGCGATATGGAGCGCCATAACTATGCCACCGGTGGGAAGCTAAAGGCCGACCAATAAACCCGAAAGAGTACATAAAGGCCGCGGCCTTGTTCCGCGGCCTTGCAAACTGCCCTCTTCTAATCCGCTAGCCCCTGCTTCTTGAGCATCCTATAGAGGCGATCCAGCGGTAGGGCATGGACCAGATGGCCATCGCGCCCGCACATATCAGTCGCCTGCATGAGCGAATTGATTATTGCCTCCTCCGTAGCTTCCACAGTAGCTTCGAAGAGTGGATCCAGGTATTGGTCGCGCAGAAGCTCGAGCTCTACAGTGAGGTTGCTGCTTTTACGAGGGAAAATTGTTCTGGTAGAAAAAGCGATACAAAATTCACCACTCACATGACTGGCGAAACCACCAAGGCGACCGATCCCCAGTGCAGCCCGTTTGGCTATTCGCTGTAGCTGCAGGCTTATCAGCGGGGCATCTGTGGCTATGACCACGATTATTGACCCGTCCGGATGGGGGTCGGGGATCAAGTCAGTAATCTCGCGGCCCACAGGACACCCCGCAACTTGGAAACAATGTCTGGGGCCACAATTGGCCAAAACCAAAACACCTATGGTAAAGCTACCACAGTGGCGCGGTAGAACGCGTGAGGCAGTCCCTATACCAGCCTTAAAATCAAAAGCAATCATGCCGGTGCCTGCTCCAACACAGCCCTCTGCAACGGGCCCTGCAGTGGCACTTCTTAGCGCAGCAAAAACATGTTCTCGAGTCACGTGCCTACCTTGAATATCGTTAAGATGACTATCGTCACACTCGGCTACAATCGGCACAATTGGGTCACTAATAATGCCTGCATCCGGATAATACTCAAGCAGGTAATCAAGCACGGCGTCATGCACTTGGCCTACGCTGAGCGTATTCGTTAGCATGATCGGTGTCTCAATTGCACCCCATTCGCTAGCCTGAGAAAGGCCTGTTACCTCACCTGCTCCATTGAGTGTGAAACCACCGGCGGCCACGCGGTGGTGAAACAAGTCATCAGAATGGGGCAAGATGGCGGTGACTCCGGTGCGTATGGGCCCCCGACCTTGGATAAGCTTGCCCTCGCCTTGAATTATGGTTGTTTGCCCTACCCGTACCCCGGCTACATCCGTGATGGCATTGTGCTTACCGGTAGCATAGCAGCCGATCTTAATGCCCCAATCCCTGATGCGTGGTCGTTGCATCTTAGCCCCCCTATCTGGTTTAATCCTTTCTATGACCTTGCTTCTTAGAGTGCTCAATTGTGTAATCTTCTAGACATTCTTTCCCTTGCCTGGTTGCCAATTGTTCAATAGAATCAAATAGCAAGGGGGAATTGTCATGAGCGTACTTAGCGCCCGCAATTTGCATAAGTATTATGCGGCTAATCCAGTTTTGGTGGACGTTAATTGTAATCTAGAACGTGGAGAGAGAGTGGGGCTAATAGGGCGTAACGGTTCTGGCAAGACAACTCTTTTACGTCTCTTAGCACAGCTAGAAGATTATGATGAGGGCCAGATTAGTATGGCCAACGGAATTCAGCTTGGTTATTTGACACAAGGCGTTGAATTGCCGGACAGCATGACAGTCTGGCAAGTGGCTAGTTCAGCTTTGGGCGCCGTTATGCAGTTGGAAGCCAAACTACGCCTACTTGAGCAGGAGATGGGGTTGTCCCACATTGCCGCCGACCCAGAGCAATTGGCTAGGGTAATGGCCGAGTATACCCGTACCAACGCCGAGTTTGAACATCTGGGTGGCTATGAGAGCGAGATACAAGTGCGCACTATCCTAAATGGTCTCGGCTTGCCCGAGCCGGTTTGGGGACAACCAATGGGTAGTCTATCCGGCGGTCAGCGCACCAGAGTTGCCCTGGCTAAGTTGCTGCTGGAGCAACCTGATATCTTATTTCTCGACGAGCCAACTAACCATTTAGATGTAGAAGCTATCGCCTGGCTGGAGGGCAACTTAGCCACCTACCGGGGAGCCCTGCTGATTGTTTCTCATGATCGAGAGTTCCTGGATAATGTTGTCACTAAAATTTGGGCGCTCAGTGAGCATGGTCTAGTGACTTATACAGGCAATTACTCAGCTTATCTGTTGCAGAAAGAAGAACACGCTAAGCGTCAAGAGCTATTGCTGCGCCAGCAACAACGCGAGAGAGAGCAACTAGAACGTTTGGTAGCTAAATTCAAGGCAGGGACACGCGCCACCATGGCTAAAAGTTGGGAGAAACGCTTGGCCCGCATGGAGCCCATTCACTTAAGCCACAAACAGGGGGCGCTGCGACTTGCTTTGCATACCAAGCGGCGCAGCGGCAATGATGTGCTGACTGTTCAAGGCCTCAGCAAGGCGTATCCCAACAAACCCTTGTTTAAGGACTTCTCTGCCGACGTAAAATTACGCGAGCGCATCGCCTTGATAGGCCCCAATGGTAGCGGCAAGACTACGTTGCTGAAGATTCTTTTGGGTGAAGTACCTGCCGATACGGGCAGGCTCAGATGGGGTGCCAGCATTGATCTAGGCTATTTCAGTCAGGACTTGCGTCTGCCCGACGAAAAGGTGAGTGTGCTGGAGAGTCTGCTGGCGGGTACTAATTTATTGCCGGCAGAAGGGCGCAGTTATCTGGCTCGCTTCCTTTTTGTGGGGGAAGCTGGGTTTCAGCCGGTCAGCACACTGAGCGGAGGCGAGCGCAATCGCCTCATTTTAGCTAAACTGCTATTAACACAGGCCAATGTGCTGGTTTTGGACGAGCCTACCAACCACCTGGATATTCCGGCACGGGAGGCATTGGAACAGGCTTTGTACGAATATAGCGGTACTTTGTTCATCG
>DIPA01000063.1:12224-17579 GCA_002427055.1 Firmicutes bacterium UBA5500 | reverse complement strand
TAGCGGTACTTTGTTCATCGTATCGCATGACCGTTATTTCTTACGTCGCATGGCTACACGGATCTGGCATTTTAGCGCAGAGAGTATTAGCGATTACAAGATGAGCTATGGGAATTTCCTAGAAGAGTTAGCTCTGGCAACTATGCCTGCCCCGGTTGCCAAACCGCGAGTTCGCCAGTCAGTTGAAGTGAAACAAGAGCCCGCCCAGCCTACACCGGAGCAGTTGGCCAAAGCTCTGGCCGAATTAGAGCAACGCATTGCAGAGTTAGAGGACGTACGAGACGCTCTATATGCACAGATGGCTGACCCCACATTGTATGAACAAGGGGGCGGACAGGAAACGGTATTACACTGTCGTCAAGTAGAACAAGAATTGCAGCAACTCTATGCTCGTTGGGAACAGCAAGCAAGAGATTTAGAAGAAGCGTATTGAAGGAGGCAACCATGCAAACTCGCAAATTGTACTATAGCGACCCCTACGCCCACACCTTTACAGCTAAAGTAGTAGCGCTTAAGCCCGGTTGGCTTGCTCTAGACCAAACCGCCTTCTATCCCGAGGGGGGCGGTCAGCCGGCAGATCACGGCTGGTTACAAGATCAAGCCGTAACCGACACCCAAATTGATGAGCATGGGGTAGTTTGGCATCAAGTAGCTTTGCCGGCGGCCATCGGCGATACAGTTGCCGGACGCCTAGATTGGCTACGTCGTTTTGACCATATGCAGCAGCATACGGCTCAACATGTGCTTTCCCAAGCCTTCTGGCAGCTCTTTAAGGCCGCAACGGTTGGTTTTCATCTGGGGGAGCAGGTGGTTACTATAGATTTAGCCGGAGGAAACCTGGCTGCCGAACAGGTGCAGCAGGCCGAAGATTTAACTAATGCGGTTTTGCGCAGTAAACTGCCCGTGCGTTGTCAGGAGGTAGCACCCGATGCCGTGCCGGCTGCCCAATTGCGCAAATTACCACAGGTAGACAAGGATATTCGCTTAATCGAGATTGCAGGCTTCGACCTTTGTCCCTGTGGTGGGACTCACGTGCGCGACTTAGGTGAAATTGGTTTGCTGAAGGTGGTAGGAAGTGAAAATAAGCGTGGGAACTTGCGTATTGCGTTTCTTGCAGGCCAAAGAGCCTACCGTGACTATGGTATTAAACATAACCAATTAGCTAGCCTGTCGGCATTGCTATCTGAACCGCTGGAGAATGCCGTTCCGGCAGTTGAACGGGTATTAGCAAAAGTCAATGAGCTGGAGCGAGAGTGTAGTCATTTACGTGAGCGAGTGTTAACCTTGGAAGCCGATGATTTCCGCGCGGCAGCGGAGGCCCTAGGAAACGTTGCTTGCATTGTCCGTGAACTGCCGGAACACTCATTGGCGGAAGCCAAGTTCTTGGCTGGCTACCTGGCAGAACAAGGAGCAACCATAGTCATTTTTGGCCTGCCCGATGAGCCCTATCGGCTGGTTGCTACAGCTAGCGCCAACGTGGGCATAGCTATTGGTGGCCTACTTAAAGCCACTGTGGCGCAGTATGGGGGAAAAGGCGGAGGTTCTTCCACGTCTGCACAAGGCGCTGTGCCTTGCAGCAGCGGGCAAATTACCCTAAAAGAACTAGCGCAAGCATGTGCTAAAGCCCTTAATGATTAGGCCGAGGGGGGTCTAAAGTCCCGTCTCTCTACAGGATTAATAGTCTGGTAGATTCATCTGCGACAAAATTCGTGCTTTTCGCCCGTTTTTAGCAGGAAATGTATCCGGTTATGACTAATATTTGTTAGGTGACAGACGGGGGGAGGGAGACCTTTTGCGTCGCATTAGCACCAAGCACTTAAAGCCAGGTATGGAGCTAGCACAGTCTGTAATCTCGTCCGACGGCAAGGTTCTTTTGGCAAAAGGACAGAGATTACGAGATTCTTATATTGCGCGGCTAGTTCAGTTAGGTGTGTATTCAGTCTACGTGGTTGATCCGCGTTTTCCGGATATCGATGCTGTTGATTTTCTAAGTGAGCGGACGCGGTTACGAGCCCTAAGAATGGTGCGCACAGCCTGCACCAGTCTAATCGCCGGCAGCGTTTTGGATGCGCCAGCCATCACTGACATAGTAGACATGCTAATTGATGACTTGAGCACGAAGCCGGATTTATTGATAAATATGTTCGATATTCGTCTACAAGACGATTATACTTTTGCTCATTCGGTCAACGTTTGTTCGTTTGCTATTTTAATTGGCATGTCCTGCGCTCTAAATAGAGATCAGCTACGGGAGCTGGCAATTGGCGCACTGATGCACGATTTAGGTAAAACACTTGTGCCAGGCGATCTGTTAAAGAAACCAGGCCCGTTGTCTCCCGTAGAATACGAGCAGATCCAGGAGCATACTAGTGCGGGCTTCGAAATCTTGCGGCGGCAAGGAGAAATCGGCTTGCTCAGCGCCCATATTGCCTTTCAACATCATGAGCGCATGGATGGCTCAGGTTACCCACGTGGTTTGACTGGTTCAGAAATCCATCTTTATGGTCGCATTGTGGCAGTTGCCGATGTCTATGATGCCCTGGTTTCTGATCGAGCCTATCGGCCGCGTTTTTTGCCTCATAAGGCTGCTGAGCTGTTGCTAGAGCAAAGTGGCCAATTTTTCGATTCTGAAATCGTGCACCATTTCCTGCAGCAAGTTGCTTTTTATCCGACAGGCACCTTGGTTCGCCTCAGCACAGGCATCATTGGCGTCGTAGTTGATGTTAACAAGCCAATTACTACTCGCCCTATTGTACGCGCCCTTTATGATACGGAGGGTGAGGAGTTAGACGATTATTATGAACTTGATTTGAGTATAAACAACGATATCTCAATCATAGAAGTCATTGCCGACGAAACGCGCCTAGCTTAGGCGCCTTTTGCTTCTAAGGCACTCACTAGGGTCATACCCTAGACAAGGGGTGATCCGCTATGCAGCGCCGGCGCATATCGCATGTGGTGGCCATTCTGGTGACACTAATAGTAATAGTTGGTTTACCGTGGCTGCCTGCCATTTTCGGTCTGGGTTTGCCCAGTTGGTTTAGCTTTGCTTGGCTAGTTCTGGCAATACTGGTACTTCTGGCGCACCTGCGACGCGCTCAGCTATTTACACGTAGTCAAAGTAAGTCGCAAATAAAGCAGCAAAAACGATCGCGCAGTAATTTAGAGCGGTAAAAAAAGAAACCGAGCCAATAACACGGCTCGGTTTTTGCAGATCACTTGGCCAACCTGAGAAAGACATGTTGCCTGATGATCACTGCAATTAAGTACTAGCGATCATCCTTTCTGCGCCAAGCCTCCGAGGTTAGTTGACGGGTTCGGGAGAGAAAGGCAGACCCTACGGCAAAAGCCGATTCACCCCACTGCTTGTTCCCCGTACGAGCCAATTGGCTCGATTCGGCTTGTGTTCCTAGTCTACATAATAGCTTTTGCGCTGTCAAAAGCACTTTCTGGTAGCAGCCATCTGATTCTTCTAGCCTTTATTTACCATGCAAGCAACGAGTACTTGCCAAAACCATTAGCAGGAGATACTGCAAGCGGCCGAGAATCAGTATAGGAAGTAAGCGGGGGTGATGTCATGTCTACAGATTTTGTGCATTTGCATGTGCATACAGAATATAGCTTACTTGATGGCGCTGGCAGAATCAGCGAATTGGTGCAACGTGCAAAAGAGTTGCAACAACCGGCTCTTGCTATTACTGATCATGGCACCATGTACGGTGTGATGGAGTTTTATCAGGCAGCAAAGAAGGCCGGTATTAAGCCTCTTATCGGCTGTGAAGTATATATGGCTACACGTACTCGTTTCGATCGGAAGCCTAAATTAGATGATAGCCAGTTTCACTTAGTATTATTGGCTGCCAATGAGACAGGGTACAAGAACCTGATTAAACTGGTCAGCAAAAGTTTCACTGAGGGCTTTTACTATCGACCGCGGGTTGACTGGGAGCTGTTAGAAACATATCACGAAGGATTGATTGTCTCTAGTGCCTGTCTCGGCGGGCAAATTCCTTCGCTCTTGATGAGCGGGTTATACGAGGAAGCCAAAGAAACTGCTTTGCGCTTACAGACGATTTTTGGGGTAGGTAATTTTTACCTGGAATTACAGGAGCATGGGTTACCTGAGCAGAGACAGGTGAACGAAGCGCTGGTGCGTCTGCATGAAGAGCTCAGCATACCCCTCATTATCACTAACGATGCTCACTATGTACAAGCTGCCGATTACGAAGCACACGATGTGTTGCTTTGCATTCAGACGGGGAAGACAGTGCACGATACGAACCGCATGCGTTTCGTGCCTGAGTTTCATCTAAAGTCTCGGGACGAGCTCGCCGCGATGTTTCACTATTTGCCGGACGCCATTATCGAAGCCGCGATGGCTAACACAGTGGCTATTGCCGACCGTTGCCAACTCGAGTTCCAGTTTGGCGTGTCACGCTTGCCGGTTTATGAAGTGCCCGAGGGCTTCACTCCGGAGACCTATTTGCGGCATCAAGTAGCAACCAGACTGCCCAACTGCTATCCCAACCCCAGCCAAGAGGTGCATGAGCGCATTGACTATGAACTATCGGTTATTGAAAGCATGGGGTTCGCTAGCTACTTTTTAATTGTGGCTGATTTTATCAATTACGCCCGTGAGCATGATATCCCCGTTGGTATCGGCCGTGGGTCAGGCGCAGCTAGTGTGGTCGCTTATATTCTGGGTATTACAGGTCTTGATCCGTTACCTTATCATCTGATCTTCGAACGTTTCTTAAACTCAGAACGTATTAGTTTGCCTGACTTTGATACCGACTTTTGTAACGAGCGACGCGGTGAAGTTATCGATTATGTGGCCCGTAAATATGGTACGGAAAATGTAAGCCAGATAATTACTTTCGGCACCATGCGGGCCAAGGCAGCGATCCGTGACGTGGCACGGGCGCTAGGACTCAGTTTTCAAGAAGGCGATCGCGTAGCTAAGCTAATTCCCAGTAAATTAGGAGTTACTATCAATGATGCCCTGGAGCAGGTACCTGAGTTGAAAGCAGCCTATGAAGAGGAAGAGATAACTCGTAAACTGATTGATATCAGTCGTGCCTTAGAAGGGCTGCCGCGTCACGCATCGGTGCATGCTGCTGCTGTGGTTATTTCTCCCGAGCCGCTAGCTAATGTTGTCCCCTTAGCCAAGAATGGTGACGCGGTCACGACCCAATTCCCTATGGGTACCATTGAGCAGCTGGGTCTGCTCAAAATGGACTTCCTAGGCCTGACAACTTTGACGATAATCAAAGATGCGTTAGAACAGGTCAAGCGTAACCATGGTATTGCCATCGACATGAAGCAGGAGTTTAGTGACCCCCAGGTTTATGAACT
>DIPA01000063.1:1306-12127 GCA_002427055.1 Firmicutes bacterium UBA5500 | reverse complement strand
ACCCCCAGGTTTATGAACTTCTTAGTAGCGGTGAGACTCTGGGAGTGTTCCAGCTGGAAGGTGGGGGCATGCGTGAGTTTATGCGTCAGTTACGACCGGCCTCTTTTGAAGATATTATTGCCGGTATTTCCCTGTTCCGGCCAGGTCCTATGGATCAAATACCCAAGTATATTGAGAACAAGAATGATCCATCGAAAATCAAGTATGCTCATCCATTGCTGGAGCCAATTCTTAATATCAGTTATGGCTGCCTCGTATATCAAGAGCAAGTGCAGCAAATTGCTCGCAGTCTGGCGGGTTATTCTCTGGGGCGCGCAGATATTTTGCGTCGGGCCATGGGGAAGAAGAAGCAGGAAGTAATGGAGCAAGAACGCACCATGTTTATCCATGGCTCAGTCGATGAGAATGGCAAGGTATTAGTGCCCGGAGCTGTCCGGCTAGGCGTGCCAGAGCAGTTGGCCAACCAGGTTTTTGATGAAATGGCTGAGTTCGCAAAGTATGCCTTCAACAAGGCTCACGCCGCTTGCTATGCTGTTTTGGCGTATCGCACGGCTTGGCTGAAAGTACACTATCCGGCAGAGTTTATGGCGGCGGCCCTGTCTAGCGTGGCCAACGATGCTGATAAGGTGCAGGCTTATACGGAAGACTGTAAGCGTATGGGGGTAGAGATAGTTCCGCCTAACGTAAATATCAGCCGAGCCAAATTTGCAGCCACAACAGAGGGTAAGATTGCCTTTGGTCTTTCGGCGGTAAAGAATGTGGGCATAGCTGCTATTGAAGCCATAATCCGGGAGCGAGAAGCGGGCGGGCAGTTCGAATCGCTACTCGATTTCTGCCGTCGCATTGACTTACGTGTTGTCAATAAGCGCGTGCTGGAGAGTTTGATTAAATGCGGGGCTTTTGCCGGTACGCATGCTAACCGCGCCCAGCTATTGGCTGGACTTGATACTTGTTTAGAGAAAGCGGCAGCCGAGCAGAAAAGCCGACAGAATGGGCAGATGTCTATGTTTGATTTACTGTCAGTAGCCGATGCAGCGCCGGCTATCGAAGTTGAATTGCCGCATGTACCTGAATTTGCGCCTGAAGAACTGTTGGCTATGGAAAAAGAGCTGCTCGGTATGTATGTATCCGGTCATCCGCTAGATCAGTATCGTCGGGCGTTAGCCGCGCAAACTTCCAGTGATATCGGTGCGTTGGCAGACTTGGAAAATGGTCAAAAAATCGTTATTGGGGGGCGGATTGTTGAGTCAAAACAGATTGTCACTAAGACAGGTAAACCGATGATGTTTTTCACCCTGGAAGACTACACCGGTAGCGCAGAGGTCGTCTTATTCCCTGAGGCTACCAGCAAACATGGTTCACAGGTGCAGCTCGATCGGATTCTAGTTGTAGAAGGAAAAATCAACTATCGCGATGAAAGACTAACAGTAATCGCCGATTCACTCGTGCGAGTAGCGCCCGATGATGCAGCCCTAGTGGTGCGTTTTAACAATGACTTGCTTGATCGTCTTGGTTACCTAAAGGTCTTACTAGCCCGTTTCCCCGGTCCTATTCCGGTTTATTTATGCAGAGATGGTAGCCAGCAGATAGTGCTGGCCGACAAGAAGTTTTGGTGTGATGGTTCAGTTCAATTGGTGGATGAGGTAAAGAACCTTTTTGGTGAAGCATCAGTTAGCACTTCATTGGCTCTGGGAGAATAGATTATCTTGACGAAAGTGTTTTCGATCCCACGCCAATTGGGGTGAACTTGAAATGAAACAGCTAGTCATCAAGTTGATGGCAGAGCGGGGCGTTTCCCTAGCAGATGTCGCAGATTTGGTGTACGCATTACAGCGGCCTTTTTATCCGGCTTTGTTGTTAGAACAGTGTACGAGAAGCATTGAGAACGTTCTAGAGAAGCGAGAAGTTCAATTTGCATTCCTAACAGGTATTACACTAGATGTGCTGGCCGAACAAGGTCGGTTGCCCGAGCCGTTGCAGACGATAATTGCCAGCGATGAGCCATTATATGGCATCGATGAGGTGCTAGCCTTGGGAATTACTAATGTCTACGGTACCATTGGTCTCACTAACTTCGGTTACCTAGACAAAACTAAGCTGGGCATTTTGTCTGTCCTTAACGATGCCCCTCAAGCAGTGCACACTTTCTTAGATGATCTGGTAGCCGGGTTAGCTGCAGCCGCTTCCGCTCGCCTGGCGCATAACGGGCGGGCTTTATCTAATGAACAACAAGTTAGGTAGGCGCTCAATCCCTCTGACTGCCGTCGTTGCGAGATGATTTGCTGCTATGCTATGATGTCACTAGTTTGCATAGAGTCATGCGTCGTCCGCGTTTAGGATTCCAGTAATAAACTGTAAGCCAATACGAAGGAGATAGAAATTCAATGTGGAAGGTTATATACATTGCACCCAGCATACACGTTGCCAAGCGACTTAAGGAGTTACTGACCGCCGAAGGTTTGCTGGTTACAGAGCGGGCACTTGGTGGTGGTGAAACTGTAAGTCACGGTCCGATTGAGCTTTTGGTTCCCAAATCGGAAGCAGCAGAGGCCCATGAAATACTCAATCGCATGCTTTGCAGTAAGGCTATGGGCGTGCGACCACGTGGGTAGACTGGGATGAAAACTATAACCAGAATTGGTGTCTTGACCAGTGGTGGTGACGCCCCGGGTATGAATGCGGCTATTCGTGCAGTAGTACGCACCGCAATCTATCATGGTTATCAGGTAGTTGGTATTCGACGCGGTTTCGCCGGGTTACTGGCGGGCGATATGGAACCACTGGAACTGGGATCGGTAGCCGATATTATTCATCGTGGCGGGACAGTGCTGCGTACGGCTCGTTCCGATGAGTTTGCTACAGCTGCCGGACAAGCTCTGGCCTATGAGCATTTGTTGGCCACAGGGATTCAAGGACTGGTCGTTATCGGTGGTGATGGCTCCTTACAAGGGGCAGAAGCGTTAGCCAGGAGTGGCATGCCGGTCATCGGCGTGCCCGCGACAATCGATAACGACGTGGCCGGTACTGACCTAACTATCGGTTTCGATACCGCGATTAACACCGCCGTAGCAGCCATAGACCGCATTCGCGATACAGCTACTTCTCACGAGAGAACCTTCATCATTGAAGTTATGGGGCGACACTCCGGACATATAGCCGTCGCAGCCGGCCTGGCAGCCGGCGCTGAGTCGATTGTGGTGCCGGAAGCTCTCGTCACCAATAGGCAAATCTGTGAGCGTTTGCAGCGCGGTTTTCAACGTGGCAAGAGACACTCGATTATCGTAGTCTGCGAAGGCGCCGGTTCCGGTTATGCTATCGCTGAACATATTCAGGCGTGTACGGGCCAGCAGCCCAGAGTAACCGTGCTAGGATATATTCAGCGGGGTGGTTCGCCAACAGCGCAGGACCGCATTTTGGCTAGTCGCATGGGTTATCATGCAGTTGAGTTACTGCGTCAGTCGCGTGCTAATCAAATGGTTGCTGTTCAACGAGGGGAGATCATAAGTCTGCCAATGAGTGAAGTTGCGGGGCGCCCGCATATCTTAGACCCTGAATTACTACAGTTGTCAGAGATTCTATCTATATAAACTACAGGTAGGTGAACAGGCATGCAATATAAGCAATTAGGTAAGACCGGTTACAAAGTAAGTGCTATGGGAATTGGCGGTATCCCGATTCAGCGGGTGGGCGAACAAGTGGCCAAAGAAGTCATCGCTGTAGCTGTAGAGATGGGAGTCAACTTCCTTGATACAGCTCGGGGCTACACCGATAGCGAAGAGAAGTTTGGTCAGGCATTGCAGGGCGTGCGGGATCGTTTTGTTTTAGCTTCCAAGACTCCCAGTCGAGATGCAGCCGGTGCACGGCGGGATCTCGAGACTAGCTTACGAATGCTCAAGATCGATTCAATTGATCTTTATCAACTGCACAACGTAAGTAAAGAGGCAGAATTAGAGCAGGTCTTGGGACCCGGCGGTGCCCTGGAGGCGCTCCTAAAAGCCCAGCAGGAAGGACTAGTGAAGCATATCGGCGTCACCAGCCATAACGACAAAATCTTGCTTAAGGCGGTCGAGACGGGGCTTTTTGCTACTGTGCAGGCTCCGGTGAACGCTGTTGAGCGACAGTTCATACCGGTATTTCAGGCAGCCAAAGAGCTGGGCATGGGAACTATCGCCATGAAACCCCTGGCCGGCGGTTCGTTCAAACATCCGCAGCTGGCAATCAGGCAGCTTTTGGCCGAGCCCTTACTTGATGTAGTGATCCCCGGCGTTGATAGCGCCGAGCAGATGCGGACAAATGCCGAGCTGGCTGCCAGTTGGCGTCCTCTCGATGATGCAGAAAGACCGTTGCTGGAGCAAGAAGTTGCAGAATTAGGCAAGGGCTTCTGCCGTCGTTGCGAATATTGCCTGCCGTGTCCGCAAGGAATTAGGATTCCCCAAGTGTTTATTTTTGAGGGCTATGCTACACGCTATAACCTGGCTGATTGGGCCGTTGATCGCTATGCTGCGATGGAAGTCGATGCTTCCGCCTGCGCCGAATGCGGCGTTTGCGAGAGCCGTTGCCCCTACAACCTCCCCATTCGCCAGATGCTCAAACGCGCCCACAAAAACCTCAAACACTAAACCAATAGAGCACCCCCAGCCCTGCCGGTCCCAGGCAGGGCTTTCTGACCCCTCGGGGAGGGTTCTAAAAGTTCATTTCCCCTTTGCGCCATCCCCCTGTTGCAGTCGCCTGCACAGCTTGACGGTCGGGAGGCGCGGGCGTAAGCTATTAATAGACTTCTACCGTTATTATCGGAGATTAATTACCGCCCGCTGATAGGGAGTGAACATGCTTTGAGGTCAGCTTTCGCGATCCTAATCGTTTGTGCCTTACTTCTCTCCGGTTGCCAGATGGTTGGCAGACCGCCTGAAGGGGGTAGTCAGATAGCGGAGCCAGTTCTAGACCCTCGCATCGCCAATCTCTCGTTAGAGCAAAAAGTTGGCCAGTTGCTTTACGTCGGCCTAGAGGGGAACGATGTTACTGTTAACCAGGTAATACTGAGCAATTTGCAGCCAGGCGGGTTAATCTTCTTTGCCCGCAATTTTACCACGCTTGAACAGACAGCAGAGGCGCTGAATGCTTATCGTCAGAACCCTGATCTAGCTTGGCCTATGTTCATTGGCACTGATCAAGAGGGAGGGCAGGTTAGCCGTTTGCCCGTAGCTTGGGCTACCAGGTTCCCCACAGCTAGGACGGTAGGCCAGCACGCTGATTCTGCTCAAGCCTTGGCTTTGGCCATGGGCCAGGAGCTAGCGGCGCTCGGGATGAATATGGACTTCGCTCCGGTGCTTGATGTGAACAGTAATCCTCAAAACCCTGTGATTGGCGATCGTTCCTTTGGCTCTACTGTAGAGACTGTCTGGGCAGCTGGGCACCAGGTAATATCCGGTCTGACCGCGTCCGGAGTTATTCCGGTAGTGAAGCATTTCCCCGGTCATGGAGATACCTCGGTTGATTCTCACACGGCATTGCCTAGCGTCACTGCCGACAGGGAGTTGCTGGAGAACCGCGAGTTGAGGCCTTTCAAAGACGCCGTTGATGCGGGTGTGCCTGCGTTAATGGTGAGTCACCTGCTAGTAAGCGCTCTTGACCCGGATCGCCCGGCGAGCATGTCACATTCGATCATTACCGGGTTGCTGCGTGAGCAATGGGGATACCAGGGACTGGTCGTTACTGATGACATGGAGATGGGCGCGATTTCGCAGGGCAATATTGGCGAGGCAGCGGTGCAGGCCGTGCTTGCCGGGGCAGATATGTTGTTAGTCTGCCACACCTTTGACAAGCAGCAAGCGGTAAGAGACGCCTTGCTCTCCGCCGTGCAAAGTGAACGAATTTCTGAAGAACGCCTGAACCAATCCTTAACTCGCATCTTGACGTTAAAGGATCAGTATCAGGTAAATCGTACAGCGGTGGAGGTGCAGCAGGCCCGCCAGGTGCTCGGCTCTCCGGAGCACCGCAACCTAGTTAAATCATTAGGCAATTGACCCCTCGGGGACGGTTCGAGACCACTGAAGCAGTGCCTTTCAACCCAGGCAAAGGTCGACCATGACCTTTATCAGCAATCTCGGATGGTTCTAAAAGCGCTCTGCTTCAACCCAATTCTTGCTTAACAGAAGCCGGAACCAATCCAACTTCCCCACGACTCGGTAGCCCATGCTCTCATACAGCTTGCGCGCAGTAATGTTCTGGGTGACTACTCCCAAGGTTACCGGACTGATACCGCGATCCAGAATGCGATTGGTGCAATAAGCCAGAATTTGGCGGGCATAGCCTTTTCGGCGCTGGTTGCTAGGCACGGTAATGGGGTCAATCTCAGAACCGATCAGGCCAGCCAGACCGACTAATTGATCGCCATCATAGAACAGCAGTTTCTCATCATTTGAACTAAGCAATCTCTGACGTGTAGCTGGGTCGTTCACATCAAAGATGATATGCGGCCTGACGTCATTTTCTTTGCGTAGCGGATAGAACCCTTCGTTGATCAATCGCGCCCAATTGTCAAAGTCCGTATCACTATATGGCCGTACGGTCAACTGTGGATCGGGAAGTCTGGAACCGGAGTAGTGCATCAACTCCTCGGAGAACCAGGCGGCAAAGCCTCTTGCTTTGAGGAAGGCCTGGTCATCAGTATTCTGAGTAGGGCAAGCGCAGCAAATCATCTGCGCGTCGGCGGGCAACGCGGCGACCGATCGGCGCCATAAGGCATGTCCGATTCCTTGACGTCGCAGAGTTGGGCTGACCAGCTCAACAAAAGCGTAGAAGCCTGGCAGGCCTTCAGTTAACGTCGCCAGGCCGCATATAGCCCCATCTTGCAGCGCGACCAGACGCTGTCCCTCACTGAGTAGCTGCCCGATTTCATCCTGCCCCATGGTTGTGTGTTGCCGCAATAGCGCCTGTGTCTGTGGGCGGTCCGCTTCGTCAAATTCTCTGATCACCATCAGTAACAGCCTCCTATAGAGCGCATTTTCCAGTTGATTGTACACCTGGGAGCGATGGCAGAGCCAGGTAAAGAACGGTTATGAGCCAAGCGGTCTCGGATCAACTGCCGTGGTCTGCTGGGACTGCTAAAAGCTCATCCACTATTAACTAGCGTGTTCTTTAGAAGAAAAGGGGAACTTTTGCTGGCAGTGTGCGTCTACTGTAAAGATAGTGAATTATTCGAGGTGGGTGAGTTAGTTGCCGCGGAGAAAACGTATCTTTACGGTTCTTGTTACTGCTTGTGTTGTAGCAGTCACTTTGCTTTACGCTAGTCGATGTTTCTTTTTTTCTCCCTCAACTTACCGACGGTGCGCAGCGGCATATTTGCCTTGGACTTGGTATAAGAACCCACTGCAACTAGAGTATGGGGTGCTTGATGAGGATGGGTGGAAATTTACCAAGACAACTGATAAGAGTGAAATTCATACGGTGTTTACTGAGTTAAGCCTTTCTGTCCAGCAGTCGGTTGGCGATCATGCAACTGCAGGTGACGGTGCTCAGGTTTGGTTTGGTGTCAGACGGCTCTCTGACGGGGCCATTCTACTCAGCGCAGAAGGATTGGAACATAGCCCTTATTTTCAAGTCAAGGACCTCGCGATCATTTGCCTAACACCAAAACTGCAGGAACTCTTGACCAATCGTCTAAAGCAGGCACGGCTTTAGGCTCTCAAAGGTGACACTTACTGCCCCCTCCTATGGTAAAATGACAACATGGGAGGGGGTTAACTATGCGACAATTATGCTGTAGGCGCATCATGTGGAAAGCATTGCTGGTAAGCATGCTGCTAGCCATAGTCATTGCCCCGGCGGTGTTAGCTAAAGCAATAGAAGAGCCACTGCAAACATACCGGGGCGTTGTGCTAAGTATAGAAGCGGCCGAAGAGAATCCACTTGAGGAAAGCGGTTATCAGTCAGAGGCCTTTGACGTAGAAGTCAAGATCTTGAATGGCCCGTTTCGTGATCAAGAGATTTCTGTCTATCATATTACTGGCGGTAATCCTTCTTACGATATTATCGTCGAGCCAGGCGACAAAGTTTTGCTGGAGGCTGAAGTAGTGGAAGGCGAGCTGGTTAGCGCTTATATTGCTGACCACATTCGCGATACATTTATCTATCTGCTAATAGGGCTTTTCGTTCTGCTTGTCTTACTCATTGGTGGCAAATCAGGGTTGCGCTCCCTGCTCGGTTTACTGATCACAGTCATTCTTATTGCGCAGGTTTTCCTGCCCTTGCTTTTCCGCGGTTATCAGCCACTGCTGCTGGCAGTACTGCTTTCAGTATTATCCATAATTATCACGATGATCATCATAGGCGGCATGAATCGCAAGACCTTGGCTGCCATCATTGGCACCGCTAGCGGTGTACTAGTTGCCGGGGTTCTGGCTTATGCTTTCGGCAATCTAACCAAACTGACTGGGCTGAGCCACGAAGAAACGCAGATGCTGATGTACATCCCTCAAGAGACCCAATTTAACTACCAGGGTCTGCTTTTTGCCGGTATCATGATCGGTGCCCTGGGAGCAGTAATGGATGTCGGCATGTCGGTCGCCTCATCCATGTTTGAGATCAAGAAGGTAAGCCCCCAGATTAGCTTATGGGATCTCTTCCGTTCTGGCATGAACGTCGGCCGCGATATTATGGGCACTATGACCAATACTCTCATCTTAGCCTATCTGGGAAGCAGCACCCCACTGCTCTTGCTTTTCTATGCCTATAACGTCCCTATACAGCGGATACTGAATCTTGATACCATCGGCACCGAACTAGTGCGTGCCTTTTCCGGTAGTATTGGGATGGTGGCAGCTATTCCGCTAACGGCCCTCGTTGCCGCTTGGCTGGCCATGCGCGATGAGCAGGGTCGAGTAGGCGCAGCATCAGAAGCAGAACACTCCTAACCGTACATGAATTCATAGCATATAGGTTAAGGCTGGGGCCACCGCAAGGGTCCCAGCCTTGAATATTTAGAACATCATTGGTGCCAATTGACTGTGCAGGTAGCTTCCCCTTGTACAGCCTACTTACGGCTTTGGTCGCAGGGAACTAGCTTCGACCAATCCGGTGCTTGTTCGTATACGACAGGTTGGTTGTCTAGATGAATGGCCCAAATACGTACAGCATCGCGCCTTCTGTGTCTAAGCCGCCAATGCAGGTTACGGCGAGGGCGCAAAGGGGCCAAAGTACGGTATGTAACGTAGGGAACATGGTAGCGGTTAAAGGCTGTCACAATGGCACTATGGCCAAACCTGCCCTCCCCATACCAATCGTAGTAAATAATATCGCCTAGGCTAAGGCGCTTGGCCAAAGCAGGATTCTCCAGAAGATCTCCCGTCTGCCCATGATTGGCCGCCAAATAACGCAATTGCGTTTCCGGTAGCGACCAGGTACAAGACCACCAGTCATCATTATTGCGATCAAAAGGCTCCCTCGTCACATAACGATACCACCATTCAGTTTCCTGCCCAGTCTGGCGGAAATCCATCTTCAAGCCCCCGACCAACAGACATTGTGACGTGAAGTTGGTGCAATCGCCACCTCCCCCCATAGTATCCATGTTGGCAAACTTAGGATTAGGATCATTGTAACGGCTCAGAGCATACCTAACAGCTCGCCGACGATCATAGCGCGTGCGCACTTGCAGGATATTTGACATATATCACTCCTCCTCATTCCTTCTGCTATAGGCTATGAAGGTCTCAAGGAGTGAGTGCGCATACCCAGAATGGACTTTTAGAACCGTCCCCGAGGGGTCAAGGGGTCAGAAGCCCTGCCGGGGACCGGCAGGGCTTCATTTGGCGTTTTAGCTTCCACTAAACTTTTTGCCTGTAGGTGACACAATTTGTCTCTTGGCAATGTTCGGCTCCCGAACCGGTAACCTCAATGGTATCGGCATGGCACTCATCGTTTTTGCCCCAATAATGGCAAGTATCGACCACGCAGGTAATGGAAGGGCTCATTTCGCCACCGACCAATGTCGAGGCCATGCCGCTCCAGTTCAAATTGTCCATTGAAGTCACATAGCTGCCCAAACCTTCTTTCCTGTGGAAGGTCTTACACTCCGTTTGTTCCTCTTCCTGAGGCATGTTGCCGCGGCTTTCATTCAAAATGTCGATATTTGCCGCTCCACACATGCCCGATAGCCAGTGAGTGCAAGTATCAACGTGGCATTTTACTTGGGTCATATGACTCACCTCCTGTCCCTAGTGTGCGCGGGACAGAGGTTATACATGCCCATCTAGCCCTAAATTTTCCCCCTAGATTGTTCGTCGTTTGGCCATGACCTATAGTTTCTTATCCCGCTTTCGTTGCCGAGTACGCCAGCTAAAGCCAAAGCGTTCTGGCTCCTGTTGCCCCATGCGTTCAATTGCGCGGTGAGAAACACGTGCTGACCAATACCAAGTATAGCCAATTATGAGCAAGGCGACCAAGATGAGTAACCAGTAGCGGCCAAAAGTGATGATCACGCTAACACCTCCTCGTCTTTGGTATTTTGCCCTACTCCTGCAGGTAAACTACTAGTAGAGATCAAGCGTAAGGAGGTAATTGGCGGTGGCCGAACGTAACATTCTATCTTATTTTGCCAGCTCAAGTCAGGCCAAAAAGGCCGAAAAAGAACTGCGACGACTCGGGTATGACATTGTTCAGGTAGATCGTATTAACCGCTATCCTATGGGGCAGTTAGGTGACACCCTCTATAACCCTCTGTCGGGGCAAATCTCAAGCCTAACTAACTTAGTGCTAGGCTCGAGCTTACCTGATGACGCCGCAATTCTTGCCGGTAGCGACCCCTCGGTATCTGGTATGTCA
>DIPA01000063.1:912-1169 GCA_002427055.1 Firmicutes bacterium UBA5500 | reverse complement strand
CTTCATTCTTACCGTAGTAACTGAAAACGAACAGGTAGAGCAGGCTGTGCAAGTGATCAAACAGCATGGTGGCTTCGTCTAATCTCGTCTTGACAGGAGGCAGCGTGAAGTCTAAGATGGAATTGCCATATACCCCGATGGGGTATATAAGGAGGGAGCTATTATGAGCACTAAGCAGAAGCTAACTCTCTCCGTCCAAGGTATGACGTGCGCTGCCTGTTCCGCACGCGTGGAGAAAGTGCTGCGTAACCTAGACG
>DIPA01000063.1:0-793 GCA_002427055.1 Firmicutes bacterium UBA5500 | reverse complement strand
GTGTGGAAAAAGCGCTGCGCAACTTAGACGGAGTAGAAGAAGCTAACGTCAATTTGGCCACAAATAGAGCAACAGTTATTTATGATCCAGACCGCCTAACACCAAGCCATGTTATAAAAAGCATAGGCAATGCTGGTTACGAGGCCGAGTTTGCTGATCTGGTTACGGTGGAGTTTAGAGTAACGGGAATGAGTTGCGCTGCCTGCTCTGCCCGAGTAGAGAAAGTGCTCCAGCGCTCGCCTGGTGTGCACCAAGCTAGTGTAAATTTGGCCACTGAGCGAGCCACTATTGCCTACGATGCTACAGTTACCAGCATCAGTGCGCTCAAAGACGTTGTTGTAGGAGCCGGTTATGCCATCGAGCCTCTGCAACAGATTGAGCGCCAGGACGATCGCGAGCAGCAGGCGCGAGCCAGCGAGCTTAGGCACCGACGCAATCTGTTCATCCTGGGAGCTACTCTTTCGGTACCACTGTTGTTAGTCATGCTGGGCATGATTTTCAACTTGCCACTGCCGGGAATTTTGCATGCCCCGTTAGTGCAATTCGCTTTTGCTACCCCGGTGCAATTCATCGCCGGTTGGGGATTCTATAAAGGGGCCTATAAGTCGCTTAAGAGTGGCAGTGCCAATATGGATGTACTGGTTGCCCTTGGCACCAGTGCTGCCTATTTCCTCAGCGTCTACAATACCTTCTTCTTATCGCCCGTGCCTGGGCAGATGCCTCATCTTTATTTCGAGTCGTCGGCCGTAGTCATCACACTCATTCTCCTTGGTAAATTCCTGGAAGCTCGTGC
>DIPA01000121.1:10948-11400 GCA_002427055.1 Firmicutes bacterium UBA5500 | reverse complement strand
TTGACATCATACCGCTGGACTCAACAATTGTTCTAACTATACCCTACCGCGCCTAGGAAACGACTTCCATTTGTTTGGCTTACAAACAATCAACCTGACTTACATTGCTGTAAGGCAGGTTGTTACCTGAGCATCACCAACGCCCAACTGATCCTTTTGGCTGTAATCGGTGCAGGTGATCATGTGCAATGAAGGTAATCGTTACAGTGGTGCCTTCATTAACTTGTGATTTGATGGCTATTTGATGCCCCAGACGATCACACACTTCCTTGGTCAAATAAAGCCCCATGCCGGTTGCTTCAGGAAAGCGTCGCCCATTAGCACCAGTGAAGAAGGGCTGCCAAACGCGTTCAATATCTTGGGGAGGTATACCAACGCCTGCATCAGTACAGCTAACGCAACTCTTCATCCCCTCAGAAGCTATGTGAAAGCTAATCGTCTTCTCTTCTCCC
>DIPA01000121.1:6674-10895 GCA_002427055.1 Firmicutes bacterium UBA5500 | reverse complement strand
GCTAATCGTCTTCTCTTCTCCCGCTTCATGCCGGGAGTACTTTAGCGCGTTGCTTAAGACCTGGTTGAGCACAAAACGTAACCACTTAGCATCGCTTTCGACATAGGCTGACTCTTGCTCGCAAATGAGTTTAGGAAAAACCCCGTAGCGGATAAAGGCGGCCTTATGATCATTGATAGTCTCACGCACAATATGTAGCAAATCTACCTGCTGTACTGCAAAATCAAGCTCAAACTGGCCGAGACGTGTATTGTGAAGCATCAGCTCCAGGCCATCAGCCATTCTATCGCGCACTTCACGCAAATTGGCAGTCAACTCGCTGGTACTAACTTCACCCGCATCCCACTGCTGCAACAAGAGATCTAGCACAGCCAAAGGAGTTTTCATCTGATGCGCCCAACGGCTCTGAAAGTTGTTTTGCTGTTCCTGCCACGTGCGATAGTGCGTGAGTTTATCTTGATAACAGCGGCATTGCTCCTGCAAGATTGATTGCATAACTTGCTGCTCACGAGTGACTGCAGACTGTAGTTGTAAAAACAGATCTTCCGACGGCTGAGCCAGCAGTGTACGTAGTTCCTGACGCCAAGCAAGCTGCCGCAGCCAACTCAAGATAAGTGAGGCTAACAGAATCAGAACAGCCAAGCCAATAGCATAACAAATCGTGCCACGAGTAAAGGATAATCTCCTCTGCGTGTTATCGAGCCATAGCACAGCTATGGCTAAGCCCACAGCAATTAGGGCAGATACTAGGCAAAACAAGCGGTCACGCCAAAAGTCTCCTCTATGCACCGCCTGTCCCTCCTAGAATAAGGGTATACCCCTGCCCACGCTTCGTCTCTATTACGCCGGCTAGGCCAATGTCTTCAAGGCGGCGACGTACACGAGCAACATTGACGGTAAGGGTATTATCGTCAACGAAATTGACGTCATCCCACAGTGCTGAAAGCAACTCCTCGCGTGAGACAATCCGCCCCGCTTTTTTAGCCAGACACTTGATCAACCTGAACTCGGTCAGGCTGAGCTCTATTTGCTGCTGCTCATAACTCACAAGGTTGCGCTCTTCGTCAAAAATGACTCCCCCTACCTCCCATAAAAGCTGGTTATGCTCAGTCTGACCTGCATATTCTCCATAGGCACGCCGTAGCACACTATGGATTTTGGCACGTAACACTTCTAGGCTAAAGGGTTTCGTTATATAGTCATCGGCCCCATTCTCAATAGCTAGTACCTGATCCATTTCACCGGTGCGCGCCGAGAGAAACACAATTGGAACGGTAGAAACAACTCGTATCTGGCGGCACCAGTAGAAGCCATCATAGAGGGGTAAATTGATGTCCATAATGACTAAATCTGGCTGTAAACGTAAAAACTCCAGTTTCACCTGGGCAAAATTAGCGACACGCTGTGGCTCATAACCATAGCGTGTAAGCTCACTTGCTATAATTGAGGCTATTTGCTCATCGTCTTCTACAATTAGTACACGAAACACAGCATCATCCCTCCCATGGCAATTGTAACCTAGAGGGCAAGGTTAAGGAAAGAGCGGCAGAACGTTTGGGGACAGTCCCCGTTCGTCACGGGGACTGTCGGAAAGCTACACCCTCTAAAGTTCACTTCGACCAACAGCTAAGCATGGTATACTAAGGCAGACTGATTTGCAGAGGTGAAGATGATGCTGGTAAGGCTAAACCCAGTTATGATTGCCGCCCTAGCGCTTTTGGCGATAGCGGCAGTCTGTATTTACTATCGAGAAAACCTAATAATCGAGGTAGTAGAAGTGAATGTTCCCATCCACGGCCTCCCAGCAGTATTTGATGGTTTTCGGATAGCCCAACTCAGTGACCTGCATGGCCGAAAACTGAATGAGGGCTGGATAGAGGAGCAACTGACTGCAGCTGGCGTAGACATGATTGCCCTTACCGGCGACTATGTGCGGCATAATAACAGCTCCGATATGAGTAGATTAGCCCCGCTGCTTGGCACGCTGCCGCGCATCGCCCCCACCTTTGCCGTGAGCGGTAACCACGACATAGCAGCCGGATGGGCATCTATTGCAGCTGAACTGCGACAACACGGGGTTACTGTGCTGGATAATGCCTATACCACCATAGCTCGAGGCGATGCGCGGCTGGCGCTGGCTGGTCTTGCCTGTCCGTATGATTCATTGGCAAATTTGTCTCGCGCTATTCCTGCCGATGCAGGGCCCGTAATTCTTCTGACACATTCGCCGCAAGTCTACACGCAACATCTTGCTGTCGATTATTTAGGCGAACCTCTAATAGGGCATCCAAATGTAGCAGCTTGGGCTAACCTAATAGAACGCCCCGCGCTAACGCTGGCCGGACATACTCACGGCGGACAGGTAAAACTACCGTTTATCGGCGCCGTAACAACTGCCACCGGGCAGCTTTTCCCTAGCAAGCATATCGAAGGTCTCTCTTGGGAAGGCTCAGGTTGGCTCTACATTTCGCGCGGCTTGGGCTATACCGGTTTGCCTTTGCGCTTTTTGTCGCGGCCTGAATTGACGATTATCACGCTGAAACAAGCGGAGTAACATCGCAACTCCCAACCTACATGCTTCTCTCGTCTGCGGCAAACACTAGTCAAGACAAGTGCTTGTGTTTGCCTAAAGCCTGTAACCAACTTGGGGGGGAAAATATGCAGGTACCAACTACAGAATGGATTTTGCTCATATTGCTGGTTGCTGCATCTGCTTTTTTCTCTGCCGCCGAAACTGCTTTGATGGGAATCAGCCGTTTGCGGTTACGCACCCTCGTAGAAACTGATCAAAAACAGGCAAAATTGGTGGCCAGACTCAAGGAACGACCCGATAAACTGCTAATCACTATTCTAGTTGGCAATAACTTGGTGAATATCGCTGCCTCGGCTATGTTCACTGCTCTCATGTTACGCATTTTTGGGGCAGGGCGTGCCATTACGATAGCAACAGGCATTATGACTGCCGTAATTTTGGTATTTGGTGAAATTGGCCCTAAGACAATCGCAGCGCGCGACCCTCTAAAAGTGGCTTACCAAGTGGCCAAACCACTGCACTTCTTGATGTACTTGCTCGCTCCTCTAGTTTATGTATTAACGATGCTATCAAACCTGCTTGCTAAGCTGCAGGGCAACGAAGACGAGCTAGCCGAGCAGGTAACTGAGGCTGAAATACGCACACTAGTGGATGTAGGAGAAGAACAAGGCATTATCGAGGACGAGGAAAGCCGTATGATTCATAGTGTGTTAGCGCTTACCGACACACCGGTACGCAATGTCATGGTACCGCGCACCGCTATGACAGCCGTGGAAGTAACCGCAACTCATGATGAACTCGTGGCCCTGATTCGCCGCGACCGCTATTCGCGTTTGCCCGTATATGAGGAGGACATAGATAACATTATTGGCCTATTACACGCCAAAGACATTTGTTCTTTGAGCGAAGCAGAAAAGCGGGCTTTTGACCTGCGGAAATTACTACGCCCCACTATTTTCGTTGTTTCAACCAAGAAAAGTGGCCTCGTTTTGCGTGAGCTGCAAAAGCATCGCGTTTACATGGCGATTATCATTGATGAATACGGCGGCACAGCCGGTTTGGTAACAATTGAAGACTTAATTGAAGAGATAGTTGGGGAGATTGTAGATGAGTACGATGAAGAAGATCCACCAGTGGAAGTGCTGGACGCCAATACGACTTTCCTAGATGCCCGCCTCACTATTAAGGAAGTGAATGAGCAACTGAATATTGCTCTGCCAACCGATCGAGCAATTACTATGGGGGGGCTAATATATGATCTGCTGGGGCGCATACCGCGCTCGGGGGAATCGGTCAGTTGTGGTCGTATTACGCTTACGGTCGACAAGCTTGACCGGCGTACTATTGAAAGAGTAAAAGTGACTGTTAAGCAATAACCAGCAATGAAAAAACATCCATTTTGCCTTGCCTACTTGGATTTGGCACCACCTCCCAAGAAGGCAAAAGACTACAAGCCATGATGCTTGTAGTCTTTTGCAATAGGCGAAAATGTCACCTGTAATTACTTTCCGTAGTGCTCACCAAACACTGACAGTATTCACAACCGCAGTTGGTGAAATACTTAAGATAGCAACGATAAAGGAGGTGACGCAGATGGCACTAGGTTCTTCTTCAAGTAATGTCCCGGTTGTTCCCAACGCTAAGAAGGCGCTTGATCAGTTCAAGTATGAAGTAGCCAACGAGTTGGG
>DIPA01000121.1:5781-6597 GCA_002427055.1 Firmicutes bacterium UBA5500 | reverse complement strand
TATGAAGTAGCCAACGAGTTGGGTATCCAGGTTCCAGCCGACGGTTATTGGGGCACCATGACGACTCGCGACACCGGTTCAATCGGTGGTAACATGGTTCGTAAGATGATTGCCATGGCAGAGCAGTCGTTAGCCGGCCGCGGCGGTCAGTAGTTCCATCGTCGTTTCGCCTACGGAGCGGACCGTTTGGTCCGCTCATTTTCTTGTGCCCAAAATGAACCTCGAATATGCAGCACTTGCCAAAAACTATAGCGCAAGCCACTACTTCACTGCAGGCTGCTTCAAACCTTTGCCAGTCACTCCAATGCGTTGTCACGCCCGCCGACTCTGCTGAATATCTTACCTAGAGTTAGAAATTTGTCATAACGGGAGGAGTGAAGCGCTTTGTCAGTGCAGAAGCCACGTACAGCGTGGCATGATGCGTTTCCCCAGTTTCCTCTACCGGGGCATAGCGGTAAGCCGCGCCAAACCGGTTGCACTATGCTGCTCGACAAACGGTTAGGACTGAGTGAAACACGCGATCTACTAGAATTGGCTTGCGACTACATTGACATCATCAAGCTCACTTTTGGCACATCTGCTCTCTACCCAGAGACTGTGCTGCGTGAGAAAATCAGGCTAATTCGCTTCTACGGTGTAGAGGTATGCCCCGGTGGCACGCTGTTTGAAATCGCCATCTGGCAGAACAGACTGGAACCCTATCTAGAACGAGCAGCTCAACTCGGTTTTACCGGCATTGAAATCTCTGATGGTACCATTCCCCTTAGTACATATGAGCGCCGCCGCGCCATCGCCAGTGCGAAAGCCTACGGTTTT
>DIPA01000121.1:275-5717 GCA_002427055.1 Firmicutes bacterium UBA5500 | reverse complement strand
GTGCGAAAGCCTACGGTTTTAAGGTTACAACTGAGGTTGGTAAAAAAGATGGCACACCAATTCCTATACTGCGCATGCAGCAGATCATCATCGACGATCTCGAGAACGGTGCCGATAAGGTAATCATCGAAGGGCGTGAATCGGGCAAGGGCGTGGGGGTTTTTGACAAAGATGGCAATGTGAAAGAGGCGGAACTGGAAGCCTTGGTGCATGGCCTACCTTGCCTGGAGTCGTTTCTGTTCTGGGAAGCTCCTTTGAAAAGCCAGCAGGTCAGCCTGATCAAACGTTTTGGGCCCGACGTCAACCTGGGCAATATTGCTCCGGAAGAATCATTGGCACTGGAAGCTTTACGCTGCGGCCTGCGAGGCGATACCCTGGGACTTTGCCTCGACCGGCTGGCAGCTGAAAGAGAGCGTGCAAAGCCTGGGGAGGTGAGCAGTGGTGGCAACTTTAACGCAGATTTCTAAAGACTGGTGGGCGGTTATACTGGCGAGCCTGCTGCTGATATGCGTTAAGACTGGTCTGATCACTGCTGTGCCATGGTAACAAAATTGGGCAAATACATCCCCGGCATCTGTTTGATGTTTGTGGTCGGTTATGCTGGCAAGCTTGTTGCCAATTACATACCACACTGTGAATATGTCTTGTTTGCTATCGCTATTGGTATGATAGTGCGTAACGCAGTTGTCTTGCCCAAATTCTTCACCCCTGGCATTGCCACTTATGAACTGTGGATGAAAACAGGCGTGGCACTACTTGGCGCTCGCCTTGCGCTACAAGAAGTGCTCACTATTGGTGCCACTGGCATTGTCTTAGTGATTATAGAAATTACGGTAGCTATCTTGACGGCAACCTATCTGGGTAAGATCTTTGGACTAAAGGATAAACTGGCCAGCCTGATTGGTGTCGGGGTTGGCGTTTGCGGTGTTTCAGCAATTATAGGCACCACCAGCGCCATTGAGGCAGAAGAAGACGATGCTGCCTATGCCATAGCTACAATTCTCCTTTTTGGTGCCATCATGCTTTTCCTCTACCCAGCCCTGGGCAACTGGTTGGGCATGACAGATACTGCCTTTGGCTACTGGACAGGGTTGTCTATTGATAATACCGCTGAGGCCGTTGCTACCGGTTTTGCTTTTTCAGACATGGCCGGCAACATCGCCACCGTAGTGAAGCTTTCACGGAATGCCTTAATGGGCATCGTGGTACTCATTTTGGCCCTCCATTATGCACGCAAAGGCATCACCGGACAGGTACAAAATAAGCTCGCTTTTCTCTGGAGCAGACTACCTAAATTCCTGATTGGATTTTTGGCCTTCTCCCTGTTAGCAACAATTGGCTTTATCACTCCCGGCCAGGCCAAACTACTGAATAACGCCAGTAAGTGGCTGTTCATGCTCACCTTTGCCGGCGTCGGGCTTTCTACCGACTTCAAGCGCATGAAAGCTGGGATTAAGCCTTTCCTCGTCGGTTTCGGGGTAGAGACGGTTGTATCGCTAGTTACATTCGCCTTGGTGTATTATGTGATTTAAGACTACGCAATAGGTGGACCGAACAAGGACTGTGTTCGGTCCACCTATTGCTTGCTCATGTTGCGAATCATAGTTATCCTATAGGTACTACGTGGCGAGACGGGGTGTGGACAGTTGGCTTTTCACTGGCGGGCAATTGCAAAAGAGGTCGACCAAGGACGGCTGCTACGCGATGTGCTGCGGGATGGGCTGGGGATTTCTAGCCGTATGTTATATGACCTGAAATATAGCGGCAGCATCAAGCTCAATGGCGTCGGGGTTACAGTGCGCGAGAGGGTAAGCGCCGGCGATGTCATTGAGCTATATCTTGCAGAGACAGCTACTGATCGCATTGAGCCAGAGGAAATTCCTCTGGCTGTAATCTACGAAGACGATGATTTGCTGATTGTCAACAAACCGCCGGGCATGATCGTGCACCCGGTACCACCTGAACCAAATGGCACGTTGGCTAACGCTATCGCTTGGTACTGGGCCAAGGAAGGCATAACACGTGCTGTGCGTATTATCACACGTCTGGACCGCGACACAAGCGGACTGGTTTTGGTAGCCAAACATGCTTTAGCGCAACACTTGTATGCCACCCGTCCGGAAATGATCGACAAGTATTATCTGGCACTGGTTGAAGGTGCACCCAGAGAGGCAACAGGCCTGATCGATGCACCCATTGCCGTTAATCCGGCCAACCCGGTCACGCGTATGGTAGCAGCTGCGGGACGCCCGGCTCAAACTGCTTATAGGGTGTTGCAGTCAGGAGATACAAGCCTAGTACAAGCTAGGTTGCTGACCGGCCGTACGCATCAGATTCGTGTACACCTGGCTTGGTTAGGTCATCCGGTAGTCGGCGATGAACAGTATGGACAAAGTTCGCCTAGCATTTCTCGGCAAGCATTACACTGCTATGCACTGCGCCTTGTGCAGCTGCGCACCAGGCAAGAGCTATGTCTCTTAGCTCCCTTGCCTGAAGACATGCAGCAAGCGCTCACAATCTGCTCCCACAATGCCTAAAGCATCGCTACCCCATGCATTTGGGGTGCCCCAGTTAAGGCCCACCCTACAGCGACGGTGGTAGCACATCCAGGGGGCAATTGGCCATGTGGTCCTCTCCACAATAGAGACAAAGATCTTGCAGCGCGGAGGACTTCACTGCCTGTGCGCTAAAAGCTTGCATACCGGCGGCTAATTGCTCTCTCTCCTGGGCTGTTAGCCGCTCTAGTATTTCTACCAAGGCCGCTTCTTCGCAACCGGCAAGCTGGTTGATGACTGAGCGGCCTGTCTCTGTAAGAGTGACTATGGTCTGCCGCCGATCAATAACGGAATAATGCCTTGCTACCCAGTCAGCAGCTTGTAGACGGTCAACCAGCTTGGTAGCTGCGGGCACACTAGTCGCAAGGGCCGTTGCCAAGCCGGAAATATCGCTCTGTTTGGCATGAGCTAAGTACTGTAAGGCACGATATTGCGTAACCGATAGATTATGAGCCGCCAGCTCTGGTGTGAGCCCATCTGACAGCAAGCGACTAACTACAGAGTGAAACACGCGTAAGAGACGCGCATCTGGTAGCATAAGCATCTGCCTCCCTTTTTCTTAATATGCTACTTTCTCCCCTAGTCTCTCGCTTCCCTGCTCGAGCGAAAAAACAGACCTGCTACACGCAATAATGCGTGCGCAGGTCTGCGGGGCTCGCCCCTACACAATACCATCTGGGTAGAACGGTAAGGGTATTACGCTTGTTCCTCCACTGCTTGCTCCGACTTCAGCGCTAACGCATCTGCCATTGCGGGAAGAGCGCCCAGTAACTTAGTTGCATCAGTAGGTATAACTAGCTTGCTGCTCGGGCTCTGACCTAAGCCCTTCATAGCTTCTATACCTTGTAGCATTACATATTGCTCGGGTGTTAGGCCGGCCGCCTGGACTAGCTTAAGACCTTCAGCGGTTGCCTCCTGCACTCTAACAATGGCCTCGGCTTGACCCTCTGCCTCCAGTATACGCACTTGTTTCTCAGCTTCCGCGCCCAAAATCTCCTTCTGACGTAGCGCTTCAGCATCCAAAATTATGGCTTGTTTGCGGCCCTCAGCTGTCAGCACAGCCGATGCTTTTTCACCCTCGGCACGCAAGATCGCTTCGCGGCGCTCACGTTCAGCCCGCATTTGCTTCTCCATAGCATCTTGAATGTCGCGCGGTGGCATGATGTTCTTTAACTCAACGCGATTGACCTTAATGCCCCATTTGTCGGTAGCTTCATCAAGGATAGCGCGTAGCTTAGTATTCACAATATCGCGCGAAGTAAGCGTTTCATCGAGATCGAGTTCACCGATAATATTACGCAAGGTGGTTGCCGTAAGGTTTTCGATGGCACTATTGGGGTTGGCAATTTCATAAACATAGCTGACTACGTCGGTTACTTGGTAATAAACAACCGTATCAATCTGCATGGTAACGTTATCTTTAGTGATGACTGGCTGAGGCGGGAAATCAGCAACGTGCTCTCGCAAGTCTATTGTGGCCCGCACACGGTCGATAAACGGCACAGTAAAGTTCAAACCGCTATTCATTACCTTGTGAAAACGTCCCAGCCGCTCAACAACGCCTTGCGTCGACTGACGCACAACTCTAATGAATGAACCGACAATGGCTAAGACAAAGATGATGAGAATTGGGATGAGAATCAAGCTGATAATTTCTGTAACTTCATAAGGCATTAAATCAGTCCTCCTTTATTTTCACTACAGCCCTAACTCCTTCGATACGCACGATTTCCACCCGCGTGTCCATCGGTATCGGCTCACCGGTTAGGCTGCGCGCTGTCCAAATTTCACCCTCCACTTTGACCTGGCCCATACCTTGAGTGTTATCGATAGCAACAATCACACTCCCCGCAAGGCCAATCAATCTATCGACGTTGGTCAAAGGCCGCTCCTTGCCATATGACTTGAGCAAAGCAGGCCTTAACAATAGAACAAGAACAACTGAAACCACAATGAAAACGACTGCCTGCAACGGCCAGCTAGCAATGAGCAGCGTTGATGCCGCCGCCACTAACGCGCCTAGTCCGAACAGCGATGAAAAGAAACTAACGGTGGCCAGTTCAACAGCACCGAAAGCTAAGGCAACTAGAATCCAGATTACCCAGTCCGGCATTACTCCCCACCCCCTTTTTAGCAACCTTACTAGACAATACGCATAAGCTATGAAAAAGTTTCATTAAGTAGAGGTTTTTATTAGTAACTGGAAGCGGCATTAATACTTCGCCATAAACTTGACGTGCAACATTCAACCAGGCGTACATCACCATAGCCTCGGCCATCTTGAAAAGGATTATAGTTGAGCAGCAAATCGAGTTGCTCGCTTTCTCTGAGCAAAGCGTCTTCTGTAATTTCACCGGTCCGATAGCGGCGTTCCAAAGCCTTGAGCAAGTTCTGTGGGCTCCAACCGTCTGGAGCAAGCCCTATTTCAACCAAACGTTGCCGCAGGGCAGCTTCTCCGGCGAACAGTACAGCACAACGTAGCTTCTCTAAGCGCTCAGTCATGGGTGTACATAGATAAAGGCGGCAGATCAATGCTCGTGCTTCATAAACAGTGCAACAGTTTTGCATCAGGAACGGGCATGGTCGCCGCTTGAACTCGGGAAACGGCAGATCGGCGTGGCAAGCGAGATAGGCTCTGGCAAAACGACTCAAGCTCAACCCTAACTGTTTAGCCAAACGCTCAGCAGCTACTAGATCGACGACAATGGAATTATACTTGCAGCAATTAGTGACACAGCCGCGGCATACACTATAGCGTTGCTTATGATAGGGCTTGAGGATGGTAGGATCATCAGCCGGCATTTGCAGAGCAGCAATCAGATCAGCCACGCTAGCGTCCTGATTACTGATTACAACATCGAGCCCCATTTCCCCTTCTATTTCATAT
>DIPA01000121.1:0-168 GCA_002427055.1 Firmicutes bacterium UBA5500 | reverse complement strand
TTCCCCTTCTATTTCATATGGCACCAAAAGCACACTCATGCCTTTCACCCACCAGCAATGTTAATGTCTTACCATGATAGTAACAAATTCTGGCGTAAAACGTAATGGCAATGTGAAGGAGAAAACATGGCCAAGCAGAATCATGCTAAGGAGTCCAGCGGTATGATG
>DIPA01000036.1:10295-16585 GCA_002427055.1 Firmicutes bacterium UBA5500 | reverse complement strand
TCAGTTTCTAATTGACATTCACAAGTAATTGAAGACCCAAGTGAACCATTCTTGTATAAACCAGAGCGCGCTGGCAAAGGAAACAAGGTTTTTACCGTTTTCAAATTTAGAAGCATGAGGGTTGAAACAGAGAGGGATGGGCAAAAACTATCTGACTCTGAACGCATGCTAAAAGTTGGAGGCATTTTGCGGAAGTTAAGCTTGGATGAGCTACCTCAGTTATTTAACGTGATCAGAGGTGAAATGAGCTTTATAGGGCCTAGGCCTTTGCCAGTTCGCTACTTGCCTTACTATACGGACGAAGAAATACATAGACATGATATCAGGCCTGGTCTTAGCGGATGGGCACAAGTAAATGGCCGTAATTTCCTTAGCTGGGAGAGAAAACTCAAATACGATCTGGAATACGTTAACAACATTAGCTTTCCCTTTGATTTATGGATTTTCCTTATTACTATTAGGAAGGTATTTTCGCTGTCAGACGTCGGAATAAGAGGAGTGGATATTCCTGACGAGTCACTACATGAGATTAGAAAACCAAACAGGAATCGGTCTTAAGCATGGGGGGGATGGAGAAATGATTATAAAATATAAAGATGTAGTACTTAGAGCCATAGAAGAAAATGACCTGGAATTGCTCAAAGAGATGATCAATGACCCTGAAATTGAGACCATGACTGGTGGATACTCTTTTCCTGTATCTACATTTCAGCAGAAGAAATGGTTTGAAGGGTTATCAAGTAGAAAAGGAGAGCTTAGGTTAATCATAGAAACCACAGAACATGGCGCTATAGGATTGGTCATGCTTACTGGCATGGATTGGAAGAATCGCACTACTGAAATTCACTCAAAGATTACAAGCAGAAACAATATTAGAGGCAAAGGATATGGAACCCAAGCCTCTGAAGCTTTGATAAGATATGCCTTTAAGCAACTGAATTTTCACTGCGTTTATACGTATAGCATTGACTATAATATTGCATCACAAAGAGTATTGGAAAAATGCGGGTTTAAGAGAGAAGGGGCGCTAAGAGAACGAATCTATAAAGACGGTAAACACCATAATGTGACTGTATGGTCTATATTAAGTGACGAGCTGATGAGTAAGGAGTAGCCTCGCTGTAGTAAAAGCATTTGGGCCACAGTATTGGGTTACTTGTAACAAAGAAAAAACCATGGCTCCGAACTGGCCATGGTTTTTTTGCACCTAGAACCTCACTACAAGATATCTCGTATTGGTGCCCTATACTCAGGGAAATACCCGTTTGCCATACCAATAGAGCCGCGTTTTCTCTCGTAAGAGTATCGGGAGGTAACTAAGGCCTCATACAGATTAGTTGAAAATACTTTGGTACCCACGCAAAAATCAACGCCCCCATAAGAAGCAAAGCTCTTCTTGTACCTATAAATGCCATCGTTTGGCGCATATCCTCCACCTAGAACAAGTTGCCGCAATCCTCTATTCTTGCCCCAGACAATGATCTCATGTTTTAGCAGGTCATTAGGGCGCAACGGGAAAGATTCTGCTTTTGTTCCGCCAAGATAAGAATAGGCACGATGCGCCGACAGTAACACCAGCTCAGTAGACAAAATCTCATCCCCATCACTAATGTGAAAAAACACGTACTGCCCAGGCAAATTATCTATGACCTCTTGAAAGAATGACCTTGGGAAATAATACTCCAATTTTGCCTTGTTTCTATCCATAGTTTGATAATAGATCTCCAGGAATGAACTCAGAAATTCTCCATTATAGTCGACAATTGCATAGAGCCCATTACGGCGCGCCTTATCAACATTCGTTCTAACCTTATGTTTATATCCGGCTATGATTATGTCTAGAGGCTCCATAAGTTGAACAACGATATTCTCCCCAATAGTGCGTAACTGACCCTCAAAAGGCTCTAGTTGATCACTAAACAGCGACATGCGCATAAACATGCTTACAACATTCTGTTCAACAGCCCATCTCCCAAATTCCGACCAAAAGGAGGTCTGCTCACTATTTCCATCTAGCCTGAAAGCACCCCCATACCCATAAGGCGTTATGATATCATGCAGACCCCTAAACTGAGCCTCAACCACCCACGGTTCCTCAACTAGATCACGAAGTATGAAAGGAAACAGAATCTTGGTATCGCCAGATAAATACGCGGCACACATTGCCTTATCCTGTTTGCGGCAAAACAACCTCACATATGCTGGGTGCGCAAATACTTCCCTATCTTCCCAGCTGTTCCAGTACTCTAGCCACTTATGGCATCCCCAAGGATCGCGAGCATCAAGAATCTGAAACCCCATACCTATCCCCCCGTTCACCTGTGTGTAACTATTAGCTGCATAACATGTTGAACTAACTTATTGAACAATCACCTTTATCAAGTCACAGATGTTCGCGGTTTTCTCCTTCATTTCTTCCAGCGAGCGAAACCTAAGAAACATGATGCCGATACGATGCTCAGCGTTATCAAACTTCGAAACGGCATCGCCAATTTGCTTGTATAACGTAGTTTCAACAACGTTATACATTATGCGATCGTCCAGTATAACATTCCTCAGTATCCCGTTTCTGCTTGAATGGAGTATATAGGTTGACATATATTGAGCACGCTTTTCATAGGTCAAGTCTATATCTTGTGCATTCAATGACGCGCTGATAGTCGCCTTAATTAGGTCGACACCTGTTATCTCTTTGAGAATATCCGGGATTCTATTACCTCCATTTCGAGGATTCATCTCAATCACGTAAAGCCTATTATGCGGCCCAAACATTAGTTCCACATTAAAAGCACCAAATCTGATATGTAATTTACTAACCAAATCATGAATAGTTTCATGAATAATGGCGGACTGCTCAGTTGTTATGAATGCAGGGAAACTCTTGCCCACAGGTACAAATTCGTTCACAGAGGAATCCCTAATACAATTCATCAAACCCCAAAAAGATACTCTCCCATCAACAACAAAAATGTCGCCGCCGATAAGATAATCATGGGCTCTTTCAATGTACTCTTCAACAATAACTCGCTTGAGCGTCGAAAACCCTAGCGCCTTACAAAATGCTTTTCGGAGTTCTTGAGAAGAGCTTATATAAGTGACGCCCCTACTGCCTGACGAATCAACAGGCTTGACCATTAGTGGGAACTCAAGATCATTTACCATTCCACTTAGCCCCTCGTAGTTAGAACACGCCAACGATCTAGGGCAAGCAAATCCATTCTTCCTAAGAAAACTCCTGAATAGGTCCTTTCGCGATAAGGTGATGACTGATTCATGAGGATTTGATACCAGGCCAAGCATGTTTCCAACATATGCTGAAGTTGACATAGCCGGTTCCGAATTCGTGACTATTCCATCTATTCTCTCTGCCCTAGCTATAGACAACACTGCCTCCCTATCTAGGGTACTTACACAGTAAAATCTATCCGCATATACACGCCCTACATTATCACTAGCATGATCACATACAATCAAAAAGTATGCTTGTTGCTTAGCGCATTGAATCAAAGGAAGCTGATTCTCTGATCCCCCTAATATCATCAACCTCTTCATTGCACTATCCCTTCCCTACATCTCTTCCATATAAGACTTTATTACTTGCACAATTCTGCGCATGTCTCCAGCGCAATAGCGCTGATCGCAAGGCAAACACAATCCTTGCTCATAGAGCCGATTGCTGACTTCACAAGCTACTCTTTGACAGTAACTCGACCTCGGCCAGACAACTGGGGCATAAACATCATGCACAGCTAGATACTTCTGGAAAGAGCCCCGGTCAGCACCTACATAAATAGGAAAATACAGTGGCGTAACTTCATCTGATAGGCTCTCAAAAAGCGGCTTAACAATGTCGAGTCCTCTCAATCCCTCCGCCAAGGCTGTGTAGTTTATCCTTCGTCTCCTTCTGAGACAGTGGATGTCAAGTGTTGCCTGCACCGTTTTCGACACCGCTGCCATGGCAAAACAGCCCGTTTGCGCGCAAAGGATATCCTCTGCCTCTCTATACTTCCGTAGAAACTCAGTTTTGTTGCCAGTATCATGATCCATATACAAATGCTTCGCATGGAAAGCTTGTAGTTTAGCCTCTTGCAATTCATTGTCACTTGTCATAGGTTTATATGAGAACTTATCCTTGGTGCTTACAGCCACTCCCCCATCAGGTAGTGGCGCCCACTTTCTGAAACTACCAACATAATAGTCAGCATGAACATGGGCAAACTCCGAGTACATTGTGTGTGTCACATCCTCAACAAGTATCGTACCTGCGTCTCTGATATCTACAAGCAAATCCTGTGCGTTCCTTAAAGTATCAAATCCGAAGTATCCATGCACCAGCAGGACACTGGGATGATACTTATCTATGTCTTCCCTGAGACTATCCGTGGACAATGATAGATCTTCAGCAATACGATAGTAAATAACCTGATACCCAGCCCGAAGAAAAGGCTCAATGACGGTATAACATGTAAATGGGGGTAACAGGGCAACTCGTCTACGGTCCCCATTAGTTATATGCTCTAATACATATGAAATGGCGCTTCTCCCAGTAGATAACAATGCTGCATCCGCAATCTCGATATTCAGATGGCTAAGTGATATCTCTTCTCCGCCTAGCCCTACTTGCTCGAACCTGTCTAGCCAAAAGCAACTACCTATTTCTTGTGCCATAGGCTCTTCCCTCTCGTTTCATGTCCAAATGATGCAATATGCACAATCCTCGGTAACAGGAATCCCAAGTTCATAGTGTTAACCCCCTAGGCTATCAGGTCGCCCGCTTAAAACACCTCTGCTATTGCTTGCGTAGCAACCTGCTCTGCTGGTTTTGCTACTGCATCCTGGGAATTAGTTGGTCTGAACAACATAACAACCATCAAGCTCCAAAACACAGTGTAAATTCTCCAATCACCCAAGTTTGATTCAAAGATTTGACTAGCTAAAAAGCCTAGAATCCCGGCTGGAATTGCCAGATAAAAGCTACGTAAACCTTGCTCAGTCAGTTTCCTTGTATGTGCAAAAGCTCCAAAGACGGCAGTTGCTAAAATACAGGTGGTGAATGAGAAGAGAATGAGGCCATGTTCTACTGCATACTGCAAGTACAACTGATGCACGTGCCATCCTAAATTAGGAGCGTTTGGGACCCACATTTTGGGGCCAATACCGAACCAAGGGTTGCTCTGTATTAACCAGAGCGCGTGTTTCCAAAAAACAAGTCTACTCTCCAAATTAAACGTGCTTTGTAGGCTTTCAGAGTATAGTGATACAAACTTCTGCTGCAAGCTAGCAGAAGTGTAGGCAACAAGCAACATCACAAGCATAGCTGCTAACAAAGATATCTTAACCATGTGCATCCTTGTCTTCCCTTTGAGGGCAGATGAAAGCACAAAAAAGGATACCAATAGGCCCAAGTAAACTGCTCTGGAATATGTCAGTATTGAGTATGCGAACGCGATGATTGCGGTAAAACCCATGAAGATTCGCAGTGGTCCCTTTGACCCTAGCGCACAGATGAACAAGGAAGGTATTACAAGTACCAAGAGGCTCCCTGTAGCACCAGGTCCTGCTATCAATCCAGTAAACTGGGTACCCCCCAACGAAATGGACCCATATTTGTACCATGTGACATAGAAGCTTTCGGCACAAAAAAGCAGGGTACCACAACCGAGGCCTACTAGGGTGCCCTTACTTGTAGCGCCAGCAACAAGAGAGCAGGCCGCAAGAGCGATGACAGTAAGAATCGAAATAGTCATGCTTAATCCTGTAAGAGCTACCCCACTATAGGGTGTCGTTAGGTTTCTCAAAACCGCTACTAGAGCCGGTATTACCTGAAGTATACCTACGGCGAATAATGGCCACATCCTAAATAGCTTATCTGTGCGCTGCTGCAATGAGCATTTTGCAGCTGCGACAACTAGCGTCAGGATCAGCGCAGCATCGATAATGGTAAACATCGGATATGCGATAGTATCACGTATGCCAGGAACTGCACGTCTGGAGACTACTTCAACTACTGCCAACTCATACTCAACAAAAGGTGGGGCACCTAGCACTAATACCAGTACGGCGCCAAGTCTCAATTTGTCAGATACAAGTGCTATAAAAGTAATGAGCAAAACATAAAGCACAGAGAGTAAGTACTCAACCTTTGGTTCCAGACAAGCAGTAAGCACTGTCAGTGTAATCAGGCCTATAGCTACTAGCAAAACCATTAAGAAATAACTACGCGCCCAGTTCAAGTCTGCTCCCCTTTCTACACATGCCCCTTTTCTAAGGGGCGCGGTCTATCATTGAGA
>DIPA01000036.1:8154-10232 GCA_002427055.1 Firmicutes bacterium UBA5500 | reverse complement strand
GTTCACAGAGAGGATGTACGTTCATCAAGTACCCTACGTACATGACTGATAATCGCTGGCTCAATCAAGGCACGATCACCGTATTTCTCAGCCATATTTCTCGCACCCCGAGCCATTGCTTCATACTGGGATTTGTCAAGGAGCATTATCTTAGTAAGCGATGACACCAAGCTTGCCACATTATTAGCCTCGTATTGCAGACCAGCATTGGAACAGCTGAGCAAATCAGCTAGTTCACCCTGAACGCTATTAACGATGGGGAGCCCGCAGGCAGCGTAATGAAAAATCTTGTTAGGCAAACTTGTAGCACTAGAGGCCACAATCGCGTTAACTGCAACCAAACTACTAGACATATACATGCTTAATTCGTCTTTTGGCAAATATCCACCAAAGGTAACTGGTTCACCTAATTGCCCGTTTAAGGAACGAAATTCATCCTCATGAGGACCTCCCCCCAATATCGTCGCCTGCGCCTTTGGGAACATCTCCTTTATTCTTGCGCAGGCCTTAATGAAGGTATGGATGTCATAACTAAAACTAAGTGTTCCTATGTAGATGATCTCTAGTCTCTTGGATTCGCGACAAGTGCAATAGGGTATTGATTGCACCTGTTCGCCTAGATAATAATAAGGCGTTTCTCCTTGCCGCCGTACTGTGTCTATTCGCTTACTATATGTCTTTGACACACTAATTACTGACGGGGCATTACGAAAAACGCTGTTTTCTAACGCTAACCAAGGGGTTGTCGCAAGCGAAAAGAGACTATGCCCTGCCTTTGGGACAGCTACCCGCAACCCCTCGGGCCACAAGTCCTGGACATCCGCTATACAGGGAATGTCAAATTGCTTTGCTATCGAAATAACCCCACGAGCAGTAAGCGTTGGCGGACATGCTACATAAATCAAATCTGGCCTTTCATACTGTAACCGCTTCCGGAGCGCCTTGACGAGGTTTTTGCAGAACGAAACATGGCTTAGTAAGCGCACCATACTGGCGTTGCCAGCGTAACCTGGTTCATGAATCAGATTGAAACCTGCAGGCACTTCGTTCGGGAGTAAATGTCGCTTCAGCTGGTGTGAAAAACTGCTGGTAAAAGCAACTACCTCCATTCCGTCAGCCCGCATGGCTTGCATCAGAGTATCAAACCTACCATTACCACGGCTCGGTAGACCCCAAAAATTCGATATCATCCACACCTTCACAGTCTGGCTCACCCCTAATCAAACCTCACACAGTCTAGAGTAGCTACTTCAATAAATAGGATGTGATGCTGGGTAGTAGCAGAACATAGGAAAAGCAACGTCTCCGGCAACATTCATCCATTTGCATTCGAGAGAGTGACCTGTGCAGGAGTTTCAGCGAGCCCTAATACGAGATCGAGCACTTCCTTTCCCTGACAACCAGACTCTACTAGGGAGCCAAAAGATTCTAAGGCACGACTAAGGGCATGAGTATCTGGGACTCTCTGTCTGGCAATAAAAATACGTTGATGCTGTGTAGTGCCTATGCCTTCTTCTGCCGTTAGTAACTCCTCGAACAACTTCTCACCGGGCCGTATGCCAGTATACTCAATTCTTATGTCTTGATCAGGTTTTAACCCTGAAAGAATAATCATATCGCGTGCCAAATCAACTATTTTTACAGGCGCACCCATATCCAACACAAAAACTTCACCCCCTTTCCCCATTGAGCCCGCCTGTATGACCAAACTCACTGCCTCGGGAATGGTCATAAGATAACGCGTCATGTCGGGATGCGTGACTGTAACCGGCCCCCCGCGTGCGATCTGTTCCTTAAACAAGGGCACTACGCTTCCCCTACTGCCAAGCACATTGCCAAAACGTACTGCTACAAATCTACTCGCGCTGATCAGGTTGGTGCTTTGCACTAGCATCTCAGCAAAACGCTTTGTTGCCCCCATTACGCTGTACGGATTAACTGCCTTATCGGTCGAAATCAGGACAAAGCACTCTGCCCTATATTTGTTAGCTGCTTCCACCACATGCCTAGTACCGAAAATGTTATTCTTGATTGCTGCAACCGGATTGTGCTCCATAAGAGGCACGTGTTTATAAGCT
>DIPA01000036.1:5768-8055 GCA_002427055.1 Firmicutes bacterium UBA5500 | reverse complement strand
GCATGGAATACAACCTGTGGTTTATGGTTGGCGAAGATTTCGTCAATGCGAGGTCTGTCTTGAATATCCGCAATGAGCGGCACAAGGGCGAGCCTAGGGAAATTCTGTCGTAACTCTTTGTGTATCTGATAAATACTGTTTTCGCCATGCCCCAAGAGAAGTAACTTACCAGCACCAAAATGAGCTACTTGCCGCGCCAACTCTGAGCCAATTGAGCCACCAGCGCCAGTAATCAATACCGTTTTGCTTTGCACATAACTAACAATGCCAGCACAATCAGTCTTAATTTCGGGCCTTGATAGCAAGTCTTCGAGTTGAACTTCACGTAGAGAATTCAAGTTGAATCCCCCGTTCAGAACCCGGTAAAGGCCTGGAACAAGCTTAGGCTTAATGCCGAGCATTGCACAGCACTGGACTAAATCCTTAACTTTTGCGCTAGGAGCTGATGGCATGGCGATAATAATATTGGAAACTCCGTGCGACAAAACAGTTTCTTCCAACATGTCCTGTTTGGCCAACACAGGCAAACCAGCCACCTGCAGACCTACCTTCTGCACATCATCATCCAGGAAACCGATAGGCTTATAATCTAGCTCCGGATGTTTTGCAATTTCCTCCATCAATATCCTACCGGCATCGCCAGCGCCAAGAATCAAGGTGCGTTTGCTGCCATTCATAGTACTACGCTTGATGAAATCAGCCCGAAGCCGCAAAGCAAACCGTGCACCACCTACAACAAGGACATTGATGAACCAAGCAATAACCAAGACACTCCACAAGAGATCAACCCTTAGACCAATATGCATGATGCCATACAAGGAAATTGAAGCAATAGAGACTGCACCGGTGATTGTGAGTAGATCACTGGCCGTTGCATAATACCAAAGGTGTCTATACAAGCCTAAATAATAGTAGACGACAAAATAAAGCGGAACCCCAACTAAGAGATAATAGCCCCAGGTGCGTATGTAAGGGGCTTCTGGCCACCCATTAAAACGCAAACAGAGCCCCACTAGCCCGGAGAAGGATAATGCGAACATGTCCACAAACACTAGCGCAATTTTGAGCCTGAATTTCGCGAACACACCTTGCCCACCTTTCACAAGTAATCAATAGACTCTCTTGACGCTAGCCTGACCTAGCACTGATAGCTCAAATACAGACCCGTTATTTCCACAAACAACCAACCCGTATGCTACGCGGACAGCCTCACGGTTAAGTACTCAATAATAGTAAGAATCATGGCTTTTAGCCTTATCCTCTACTCCATTTAACACAATCCCAAGCACACGAGCCCTCACTGCCTCCAGCTGAGACTTGGCCTGCTGGACTACTTCGCGATTCACTTCGCCAGCCGCTACCACCAGAATTACGCCATCAGCCAAAGGAGCGAGTACTGCTGCATCAGTCACGATAACAACTGGAGGACTGTCAATAATAACTAGATCTGCTTCTTTATTGAGCTCATCTAGCAAACCGCGCATACGAGGAGACCCGAGCATTTCAGCCGGGTTAGGCGGCAGAGGGCCAGCCGGCAATACCAGCAAACCAGGTACAACTGTAGATACTAGGGTCGATGCAAGATCACTTGTGCCTAGCAACACATCAGTTAACCCCACTTGATTACTGATTTGAAAAATGCGATGCAAATTGGGTCGTCGCAAATCAGCGTCAATTATAATCACTTTCTTGTCCGCCTGGGCGAAAGCAATAGCCAAGTTCGCCGCCGTTATTGACTTGCCTTCTCTAGGGGTGGCACTAGTGAACAAAAGACGACGCATCGGTTCGGCGACGTTGTAAAACTGAACGTTAGTACGTAACGTACGATATGCCTCCGCTGCCATAGAACGCGGGTTATCCACAATTAATCCCAGAGTATCAGCTTGACTGTGTCGAGATCGCCATTTGACTGGGGACATTATCCAATTCCTCCTTTGTCAGCGCTTCGGATACGCGAAATCGTGGAATGGTTACGAGCACTGGAAGCCCTAAGTAACGCTCAGCATCAGTTGGAGTCTTAATACTCCTGTCGAGATACTCCAACAAAAAGACAAGTAATAGACCCGACATTAGACCCAAAAAACCAGCAATAGCAGTTATCAGTAATGTGTGTGGCTTAATGGGTTGTTGTGGATACCTAGCCTCATCTACCACTGTCACGTTATCTATTTGCATAATCTCGATAACACTGGATATGAATGAGTCGGCCATACTGTTTGCGACCTGCATAGCCTTGTATGGATCAATATGCTCTACCGATATCCTAATTGTATATGGCAGAATGAAA
>DIPA01000036.1:5278-5663 GCA_002427055.1 Firmicutes bacterium UBA5500 | reverse complement strand
ATCCTAATGAGCTCCGTATCGCCTATTTGCGTTACGTCAACCATAGAGCGTAATCGCTCTGGTGTTAAGTCCAGCCTTAGCTTTTTGATTACTGGCTCCATAACCTTATTGCTGTGTGCGATCTGTCTGTATGTCTTAACTAACTGACGGTTAAGCAAGACATCATTATAGGCAATTTGACTTTGCGTTGGCGTCCTACCAACTATGAGGGTAGTGCTAGCCTCATATATCTTTGGCATAACCAGCATCACTAATGACGCTGCAATCAATACCGTAACAACAGGAATAAGCAAGATCATGCCAATACGCTTACGAATAATGTAAAGCATGTCTCGTAGGTCAATACCGTACTCATCTTCATGGCGCTGATTCAAAGCTAGCCCCC
>DIPA01000036.1:4892-5164 GCA_002427055.1 Firmicutes bacterium UBA5500 | reverse complement strand
CCCCCTATCGATTAACCTATAATTCAGCTTCATGTAATCTGCAACAGAATAAGTCAACTGTCATAGACAGGCATTTTTCTGTGCTATACTAATATGCCGTGCTGAAAGATTATATTCGACTCCACGTTTTATAGACTAACCAGTTAACCTAGTATCCCTTTACCTATTCTCACTCAGTTTTGATAGAGAAAACAAAAATACCGCAAGGGCGGAAAACCCTTACGGTATCGACGTTTCATTTGGTGGGCGCAACAGGGTTCGAACCTGTGACC
>DIPA01000036.1:3883-4690 GCA_002427055.1 Firmicutes bacterium UBA5500 | reverse complement strand
TGGTGGGCCCACTAGGACTCGAACCTAGGACCAATCGGTTATGAGCCGACCGCTCTGACCAACTGAGCTATGGGCCCAAATGGCTCCTCAGGTAGGACTCGAACCTACAACCTACCGGTTAACAGCCGGTTGCTCCGCCATTGAGCTACTGAGGAACAGCAAGATTAATTATAGAACACCAAGTGATTTTCGTCAAGATGCCGCAATCACTCAACTAATATCTTGTTGCGTTAGCTGGTGCTACTCCAAGAAATCTTTTAAGCGCTTGCTGCGACTGGGATGCCTCAGTTTGCGCAAAGCTTTTGCTTCAATTTGACGAATGCGCTCACGCGTGACGCCAAATTCTTGTCCAACTTCCTCCAGCGTACGACCGCGCCCGTCTTCCAAACCAAAACGCAATCGCAACACTTTTTGCTCACGCTCGGTTAGTGTGTCTAACACATCATCCAGTTGCTCGCGTAGTAAAGCAAACGCGGCAGCATCGGCAGGTGCAATAGCCTCATCATCCGGAATAAAATCGCCCAGATGGCTATCTTCTTCTTCGCCGATTGGCGTTTCTAACGAGACCGGTTCCTGTGCTATCTTAAGAATCTCATGCACCCGTTCCACCGTAATATCCATCTCTTGCGCTATCTCTTCCGGGAACGGTTCACGCCCTAATTCTTGCAATAGCTGACGCGAAATACGAATTAGCTTGTTGATCGTCTCCACCATATGCACCGGGATACGAATAGTACGGGCCTGATCAGCAATAGACCGCGTAATTGCTTGGCGAATCCACCAAGTAGCGTAAGTACTGAATTTAAA
>DIPA01000036.1:3566-3799 GCA_002427055.1 Firmicutes bacterium UBA5500 | reverse complement strand
ATCCACCAAGTAGCGTAAGTACTAAACTTGAAACCCTTGGTGTAATCGAATTTCTCCACGGCCTTCATGAGACCTAGGTTACCTTCTTGAATTAGATCAAGGAACTGCATACCCCGCCCAACATAGCGTTTAGCAATACTAACTACCAAACGCAAGTTAGCTTCAACCAGCTGCTTCTTGGCCTCTTCGTCGCCTTGCTCCATGCGTTTCGCTAAGGAAATCTCTTCATCCGA
>DIPA01000036.1:284-3310 GCA_002427055.1 Firmicutes bacterium UBA5500 | reverse complement strand
CTCGTCGTCGTCATTTTTCGCATCACTTTCATCAGTAGACGCATCATCGCCGACAACGTCAACACCCAACGTTGCTAGACTCTCATAAATGTCGTCTATTTGGTCGGGATTAAGCTCTATTTCCTGCAGGGCGTCCATGATCTCTTTATAGGTAATAACACCCTGCTTTTTCCCCTTTTCCAATAGCTCCTTGATTACCTCTAACATTTCTTTCTTATCCAAGCGAAATCCCCCTCTAGCACACCTGCCTAGTGTCGCAAACCTTTCTGTTTTTCTATAAGTATTTGCAAATCCTGCAACAATTGCTTACGAATTGCAACATCTACCTCTTTTTGCAACCGCTTTTGTACATCAGCTATCGCACACCTTATGGCCAACTGTTTTAGTTTGCCCAAACAGTCACTTGCTACAATTGCAGCGTTTTCTAACTCTAGGCTATCGGACCAAACTACTTGTGCCAAACGCTTACCTAGTTCCGGACTAGTAACCTGTTCACGCAATCGCCGCACATCCAGAACCTGCCCCTTTTGCAGTTCATCCTTCAGTAACTCTACCAATTCACGATCAATGGGGTAAGCGTACACATCAAGCTCCTGCCACGCCACAAGCAACTCTTCCGAGCCGGTCACGTTGTTAAGAACCAAACCCAGTAGCTTATCTTCCGCTATCTGAAAACCCCGTAAAACAGGATCCGGCTCCGTCATAGCGGCTAAATCAACACTTGTAGTATCCCTGCTATTACCAAGTTTATCCCCGCGGGCCGGGCTGGCAGTTCGCGTATGCTTAGTCAATTCTGCGAAAACAGCCGCTTCCGGCACCTGAATCTCCCGGGCGATTCGCTGCGCATAAGCAGTCTTAGCAACCTCATTATTGAGCCTGGCTAACACACTTGCAGCAGCAACCACAAATTGCGATTTGCCATCAACTGTATCCAGATCGTATTCCCGCCGTAGCATAGACAACTGGAATTCAGTTATCGGCTGTGCCTTGCCTAAGATCTCCTGCAGAAAGTAATCAGCACCTTGCTGGCGCAAGCAGTCATCAGGATCTTTACCACTCGGCAAAGTAGCAACTTTTACCTGCAAGCCGGCTTTAACTAGGATATCTAGCCCACGCAGGGCGGCCCGTAATCCGGAGCTGTCAGCGTCGTAACAGAGAATCACTTGATTAGTGTACCTTTTTAATAGACGCGCTTGTGGCATAGTTAGTGCCGTGCCGAGTGATGCTACTACATGGCCAACCCCATACTGCCAGGCTGCCAAACAATCCATATAGCCCTCAACTAATACAGCACATCCTGCCTTGCCAATAAACGGGCTAGCATAATGCAAACCAAACAAGAGACGCCCCTTATCAAAAAGCACGCTTTCCGGTGAGTTCAGATACTTAGGTAATGCATCATCCAGAACGCGACCGCCAAAGGCAACAACCCGCCCCCGCTCATCAGCAATAGGGATCATCACTCTGGCACGAAAACAATCATAGTAACCAGACTGTTGTCGCGGTACAATCAATCCTAGTTGCACCAACGTCGCCAGGGGAACCTGACTGCTCTCGGCTGCCTCAACCAAATTTGTCCAACCAGCCGGGGCATAGCCTATCCTCATCTTTTCCACTAAATCTGCCGCTAACCCTCGCCTCGCCAAATAGTCTCTAGCTGCCTTAGCATCTGTTGCTTGCCGCAATTGGCTACAGAAATAGTCGGTCGTCCACTGGTTAACCCGATAAAGTAATTGTCTTTCTTTGCGTTTAGCTCTAACTGCAGGGGAATCAGCGACTGCCTCAGGAAGAGGAATATTAGCGCGCGCGGCCAAAGTGCGCACTGCTTCGGGAAAAGAGAGTTTTGCCGTCTCCATCACAAAATTGAAAACCGTGCCGCTGGCATGACAGCCAAAGCAATAATACATTTGCTTGTCTGTGCTGACGCTAAAGGATGGTGTTTTCTCAGCATGAAAAGGGCACAGTCCCCATAGAGTTTTGCCTTTCTGCTCCAGGTGCACCTGTTGACCGATAACCTCTACAATATCGTTGGCACCACGCACCTGCTCAATAAAGTCGTCTGTAAATACAAATCCAGGCATTATCTCTCCTCACCCATAGCCAAATTAACAACCATTTTTAGTTTATTGCTTTCACATATAGAGTATTGCTACCGCAGTACACTACGTGAATAACACACATTTGTTTCACTTCGGTGTAGCTTTATTCGTCATCAACAAAGCATTTCCTGCACGCCTCAAACATCTGACAAAATCTTATGACTTGCCCAATCATCACTAGGCTGAGAATGAAACGCCTCATCCCGCCAACACTCACGGAATGAGGAGTTTGCTCATTCTATATTTCGTTATGCACAGCAAAATTCCTGCAATTTAAAGCGTCCAGCCTTGCGGAATAAACATTTGTTCGAATTGGTGTATGATAAAGCGATCTGTCATGCCGGCAATGTAATCTGCCACAGCGATCTCTAGCCCTTCTTGCCGCCAAACAGCCTGATATAGGCTGGGCATTTGCTCGGGGAAACGCCGATAATGGGCAAACAAGGTTGCCACCATTCTTTCGGCCTTGCCCTCATCCCGCTTTGCTTCAGAACCGATATAAACACGGTCAAAGAGAAAATCGCGCAGCTCATCCGTTGCCTCTTGCACATGCTCAGAAACAGTAATAACACCCCGTCCGCGACTCTGCTCAACTACATCTAGCACCATATTATGAATTCGCTCTGCGTGCGATTGCCCTAGCACTTGTAAAGCAAACTGCGGCAAATCGTCCTTCTTCAGCACCCCCGCCCGCAAAGCATCGTCGATATCATGATTGATATAGGCGATACGATCTGCTAAACGGACCACTACGCCTTCCAAAGTGGTGGGCTGCTTATCACCCGTATGGCAATAGATACCGTTACGTGTCTCCACCGTAAGATTAAGTCCCCCGTCCCCTTCCAGCTTATCGACCACTCTCAGCGACTGTTCATTATGGCGAAAACCGCCCGGCAGCAGCCGGTCTAGGGTCTGTTCACCGGCATG
>DIPA01000036.1:0-131 GCA_002427055.1 Firmicutes bacterium UBA5500 | reverse complement strand
AGGTCTTCATTCAAGGCCAAAGCGCGAGCGATGGTGCGCGCCACCTGCGACACTTCTAACGTGTGTGTTAGCCGCGTACGATAATGATCACCTTCCGGCTGGATAAATACCTGGGTTTTGTGCTTCAGGCG
>DIPA01000101.1:14454-15278 GCA_002427055.1 Firmicutes bacterium UBA5500 | reverse complement strand
CGTCCCCCTGTCTTGGGTTAGCGCCGTAGGCCTTTAGGGTAATGATTCTTCAAGACTCCGGCTGTCACCTTCCCCCAACCCAAAGGAAAACCATCGACACAGACTAGGGCCCAGCCATTGGGCAAGTCGGTCGCTAGGGTATGACCTGCCAGGTAGTTCTCTGCCTCAATGGAAACTGAGTTGATATGATGACAACGCTGAACTTGCTCTGGTCTTAAACTGAGGGCCAAAGCATGACCGGGCACGAAGCGGCCCTTGCGCACCTCTCCTAGGTGCCAACCCGGCCGTAACACACGCAGGCCTTGCAGCAGTGGGGTATCCGGTAGGGCCCGGTAAAGGTGGTCACCAAAGCGCAAGTACGGGCCTGCCGGCAATTTCGTCAAAGCCTCTAAAGCAAAAGCTTCTAGCTCGGCATCTGCCTTTTGATATGTAGCAGTCTCTAACATAGGCCTGCTGTTAGTCGGTGTGTTACCGGCTTTATGGATCAGCGCCAAGAAATGACCTTCTCCCCGCAAGCGGTGCGGCCAGAGGCGAGCTGTTAGGCGCAGTGGATCGTCGGCAGCCTGATGAAACCCGGGTTGCCAACTGGGATAGAGCTGGGCTGATATGAGCTCCAAATCGGGATAATGCTCTAGCAACCGACGCACCGAGCCTTCGTTTTCCTCCGGGGCAAAAGTGCAAGTAGAATAAACCAGGCGACCACCGGGAGCCAGCATTGTATAGGCAGACTGCAAAATACTGCTCTGAGTGGTGGCGCAGGCCCGCACCTGAGCCTCACTCCATTGCTCGCGCGCTACTTCATCTTTGCGAAACATGCCTTCACC
>DIPA01000101.1:14040-14321 GCA_002427055.1 Firmicutes bacterium UBA5500 | reverse complement strand
TCTTTGCGAAACATGCCTTCACCTGAGCAAGGCGCATCGACGACAATGCAATCAAACCAGGCAGTAAAACGACTGGCCAGTTCGGCAGGTTGAGCAGAAGTAATAATAGTATGCTTGCTGCCCCAACGTTCCAGGTTCTCGGCCAAAATCTTAGCCCGAGCAGGATGAACTTCGTTCGCCACCAACAGGCCCGTGTCTTGCATCAAGGCAGCCAGGTGAGTAGCCTTACCGCCGGGGGCGGCGCAAAGGTCCAGCACACGCTCTCCCGGCTTGGGCGCAGC
>DIPA01000101.1:11306-13921 GCA_002427055.1 Firmicutes bacterium UBA5500 | reverse complement strand
GCCTACAGCCATTGCGCTGGGGTCTTGCAGATAATACAAGCCGGCTGAGTGCCAAACATGCTTGCCGGGCTGGTCACTGGGATCATAGTAAAAACCACTTGGGCACCAAGGAACCGGGGCCAGCGACCACGCCCCTGCCAACTGCTGCAGTTCCGTTACCGTTGTCTTGAGCGTATTCACACGCAAGCCATAGCTGCGTTCTTGGTCAATAGCCGCCAGAAAAGCAGCGAATTCGCTGCCCAGCAACTGCTGCATTCTGGCCGTAAAAGCCGCAGGTAAATCCATAACCTTAAGCTCCCTCCCCTCCTGTTATCTTCTATTGTACCCATGTTGTACATGGCAAGAAAGCAGGTAGGTGTTTTCATGTACTAAGTTAGTCTTCCTGTTAACTAGTCTGCTATATAAAACAAAAGGGCTACCCATACATTTACGGGTAGTCCTAAGATTACTGCTGCTTATATGCTGCCTGACTTTGTTATCTTGACAGTTCGATGAAAGGCAGCGTCTCGCTGTAGATTGGCAATTCGAGTTCGCGCTGTTGCTTGAAACCTTGTGTCCGATAAAAAGCCAGGGCACCTTGGTTTTCTCGTTCAACAAATACCCAAAGAGTCTGTCCGGGTAGGCTCTTGGCAAGTTCTGCTGTCAGCTGGGTCCCTACACCTTTTCGCTGATATTGGGGCAGAATATAAGTGCGAGTAACCTCGTAGCCAGATTGAGGACGTGGCAAAGCCTGAGCAAAGCCGATGATACGGCCCGCTTCCTCTGCCACCAGAAATGCAATTTCCTTGCGTTCAAGGCTACACGCCAGACTCTCTTCACTATAGAATTCAGCCAAAACAAGAGCGCGAGTATCGGGACGCATGATATGCTCATATGTGTAATGCCAAGTGACATGGGCAACCTGCTGTATGCCTAAGATGTCTTCCCTTGTGGCTTTGCGTACCTGTATCAAAGTGAACCTCCTACTATTCAAAAACTAACCCTAAGGCGTTTTGTGTTAAAGAGAATTTCTCTTCTCTACTCGCATTTCCTGCTCAGGTAACAATATTTTTATATTTGTATGCAGCTTAGCAGGCAGCTGTTTTTTGACTAACCAGCCTAAAAAGGGATATAATGCCCTGTTAGACTGTGTGGAGGGAGCATAAAAAATGATTCGCAACATTGCTATTATAGCTCACGTTGATCATGGCAAGACAACCTTAGTCGACGCCATGCTAAAACAGAGTAGTATTTTCCATGTTAAGGAACAAGTCCAAGAGAGGGTCATGGATTCGCTCGACCTAGAGCGCGAGCGAGGTATTACAATCATGGCCAAGTTCACCGGTATTTTCTACAAAGGCACTAAAATTAATATTGTGGACACCCCCGGTCACTCAGATTTTGGGGGTGAGGTTGAGCGCACCCTGAGTACTGTTGACGGAGTTCTACTGTTGGTTGATGCCGCCGAAGGGCCTCTAGCGCAGACCAAGTATGTGCTACAGAAAGCTTTGGGTCTGGGGCTAAAGCCAATTGTAGTGATTAACAAGATAGATAGGCAAGACGCACGCCCTCTCGTAATACTGGACAAATGTCTTGACCTGTTCATTGAACTGGGAGCCGACGAAGATCAGCTCGATTTCCCTGTGCTATATGCATCTGCTCGCGCCGGCTTCGCCAAGCACAATCTGGAAGACGAAAACATCGACCTCACACCACTTTTCGAAGCGATTATCAGCGAAATTCCGGCACCAAAAGGTGACCAGGAAGCACCGCTGCAAATGTTAGTATCAAGTATCGATTGGGACGACTATGTAGGCCGTATCGCTATTGGACGCGTCCAAAACGGTAACCTGACAACCGGACAGACGGTAGCCATCATCGATCCTGACGGCAGCCACCATACGGAGAAAATCGCCAAGCTATATCAATTCATCGGCCTAGACCGTGCTGAGCAAGAAGGGGCCCAGGCGGGTGACATTGCCGCCATCGTTGGACTTGAGGAAGTAAGCATTGGTTGCACACTCACTGATCCGGAGCACATGGTAGCAATACCTTTTGTGAAGGTCGATGAACCGACAGTAACCATGGATTTCTTGGTTAACGATAGCCCCTTAGCCGGTCAGGAAGGCAAGTATGTAACTACACGTCATCTACGTGATCGCTTACACCGGGAAGCTTACGCCAATATCAGTATGCGGGTAGAAGATGGCGAAACGGCAGACACTTGGCATGTTTCCGGTCGCGGCGAATTGCACTTAGCAATTTTGATTGAGACCATGCGGCGCGAAGGATATGAGTTCGCTGTCTCCCGCCCGCGGGCGATTTTCAAAGAGGATGAACAGGGTCGAGTTTTGGAACCGCTGGAACTGCTGAGTATTGAAGTTCCGGAAGAGTTTTTGGGAGCTACTATGGAGCGGCTCGGCAGTCGTCATGCCAAACTGCTCGACATGAACACCTCTGAATCGGGCACAGTGCACTTGGAATACGACATCCCGGCCCGCTCGCTGCTTGGATTCCGCTCGCAATTCTTAACTGAGACGAAAGGCTACGGAGTAATGAACCATATTTTCAATGGCTACGGGCCTTATCGCGGAGACATTCCTAAGCGTAATCATGGTGTACTGGTAGCCTACGAA
>DIPA01000101.1:2537-11210 GCA_002427055.1 Firmicutes bacterium UBA5500 | reverse complement strand
TACTGGTAGCCTACGAAGCCGGGGTATCCACTGTTTTTGGGCTTTATCAGGCTGAGGATCGCGGCACTTTGTTTATTGAGCCCGGAACAAAAGTCTATGAAGGCATGATCGTAGGCGAAACAGGCCGCTCACAAGATATCGACATTAATGTCACCAAGAAAAAACACTTAACCAGCTTACGCTCCGCCGGGGCGGAAGAAGCTATGCGTCTTTCGCCACCACCCGAAATAACGTTAGAAAAGGCACTCGAGTATATTGAGAGCGACGAGCTGATTGAGATAACGCCCAAGAACATGCGCATGCGCAAACGCATCCTAGACCGCCCGGAAAGGCTGCGCCGCCAGAAGTGGGCTGAACACGACAAATAAGGCGAAAGCCGCCCCAGGTAAAAATGGGGCGGCTTGTTTTTTCGTAAAATGGGAGTTTACGAGATGCGAGTGCGTTGTAACATGCGTAGGCCGCTGAAAACAGCCCAGGCCGGTTCGTCGCCCTTAAAGAAGAACTTAATCGGGCGCTCGATCTTACCTGTGTAAACAGCCGTATCCGGACCACTCATGCGGGCAGGGAATTGCTGCCCATCGAGCTCGACCAAGAGTTCATCGCCCTGCATAAATGCGCGTAGGTTACCACCCTCATTGGAGGAGTAAGTTCCCAAAATGCGCTCACGCTCGGCTGCAGTAGCCTGATATTCAGGTTCTTCACTACGCGCTAGATCGAGCGGCAATCCAAGAGCCGTATTAGCTGCAGCAAGCCAGAGTAGGTTAGCCGAAGCACCACTGGTGTTAGTGAGTACCACCACTACCAAACCCCGCTCGGGAATAAAACCGAAGTTGGAGGCCACTCCCTCCTGACTACCACCGTGCTCGACCAGCGTCACACCACCATGATCCGGTGTGATCTGGAGGGCTGAACCATAGGATGTCTTGCGGGCGTGGCGGTAGATAGGTTGCTGCATATAGGCCAAGCCGGCAGGGCTGACGATTACCTTATCACCGCGCTTGCCACCATTGACATAGACCTCGCCGTACTTCAGCATGTCAGTTACACAAGAACGCACTCCGCCCCCCACCTCAAAATTACCGAGGGCCGGCCACTGCTGCTCCACGAAGTCTCCGGTTTTCTCGCTATACATGTAAGGAACGGTCACATCTTGAAAACGAGTCAGTTCTTCAATACTATAAGTTGAGCGATACATACCAATAGCGTCTAACAAATGTGTTGTCATATATTTACGATATATACGCCCGGTTAAGCGCTCAATTATTGCACCGAGCAGTAAGAAAGTATCATTAGAGTAACTGAGATAATCGCCCGGTTGGCCTAGCATTGTATATGCTTCGTTAGCCAAGAAATCTAGATGCTCAGCGAAAGTAGCGATATCTTGTCGGCGCGTCATCGGTGGCAACCCGGTCGTATGCGAGAGTAAATGCTTAATCTTGATATTCTCCAAATCATCGACACCGCGCAGCCGCAACTCAGGCAGATACTTAACTACAGGATCGTTCACGGAAAGCACACCTGCATCTGCCAGCTGCATAATAGCCATAGCTGTAAAAGACTTACTAACTGAGGCTACACCGAAAATTGTGTCAGGGGTGACCGGTAACTGCTGCTCAACATCGCGATAACCGAACCCTTTCTGAAAGAGCACACTACCATGCTGGGCAACTGCTATGGCTGCTCCGGCAATATGCTCGCGCTCCATCACGTCTTCCACAAATTTGGCGTAATCTGTCCATGTCTGTTTCATCTGACTTCCTCCTTGTGCCATTTACGTCCAATAGGGTAGATGTCGTCGGGGACATTGTCATAATGTAGAGTAGACAAATCGGCAACGCCAATGCCTGGCGCATCGACTTTGATATCGGCCTTGGCCACAGTGTCCCAAAAAGCACGATGATGAACCCGATCTTTGAGCACAACAACATCGAGACTATCTACATCAATGCCAACGGCAGTGAAACCTGCGCTATCGTTAGCGCCACGCATGCGCTCCGAAATGACCACATGATTGTTATATCCCAAATTGAGTCTGATGACCAGCCCATCTTGCACCTGTCGGCCCTTTCCCATCGGTCCTACTAAGGTATACTTGGGCCGCCCCATGAACTCGATAACCCCACTGATTTCAACCGGCGCGCCAGAAAATTCACTGGCCCAACCACCAACGCTGACTTTAACTTTGTCTCCTACCTGAGCCGTTGCCTCTAGTTGCTTGGCGACAACCGGATCGGCAATTCCCGGAATAGCAAAGTTCTTCACACCTTGGTTCAGAAGCTCTTGCAACATATGAGTACTGTCACCGGTACGGTCGGCACCATCAGCCAACACTACCGGTCTTTGACCTTGACGGATTAGGGCGAGCGCCTCGGCCACAGCCTCCTGCGGATTAGGCAAGGGCTGACAGAATGATTCGCGCAAAGACCAGGCTAGGTCACTAACATCCTGAGCGATTTTATCGGCTAAGGCCTGATCACCATTAGTTACAGCAATTACGCTCAGGCCTACGTCGGGCACATCAGCATAAGCGAAACCGGGTGCAACAGCCACCCAACGCACCTTGTCTTGCTTCTCCCATTCACGGCAACGCTCGAGTAATGTTCGCACCGGGGGATAGTCGGTGGCCTGGTAGATACTAGCCGAGATGATACCCGGTTTGCGTAATGCTTGCCGAGGTTGAAAACGACCTTGAATAGTATCAATGAGACACCTAGCGGCTGCATAGCCGGTCTGCTCTGTATCGAGATGAGGATAAGTCTTAATAACAAAGACAGCATCGGCAACATCCGTCAGTTCTGCGTCCTCGTTAGCATGCAAGTCCAGGGTGACTATGATCGGCTTGTCACCAACCGCTTGTCGTACACGACGCACAATTTCTGCCTCGGGCTTGGGCACACCTTGCACGGCCATAGCGCCATGTAAGGACAGTAAGACGCCATCCACTTCGCCAGCCTCGCGCAAACCAGCTACAATTTCATCTGTGTATTTATCGAAGCAAGCAGTGTCTAACCAACTGGTATAAGGCCCAGGGGCACCGCCCGCCTCAAGCAAGGGCACAAGTTCAGCTTGCACTTCATCCAGAGCCTGCTTATATCCGTGCATATAGCCACCGGTTAAGTGGTCCAAGATGGCTTGGCCTCGGCGGACGTGTGGCTCTAGGAGTTCAATTGTGGTCGGATCAGGACAAAAAGTGCAGGTTTCATGGAAAAACTCAGCAATAGCAACGCGCATGTTAATTCCTCCTTAATGTCAAGGTCTCCCTCTTCAGATGGAGAGGGAGACCAACTCGAATTCTTGAGCAAACAACTCAGTGCTTACTTATTGCAGACAGTTAAAGAGCAACTTGAAGGTGCCATGAGTTTGACCACGTTGCTGCGGCGAGAAAGCGAACAATACCACTTCCCCTTGGCCATACTTAGCCGCTATCACTGCAGCTTTGCCAGCAATCAGCTTCTCACCTACTAGCTTACCACTTTGTAGGATATCGCTAGCTGGGTATCTGGCAATTACACGATAATTCTCACCTCGGAAGTTATCGTTCACCTGCAGTACAGGACTATTCCAGTTCAAAAGCAAGGCATCTTCGGGCATACCGTAGCCCAGGCGATCACTTGTGGCAATATCTACATGCAGGGTGGAGCCATGGGTAACATAGTCTTTGGGTCCGAGGCCCTCTACTACATTACGCACTTTCAGGTTGCAGGTCTTGATGGCAAAATCGCAAGCGTTATTCATAGCCACTAAACGGCCACCGGCCTTAACAAAGGTACGAATAGCCTCTACACCCTCTTTTCCAATACCCTGCTTATACTGGGGCGGAATAGAGTCACCATACCAACTACGGAACATAGCCGCGCGCTTATCTCCTGGGGCATTGATATCGACAATTAGTGGTTCCCAATCACTAGGGATAACGAGCACATCGTACTTATCTCTCAAGTTACCGGCTCGAATTTCTTCACTCTTGACAGTGGTATAGGGTTGCTCGAATTTCTCGAAAACAAAGCGAGTCCAGCCTTCATCGGCATTGCCGCCAAAGTAACGCTGGAACAGCCCTACTCGCAGGGGTTGCACTGCGTGCTTAGCACCTGTGAACTCGGCCTTGAGGCCATATAAGTCGATACCTAACTGGCTGGCTAGTGCTTTTGCCTCTTGGGCAGCCGCGCTTTCAATATAGAACGCACCTGGGGCTAAGACTTGATTATCAAGGTGAAGCACGCCGTCGATACGCCAAACCGGCACATTAGCATGCACCAGATGGTTAGCAAGGCGATAGCTATCATTGAGGCTCCCATTAAACACATAGCCAAATGAACCCTCAGCACAGACCCGACCTTGTAGCGCAGCCAACTCCTTGACAACAGCAAAATCACCACAAAGTGGCTGGTTGGCAGGAATAATATTAACTCCCATATACTCGGCTACCGTGTCAGCGGCAGAGTCAAAAATGCTGGTGGAACCGTCTGGGTTCTGCGTCCACTGATTATCTGGATAGAAACTGCGCCCCAAAAGCTGCTTAATCACGCCATATTTAGGCTGTGCCAAAGAGACCAAATAGGTACCCTCAGGGTAAACGCGTGCATTAGCGCAGAAAGCGGCTGTAGCCTGCTGCACTTCAATGCCTTGATTCAGCAATACTTGCACTAACTTGCGAGCTGTTAGGGCATCATGCTGCTCTGGCGCAATTATATAAGCCTGTGTCTTGTTAGCGGCGCCGCGCTCAGTTTGACGCTTGGCCTTCAAGTAGCTATTCCACAGAACTGTTTCCCTATTACGAGCAGCTACGTCGAGCAGGGCCCAAGCAGCCGTCTTTTGGCGCTCTACAATGTCGCGTAGGTGCCACCAACCGCCTGGCCAAGGGTTGGGGAAGTTCGTTTGTGGTGCGTATTCGGGCATTGTTTTGCCTGCGCCGCGTAACTGGCTGGGATCGATATATAGAGGAGTGGCCAATTTGGCGCTGGCTGACTCGGTTAACATACCCGCAATGTTGTGATGGTTGGTGATCCAATGATAACCAAAGTGTCCCCAGGCGGGGAATTGCGCACCATTGATAATGCCATCGAGGCCAGCCTCTTCTAACTTATAAGCCATATGCGCACCGTACCAAGATAACTCACGCCAAATTAGGGGGTCAGCATCAGGCCGGATAGGCTCACTATAGGGCGCTATGTACAGGCGGGGACCATAGCTACCCATATGATGATGATCTTGGAAAGCTTGTGGGCGCCACTTCTTGAAGAGTAGCTGTCCCATGTAATACGACTCGATTAAGTTCTGCATGAAAGCATCGCGGTTATTATCATGACCGGCAAACTTATGGTAAAGCCAAGGCATGCTAGCTCCTTCATACTCGGTACCTACCCACTCATTGTACCAATCGGTAACCATTTGCTGCCCATCGGGGTTAAAGCAGGGAACCGCTAAGTAAATGACGTTATCCAGAATGCGCTTGGTTGCAGCGTCGTCATTAGTAAGCAAGTCATAGGCCAACTCAGGGGCCATTTGGGTGCCGCCAATTTCACTGGCATGCAAGCTCATACTCTGCAAAATGACCGCCTTACCCTTATCAACAAGGGCCTTAATAGCCTCTTCCGTTTGTCCTCGAGGGTCTGTGATTTGCAGGTTAATCTGACGCAACTCTTCTAAGTTCGCCAAGTTTGTCGGCGAAGAAATGATGGTGAGTAAGAAAGGATGCCCTTCGGTAGACGGGCCTAGGTCGATAACTTGAATGCGGTCGGATTCCTTAGCCAGCAAGTAGTAGTAGTCAACAATCTTGTCCCAGCGGGCGATCTTGCGATCTGCCCCCAACTGATGGCCAAAGAATGCCTCTGGGGATGTAATACGACTCATCAATAGATCTACTCCTTTCCATGTGGGCGCGTTGTAGCTAGATAAGAACTGGCCGCAACCGCACTTTGCATAACTTTGCATACAGATAACTAATTCGTCTACCAAAAGATTTATCCTGCTAGGAAGAAAATTAAAAGTTGCTCCTGTTCGGGAACAACCTGATAATTCGGGTCTCAATTAAGGCAAATGCCCGGCAGTTGCCGGGCATTGATTCTAGCGAGTACGATTGCTGCCACCAAAGTTGGCTTGGCTCTTGGTCACGCCATCGACATGCGTCTTGTCGCCACCGGCGTGAGTGAAAGTTTTGCAGCAGGTTTCCATGCATGAGTTGGCCGGTGTTTCTGGGAAGTTGGCGGATTGGGTTGCGTCTTGCGTGTCTGGCTGTCTGTAGCCAAACTCATCGCTAACCACCACTATCTCACTAGCCAAACACTTGTTACCGCTGGAATAGTAATGACAGTTGCTCACTGTGCAATGAATGTGTTGAGCCACTTGTTTTCCCCCTTTTTCTGCTGTTCGTTGTAGACAATACACTACGCCTAGTTTGTGCGTAGCCAACTGCGATATGTAAGCGAAAAAATGGCAGTGTGCTGCAAGAGCAGCCGAATTGCTTAGGTTTGTGACATTGGGGGAGTTAAAAGCTTAATTCCGTTGCGAATAAAGAAAACGTGTTGTATTCTGCGACAATTGTGTTATACTAGTTGTAATCGTCTAGTTGTGGCTGAAGACAAGGTAGCTAGACCTAGAAAAGTCTTCTGTTTGACCTCCGTTCTCCCGGCCAGATTCAGACAAGACGAAAACTTTTCGGGAAGGAGGTTATACTATGTACTCTGATAAGACTTTAACTTGCCGTGATTGCGGCAAAGAGTTTGTTTTCACTGCTGGTGAGCAGGAGTTTTACGCTACTCGCGGTTTCCAAAACGAGCCGAGCCGTTGCCCTGAGTGCCGTGCTGCCCGCAAGGCCCAGAACAACAATGGTGGCGGTATGCGCCAACCTCGTGAGATGCACACTGTAATTTGCGCTGAGTGTGGCAAAGAAACGCAGGTGCCTTTCAAGCCAAGCGGTGACCGCCCAGTTTATTGCCAGGATTGCTTCCAGGCAAAACGGCCTTCTCGCTGGTAATTAAAAGAGAACATAAAAACCCGACCAATAATGGCCGGGTTTTTTGTTGCCTGGGGACTGTTGCTGCAACAGCCCCCTTTTCGTTAGCTATTCAGGCTTCCCACACTTACGGTCTGCAGAAGCGACTGTTCATCTTCAGCCTGCAGCAATTCGGTCAGTTCAAATTCGTATACTCCACGCTCGTTGTTCCATCTGCCTGCGGCCCTACGTTTGACAAGACCTTGCTCGGCTGCCCAGTTACCAATTGCAGTTGAGCAAACTTGCCCACTGTTTTTGTTAACTATCAGCTTAAAGCTGTCTTTTCTTTCATCCATAGGCTTAACTAAGAGCAGATCTTCCTCTACTCCAATCTGTACGAACTGAACATCAACTGCCACCAAATGTTTAGTAAAAGCAGCGTTTAGTCGAACTCCTTTAGGCCTATCGGTAAAAGTAATTCTGTAGGTTTTGTCAGCATTTGCACTACCTCTACCTCTAGCCGCCTGTTTAAACCACATTACTGACACACTATCACCCCATATTTACAGATTATTTCATCTGTAGTATTGGGATATTTAGTAATGATTATACATATCTACAGAAAATATTTAGTTTAGCTTGTTCTCTTTAGCCTTAGTTTTGCCATTGCGCCTTTCCAGATACTCTTGCACGCTCTTCTTGACGTTATCGGGAATCTCTTTAGCCACTGGGAAAACGCCAGCATTTACAGTTCTCTCGGAGAACAACCAAGTGAAAGCGCCTAGTTCTTCTAAGCGAGTGGCACTTATGTATTGCAATGTGTCATGGCGATTATGAATAGGTGCACCAAAACGGCAGAAGTTAATGCCCGGAATACCTTGCTCGGCAAAAGGAACTGTATCGCTAGAATAAACATCGTGGCGAACAGCCATAGCCAAACCCTCTTGTTTAGCCATGATTTCTACGTACCCCTTAACCGCATCTTCTGCCATGACATAAGTTACGTTATGGCCTAAATAGCCACCGGCTACGTCAACGTTAATGACGAACTTAATGGGATCTAGCTCTTCCTTGTGCGCTTTTACATAAGCAAAACTACCTAGCAATCCGAGCTCTTCACTACCGAACCAGCAAAAACGCACGGTGCGCAGAGGAGCCTGCTCAGCAAACTGACGCGCTAACTCCATTAGAATAACAGAACCAGCGCCATTGTCATTAGCACCAGCACTATAGGGCACGCTATCGAAGTGAGCAGCAAATAAAACTACTTCCTCAGGGAAGCGAGTCCCTTTAATTTCAGCGATTACGTTTCTGGAATCAGCTGCAAACTCATCTTGCACTAACGTTAAACGAACCTTACTGGCACCCTTTTGTACCATCTCCAGCGCATCGGCTGCTAAGATAGACACACCCGGAATTTTGCCATGCTTGAAATAGGTCTCACGAATACTGCGTCGTGGCAGATCCTGTCGGTCCCAAATCTGGCCTCCCATACTGATAAAGCCAGAAACCTTGGCCTCGGCCAATTTCCCATACTTATCTACCGACAAGCCTTCATTAAGCAAGACGATTTTGCCTTCGGTGCCCTGTAAATTAGCATCGTCGGCATCCTCGGCGTAAACTAACTCAGCAACTAGACCTTCGGCCGCAGTGTTGCCTGTTAAGCCATAGCCCGCTACCTCATAGCTGGCCTGATATGGTTCTAGCACCTCTAGCTTCGCTACTTTAATAGTGGAAGTAGT
>DIPA01000101.1:0-2467 GCA_002427055.1 Firmicutes bacterium UBA5500 | reverse complement strand
GAAGTAGGGATAGAGAAAGTCTCAATTTTCCCCTCTAGTCCAAAACTGGCTAGCTCCGCAACCAGAGTTTGCGCAGCGCGAGTTTCCTCTTCACTGGAAGCAAGGCGCTCGTAGGCAATACGTTCTAGCAGTTCATAGGCGCGCTTACCATTAATCTTTCCCATTGTCATCCTCCTCGTTTTTTGCTCAACCATCCACCTTAGTTCTCCTTGCGCAAGCGATATCCTGCCAATCTTCTAAGGAATGTAGCAAAGTACTGTCTACAATCTCGCCGAAAGAAAACCGCCTCACGCAATGTGGGCGGTTTATTACAACTATTGGTCTATATCTTGTTGGCGATACTGTTATTTAACCGGTTTGGGCTGTACCCCTGCCGGAATGGGGCAGCGATAGGGTTCATCACCTAGACGCTCTTTAAGCTCTTCTTTAGCCGCCGTCAGCTGATCTGGTTGTTGGAATAGGTCTAGCCCAGTGGCAGCCATTGCTTTTGCTGCCAATAACATCCCCTTATGTGCCCAACTCGATTTGCCCTGCGCTACCATTTGCCAAGAGTGACCGGGAGTGCCTAGAGCGTAACAACTTGTATTGCATTGCACTGTAGGCACAATCCAAGAAACGTCGGATACATCGGTAGAGCCCATCATCGGTTGCTCTGAAGTACGATGCGGCAAGACAGCGGTATGCAAAGCCTTACCTACCAAGAGCTCGGCCAAACGCCGCCCCTCCTGCCCGCCATATTTATGAACTAACGACGTACTCTCCTTTGCCAGTTCAGCCTCTCCTAGAGTGCTTCGTATAGCCTCGGCAAACGCTTGCTCTTCGGATGTCTGACTTAATGCCGGGATAGCCTCTAGATTCGCCTGCATCAATTTCTCTAGGGTCTCGTTTGGAACTAGATTCGAACAAGCCTTATCTACTTCAATGTGCACTTCCGTCTGTGTCATTAGGGCTGCACCGCGAGCGATGTCGTTCACCCAGGCATAGATCTCCTGCACTAAATTGTTCTTAGGGGCCCGGATTAAATATAGCACCTCTGCATTTGCCTGCACCACGTTAGGGCTCTTGCCACCGGTATCAATTACTGCGTAATGCACACGCGCTTCAGGAATAACATGTTCGCGCAAGTAGTTAACACCGACATTCATCAGTTCAACCGCATCAAGCGCACTGCGTCCCAAATGCGGTGACCCGGCTGCGTGCGAAGCGCGCCCGGTGAAACGGTAGTAGACTTGAATATTGGCTAGAGAAGAACCTGAGCTGGTCGCATTCATTGTACCCGGATGCCAACAGATAGCAGCATCAAGATCAGCAAAAACACCCTCGCGTGCCATAAAGGCTTTACCCGAACCGCCTTCCTCGCCGGGGCAACCATAATACTTAACAGTACCAACAAGCTTGTTTTCTGCCAAATACCGGGCCAAAGCAGCCGCGGCGGCTAGTGAGCCAACTCCCAGCATGTTATGCCCGCAACCATGTCCGCCGGCACCGGGGATAATCGGCTTACTCTCCGCAGAGCCAGCCTCTTGGCTCAAGCCCGATAAGGCATCATACTCGCCCAGAAAACCAATGACCGGAGACCCCGCGCCGGCAGTACCTACAAAAGCATAGGGAACTCCGCCAGCTTCCTCTTCCACAGCAAACCCAGCCGTTTTAAGAGCTTCTACTAGCGTGGCGGATGACTGTTTCTCCTCAAAGCGCGTCTCGGCATGCTCCCAAATGCGGTCACTCAGCGCAGCATAATCGGCACCCTTAGCATCAATCAGATCATAAAGACGTTGCTTGCTAGCCATGATAATCCGCTCCTTTATCTTGCATTAATGTTGCAGTTACCGTAGATTTCGCGCCACAAACTAAATTTCCTGCATGTTGGGACACAATAAAAGCGCACTTCAGCAGTACGCTCTTATTGAAATTTGCAGTTTTAATCCACGCACCCGTATGGGGTGCTACTATGACGGAGAAAGGGTGGAGGTACAGGTATGCCGGTTTCAATCCACGCACCCGTATGGGGTGCGACATTGCCATACCTGCATGTCGGCTGGTGGTGCCAGGTTTCAATCCACGCACCCACACGGGGTGCGACGGCACGGTTCAGTTGCCGTTGAAGATGGGTATGTATGTTTCAATCCACGCACCCACACGGGGTGCGACCCAGCCGGGAGCCTTGATCCCGGCACAAATATAAAGTTTCAATCCACGCACCCACACGGGGTGCGACGTCATCAAACTCAACATAGTAGTCAAACAATTTTGTTTCAATCCACGCACCCGTATGGGGTGCGACTCATAGATTGGTCATTACCTTGCCCGAGCATATTTGTTTCAATCCACGCACCCGTATGGGGTGCGACGTGCATGACCGCGGCCTAGAGCTAGATAACGAGGTTTCAATCCACGCACCCGTATGGGGTGCGACCTATTCGCCCGAACTCGAGCGCACGCTGACCAAGGTTTCAATCCACGCACC
>DIPA01000064.1:9679-10274 GCA_002427055.1 Firmicutes bacterium UBA5500 | reverse complement strand
CGTTGTTTCAGTGGGCGAAGACGAGGTAGATAAAGCCATAGATGGCGCCTGCGATGAGCAACGCAGGGATGCCAAGGGTGAGAAAGGCGGCGATCAGCATGGCTGGCATGTCGCCTTTCTCAAGCTTTATCTCTTCTATTTGCCGATAGTGCTCATCTAGTTCTTCCGGTGTTTTTTTTTAGGCAGAAGCGCCTTTAACTTTTTCAGCACCTGCTTCACCTCTGTCTAGCAGCGGATAATGGCAAGCGACAAAGTGCCCAGGTTTCATCTCCCTCCACTCCGGTACTACCTGTTTACATTCTTCGGTAGCATACTTGCAGCGAGTGTGGAAACGACAGCCACTCGGTGGGTTGATTGGGCTCGGGATGTCGCCCTTAATTACCGCTAGCTCTCTCTTTGATTCATCTTCGGTTGTCGGAATAGCTTCTAGCAGTGCTTCTGTATATGGGTGCAACGGATTTTGGAAAATCTCTTCAGGGGTAGTTAACTCCACCATTGCCCCTAGGTACATGACCCCAATGCGATCGCTGATAAACTTGACCACACTCAGGTCATGCGAGATAAACAAGTAAGTTAGTCTTTGTTGCTGCTTCAA
>DIPA01000064.1:1626-9574 GCA_002427055.1 Firmicutes bacterium UBA5500 | reverse complement strand
TCAAGCAACAGGTTGATGATTTGCGATTGAATAGACACGTCGAGTGCGCTAACAGGTTCATCGCAAACAACGAACTTAGGCTGCGGAGCCAATGCGCGAGCGATGCCGATTCTTTGCCTCTGTCCGCCGGAAAATTGGTGCGGATAGCGATGCAAAGTATAGGGCTGCAACCCGCACTTGTCCATAATATTGAGCACAAATTGCTCCAGTATACGCGTGCCGGCTTTGAAAATATTATGCGCCGTTAAAGCTTCGCTGATTAACTGACCGACCGTAAGCCGCGGGTTAAGTGAAGAATATGGGTCCTGGAAGATAACTTGCAGCTCACGCCGCAGAACGCGAATTTCTTCGCCGGTAAGTTTCGCTAAGTCAATACCATGGTCCTGCATCTTGTCTAACCTAGCAAAACCCTCTTTACTAGCATAGCGATCTTTCAATTTGTCTAGTGCATCTTGTCTGGTATCAAACTCTAGTTTGGCTCTTTTCAACTGAGGCATCAGTTGCTCAATGTCTTGTTTGCAGTCAGCGAGGCGCTGATTTTCTTCCATAGTCCTATTTTCCAGGTTCTCAAGTACATCGCGGTTCATCTCTAGGTCAACTAAGCGGGCTGCTAGAGGAGAATAGATAGTACTTGCTTCATACTCTGCCTCGAGCACGCGAGAAACCTCATGCAGATCATCGGCTAGGACCAGGCCACCGGCTATGCGTAGAACGTCTTCGTAGCGTGAACGCACCCTTCTTTGCCGGGGATTAAGCGTAGAAAGCTTTTCTTGCAGTAAGTCCTTGCCTGTCTCAGCTACCAAACGCTCATAGTCAGCAACAATACCGGCAAGCTGATGTATTACCCGCCTAACGTATTTCGGCTTAAAATCCTCCAAAGTGCGACCATAGTAAAGAGTCGTGCCGCTGGTCTGCGGGTAAAGCTGTAGAATTACTCGCCCTAAAGTCGACTTTCCACAACCGCTCTCACCTACAAGGCCAAACGTTTCGCCTTCATAAATATCTAGAGTGATATTATCATTGGCTTGCACAAAAAGCTGTTCCCGCTGGAAAATAGACTTCTTCTTGATCGGAAAATGCTTAGTCAAGTTCTGGATGCGAATTAGTACCTTCTTATTCTCCACTACTTCTCACTCCCTTCTCGGGGTAAAAGCATCTTACCGACTGCACGGAACTGACCTGCACTAAGTCGGGCTCTTGCTCTTGACACTTAGCCGTAGCGTACTTACAACGCGGCGCGTATTTACAGCCACGCGGCAAGTCGAGCGGATGCGGGACAGCTCCTGGAATTGCCTCTAGTCGACTTCCCTGCTGGCTCTTTAAGAGGGGAATAGAGAGTAGTAGAGCCTCTGTATATGGGTGAGAAAAATCGCTGCGCGGCTTGAAGATGTAATCTACCGGTGCCATTTCTACCACCTGCCCGCAGTACATCACAGCCACATCGTCTGCCATTTGGTTAATGACCCCTAAGTCGTGGGTGATGAACATAATGGCCGCGTTAAATTCTTCCTTGAGGTCATTCATCAGGCGCAGAATCTGTGCTTGAATGGTAACATCTAGGGCGGTAGTTGGTTCATCGGCAATCAGCAATTTGGGCCGACAGGCTAGGGCTATGGCGATCATTACCCGCTGCCTCATACCACCTGAAAGCTGATGCGGATATTGGTCGGCGATTTCTTCTGGGTTGGAAATCTTAACGGCCTTCAGCATTTCAATCGACCGCTCCCGGGCCTCTTGCTTGCTTAAGCCTTGATGCAGTATGAGCGACTCACTTATCTGACGGCTAACTGTAAATACAGGGTTCAGTGAGGTCATTGGCTCTTGGAAAATCATAGAGATTGAATTCCCACGAATTTCATAGAGTTCTTCTCTCTTAAGATGAGTAATCTCCCGACCATCAAAAATAACTTGACCAGAATAGATCTTCTGGTTGTCCTCGAACAACTGCAAGATACTGAGGGCCGTTTGACTCTTGCCACTGCCCGACTCCCCGACAACTCCCAGAGTTTTTCCTTCTTCCACACTCATGGAGACCCCGTTGACAGCTTTGATCAAACCGCGCCGGGTATCAAAATAGGTGTGTAAGTCTCTGATTTCTAGTAAGCTCATCTTTCTTACCCCCTATTTCTGATTTGCTCTTGGGTCCATTGCCTCACGTAAAGCGTCGCCAACTAGGTTGACGCTTAAGGCAGCAAAGACCACGAACAATCCCGGAATGAGCCATCTCCACCAATAATACTCTATTACAGCGGAGCTTTGGGCGTTCTGCAAGATATTACCCCAAGATGGAGTTGGAGGAGCGACACCAAAACCGAGGAAAGACAGACCTGCTTCAGTTAGGAGTGACCCTGCATAACGCAATGTGATATTGACGATGACCAGGTTAAAGATATTGGGCAGAATATGCCTGATGATAATATTATAGTACTTCACCCCAAGGGCTCTAGCTGCCAGAACGAAATCCTTTTCGCGTTCCAGCAGGATCTGGGCCCTGATTAGGCGTGCAGTGCCAGGCCAACCTAAAATACCTAGAATAACCATGATCATATAGATGCGATACATCTCAGGTACCTTACCGGATACCACTGCCGAAAGGGTAATAGCAATCGGCAAAAACGGTACGGCCATTACTACATCGGTAAAACGCATTAACAGGTTATCTACCCAGCCACCAAAGAACCCGGAAGTCATACCAAAGAAGAGAGCAATGATGACCGAAATAACAACCGAAATAGCGCCAACCGTCAGCGAGATGCGGCCGCCATGAATAATGCGGGTGAACAAGTCTCGGCCCTGTTCGTCAGTGCCAAAGAGGAAACCCTTGTTACCCCAGGCAGTGAGTGTTCCGTCTTCATGCAAGGCATAGTTCTGGAACATAGTAGAGAAAACTTTGGCAACCGGTTTCTGCTGCAAGCGTGGTGGCAGCCTAAGCTGGTTATAATGGTCCGCTCCCCAATAGACGACCTGCCCATTATCGAGCAGCAGCGTCATATTATTCTTGCCTGCCGCCATGGCCTTCACCTTGCTCGGTATTTCAGGGGCATTGAGAATCCCAAATTCCGTATCACCCCAGGCGTGCAACTCGCCTTGGTCGTCAAGAGCTAGAACGGCACGGTAGGAGGATGCAAGGTCAACAATCTTGGCTGAACCATCTTGTAATTCTTCCGGCACTCGTCTAAAGACATTCTCAATACCAGTTGTTCTTACAGTACCGTCATCAAGTAAGAGGGCCATGTTATTAGAACTAGCAGCTACCTTGACAATGTGCCCCTGACATTCAGCGGGGATAATGTCTAGCCGATTAGCCATGGTACTACCCCAAACATAGAGTTCGCCATCGGCAAACAGCACAGCAGAATAGAGTTCACTACCGATTATCTCTGCGACTTGCTTGCTGTTTAGTTTGGACTGCAGGTTGGTAGGCACTTCGGCCTGTTGAAAGTTATTCAGCCCCCAGCCATAAAGTTTGCCACGATCATCAAGGGCCAAAATGTGTCGATCGCCGGCAGTTACCTGCACGATATTAGCTTGTTTTACTTCTTCCGGGATCTTGTGTATTGAAGTGGAGAACCCCTCTAGTAAATAGACTGGTTGTGTACCCCAAACGTATACATTACCTGCTTGAGAAAGCCCCACAGAAAAGGATACACCAGAAGAAATTGTCTTAACGCCTTCCTTGACTAGCTGACTAGGATATTTGAGGTAATTATAGCCGGGTCGAATATTACGTAAAGTAGTTTCCATATGCCCCAGATTAATCGGTTTCAGATAAGAGCCAACAAAGGAAAAGGCTAGTATGCATATGAATCCGACTAGACCAAGAATGCCTAGTTTATGACGTAGGAAATTCTTCATTACAGTCTTAGCAGGAGTCTGTATAGCCTCCTCTTCCAAGGCCGATAACTGAGGCTTGTCTTTGACAAATAAACGTTTAATCATCGAGAAGAAGGACTGCAATATACCTGTTTGCCGCTTCAAAACGGGGTCTTGTCCGGTTTTCGTTTCCATGATCTCTCGCCTCCCCTATTCCAGCTTGATACGAGGGTCAACCAACCCATACGTGATATCAGCCACGAAGTTTGCGATAATACTTAGCATGGCAAAGAATAGGTTCATCGAAATCACCAGCATGAAATCTCGATTACTTAAGCCTTTTACTAGTACATGGCCGATGCCATTCCATGCAAAAACTGTCTCTGTAATGGCTGCACCATAAAATAGGGAGAAAATTGCACCGATAATAATAGTTGAAACAGGAATGAGGGCGTTACGAAAAGCGTGGGAGTAGATAACAACTTTCTCCGATAGGCCTTTAGACCGGGCCGTACGAATGTAATCTTGAGTTAGAGCGTCAATCATGGCGTTCCGTACATAGCGTATGGTGCCTGCTAAGCTGATAATTGTCAGAGTTATGATAGGTAAGGCCATGTATTTCAACCAGGAGAGATAATAGGCGAAGTTCCTACCGTGTATTGTTAAGGGCATCCCGCCTGGGGGCAACCATCTTAGTCTAATTGCCAGAATGAAAATAAGCGATAGTGCAATGAAAAAAGAAGGCATGGAATAAGTTATCAAAGAAAACACTTGCCAGAAGTTATCGTAGCGCGTGCCACGCTTGACAGCACACTTGATGCCAACTGGCAACGTAATTGCCAACTCCAAAATAATGACGAAGATATTCAATATAATGGTATTCTTTAGTGGTTCTTTGATAGCATCCTTTACCGGCCGATTATGCAAAGTTGACCAACCTAACTCACCCTGGAACGTATTGCCAATCCACCTAACATATTGCTCAGGATAGGATTTGTCCAATCCTAGCTTAATTGTCATAGCATCATAGGCTGCCTTATAATGTTCCGCCTTTAAGCCTGGATTGAGCATCATCCGCACAGGGTCTCCTGGCATAATCTTTAGTAACGTAAAAAGCATTACAGTTATTAAGAAGACGACAGGGATTAACGAGAGAATCCTTTTAATAATGTATCTTAACAAAGCAGGAGCCTCCTTTGCTGTTCCTTGCACCGCAACAAACGGTTGCAGCTAAGTTCATCCAAGAATCAGGTGCATGACCCAGCGCAAACGCATTGCGGGCGAATTAATAGCTAAGCAAGAAGGGGGATTGGGGATAGCGCGAGGCCATCCCCAATCCGCATCTACTTATTTGCTCGCCAAGCCAGGTCACTATCTCCTTATTTCTTATAGAGATTGCAGATGATATCTGTCCAGTCAGCAAACGGTGTGGTGTCCATTCCATGCACGTACTTGCTATGGATATCGAAGTACTGGTTAGAGTACAAGGGGACGGTTGGTAAGTAATCAGCATAGTACTTCTGGAATTCTAGCCAAATCTTGGAATACTCTTCTTTCTGTGTCGGTTCAAGACTTCTCATAGCAACGGTCAGTCTGTCCATCTCAGGATCGTTGACTTGGTTGGAGTTCATCCAAGTACCCAGATACTTAGAATGGAAGCTATAGTATGGGTCATATGCTACACCGAAGCTACTCGCTAGGTTGAAGGTATGATACTTGCGCTCGTCTGCTGGTAATTCGTAAGCATAGTAGTATTGAGCAAGTAAGGCGTCAAAGTCGCCACGAGTTAGCGTAAACTCGATACCTGCTAGCGGAGTATTGGCCTTCAACTGTAGCTCAACGTTATCGGTCACGTTATTGTCCTCTGTACCGAAGTGGTTGATGATTAACTTCTCACCGTTGGCATTGTGACGGATATATGTACCATCAGCGTTAGCCTTGGCCGGATCGAACGGGGTCTTGCCATCCTCTTCAAACTTCCATTCGGTTTGATCAAGGAGGTCATTGGCCTTAGCGGTATCGCGGCTTAAGTGTGGTAAGGCATCGATTGCGGCCTTATTATCTTCATACATCCACTGAGCTAGGCCGTAGTGGCCATTCGTGACCGAGCCATAACCGCCAAGCACGTTCTTGATGATCTCGTCTCTGTCCATGAGGTAGGCCAAGGCATGGCGTACTTCTTTAACTGCAGTCGGGCCGAAGTCGCAATGGATGAAGAAACCACCGAAGCCGTTACGGGCATAGAAATGAGCAACAGTGTTCTTGTCGGCTTTGGCCTTTTCAATCTTCTCGCCTTCGATAACGCCGGTCACCATGTCGACTTCACCGTTAATCACTTGGTCGACGTCAGTTGACTGGTTAATCGAACGAATAATAATCGTCTCAAGCTGAGGCTTCTTACCATCGTAAGTGCCCTTGAAGTGCTCGTTAACCACCACAGTTACAGCGTTATTTTCGAAGCTAACGAACTTATACGGTCCGCAAGTTACCGTCGGTTTGAAGCGTTCTTCAGAAGCCACTGTAGAGCAAGCATCAGTTAAGTTAATGCCATCAATCTTAGCGCCATCCTCATTGACATCAATGGTTGCACCCGGTGCCCAAACAGCCATCGGGATCGGCATATATGCAGCATATGATGTCTCATAGAAGTAAGGAAGCTCTTCGGCGCTAATTGTAATGGAGAACTTATGTTCATCAATCAGGTCAACGCCCTTGAAACGATCAACTTTGCCTTCATAGTAATCAGAGTAGCCGACTAATGCTTCAGCTACAGTACTAGAGGCACCTGCTTCCACCCACTGTGGTGAGGCGTACCAAAGAATGTAGCAGACATAATCTTTGGCGGTGATGGGACTACCATCGTTCCATTTCAGGTCTTCATGCAGAGTGAAGGTATAAGTCTTGTTACCTTGGTCGTCTAGTTCCGTAGCGAGATCCTTGACAACCGATTCGTCTAGAACAATCTCACCAGCCGGTGTAGTAACATAGGTAGAGTGACCCATAACGAGTGTGCGCACCCAAACGTCGTAAGCACTGTTGCCAAAGGCAGGTATGAAGTTGCCGGAGAGTTCTGGGCTACCGACGATTAGCGTCTTGGTATCTACCTTGGGCCCACAACCCACTAGCATACCCAAGACTAAGGCCAATGAGAGCAGCAGTAAGAGAAACTTCTTCATTTTTTTCCTCCTTAATAATGTTGATACACCAGAGACTGAACATTATGGCTACATTGGATTGAGCCAATGTTGCTTATATCATGATATTCAGCGTCGAGTGAATAAATCCTGCCTGTTTAAAGAAAACTTTCCTTAAAATCTGAAACAAAGCAATAAAAAATTAAAATGGCTATTTATTGTTAACAAAAAAATCCTGTAGGGCTGAATACCTACAGGATTTTTATACAAATACTTATAAAAATGCTAAATTATATTATGTCAAGGTTTGGAGATAAGCCGTGCAATATGAAACTAGCAACACCTATTAGTACTTAAGAAGTCCAGATGCGCAGATAAACTCATTAATAAGTCATACTTGGTTATGCAAAAGCCTTTCATACAGTCGACATATCTAAGGTATAATGTACCTATGCAAAAGATCCGTCCCCATGGCTAGAATGGAGGTTAGCGATTTGACAAAATGGCTAAGAAAAAACTTGAAACGTTATATGTTCCGCCCTATCATTTACAAAATCCTAGCGTATTTTCCTACTGCCTTGGTTTTCGTCTTGCTTTGGAATCGTTTTGTCAACACAGCAATGTACTTTCCCATGAGCTACGCTTTTACTATCGTGGGCTTGTTTTTTCTCGCGTTAGCCTGGTTTAATTTCCTCCGCCTTGACGGTATCAAACTCCCACTGAGGCAGTTGTTCTCCATCGCCAGACCCCCAAAGCGATCCCTGGGTGCTCTTAATGATATGTCCGACTACCTCGATGAAGAGGTCATTTCTTTTGCTGAATTGACAGTGGAAGAGCGAGAGACTTGCCGCCTGCTTGCCAATACAACCTGTGGTGTCACTTTTCTTGTTTTATCCTTACTATAATGGGTTCGCAACTGGTGCCAAAACATAATGCTAGAGTGAACAAGGCGTGTAGCAAACGTTCTAAAAACGTATGCTACACGCCCTGCTTTTTCTAGA
>DIPA01000064.1:939-1533 GCA_002427055.1 Firmicutes bacterium UBA5500 | reverse complement strand
CTACACGCCCTGCTTTTTCTAGACTTTATTCTAGACTCTAGTAATGTAAGCGATATTCCGCAATTTGCGACTTAGTTCCAGATACAAAGTGCCCCGGCGCAATTTCGGCCCAGAGGAGCTCTTCTCCTGGCCGCTCATGCTCCTTAGGATCATAGACAATGAGTTGCTTATTTCGTTCTAGCTCGGGGTCCGGATAAGGAACCGCCGATAATAGCGCTTGCGTATATGGATGTAGCGGTTTACGGAATAACTCCTCCGTTTCAGCCAGCTCCAAGATGCGCCCAGCGCGAATGACCGCTATACGGTCAGATATGAATCGAACAACAGACAAATCGTGGGAGATGAACATGTAGGTTAATCCCCGCTTAGCTTTGAGATCATTTAGGAGGTTCAGCACTTGAGCCCGGATAGACACATCCAGCGCTGAAATTGGCTCATCAGCTACGATGAACTCTGGCTCCATGATCAAAGCACGGGCAACTCCTATACGTTGCCTTTGCCCACCAGAGAATTCATGCGGAAAGCGCGATGCAAATTCGGGTAGGAGACCAACTTCCCTCAAGGCCTGTTGTACCTTGCGCTGACGATCCTCAG
>DIPA01000064.1:0-722 GCA_002427055.1 Firmicutes bacterium UBA5500 | reverse complement strand
ATCGGGTCCTGAAAGATCATCTGACAACTGCGTATGACCTCGAGATCAAGCTCCTTCGAGATCTTGCCATCAATCCTCCGCCCCTTGTAATAAATTTCGCCGGAGGTTATTGGGTTGATGCGCAGCAGTGCGCGACCAATCGTCGTCTTGCCTGAACCGCTTTCACCGACCAGGGCAAAGGTCTCACCACGATATATCTCAAAGTTAACATTATTGACGGCAACAAATTTCTTACGGCCGGAACCGAAAGTAACCTGCATATCCTTGACCTGAATAATAGCCTCGCGCTCGCTGGTTTCACGGGGCTGCTCCAAGGTAGCCGCACTTTGCATCTTGGCCTGTTGCGCCAGGCGCCTAACAGAATCAGGTTTGGCAATCTTCGGTGCCCTCGGATCAAGGTACCAGGTCTTGGCTTTATGTGTTGGGGAAACCTCGAAGAATGGTGGCTCCTTGACATAATCAATTGCCAGTGCCCGCCTGTTCCGTGGCGCAAAGGCATCACCTTTGATTGTGTTGAACAAGTTAGGAGGCGTACCGTCAATCGCCGGTAGTTTCTCTCCCTTAATACCTAGCTGCGGCAATGCGCCGAGCAGTGCCCACGTGTAAGGATGCCAGGGATCGTAGAAGACTTCCTTAGCCGTGCCAATTTCGATAATCTGCCCAGCATACATCACGGCAACTCGATCCGCAACGTTTGCCACGACACCCAGATCGTGTGTGAT
>DIPA01000116.1:23153-23463 GCA_002427055.1 Firmicutes bacterium UBA5500 | reverse complement strand
ATTTAGCCGAGGCAACAGCGCAGCGAGTGCTGGGCGCTGAGAATGTGGTGCGCACAGCCAGCCCTTCTATGGGTGGGGAAGATTTTAGCTACTTCGCCGAGCAGGCACCCGGCATCTTCTTGCGACTGGGGGCAGGTAATCCCGAGAAAGATTGCATCTACCCTGGGCATCATCCCTGTTTTAATTTCGATGAAGACGCCATTCCGATCGGCATGGCTTTAATGGCCGAAACAGCACTAGACTTTCTCAAGCAATAAGGGAGATCTCTCGGAGACACGAGCCGTCCCAGACCACTGAAAAAGTCCCAGTA
>DIPA01000116.1:21298-22889 GCA_002427055.1 Firmicutes bacterium UBA5500 | reverse complement strand
TGGCTAAGCACCTACCTCCAGTGAACTAGGCCACAAGCGCGCGAGCATGACCACGACCTTTATCAGCAGTCTCGAGCCGTCCCAGCATCATCGGGACGGCCTCTTTTGTGTTCATTACTTATGCTTTATCATATAGTGGTGATGAGGGGGGTGGGGGTGTGCATAGATTTAGGGCTAAGCAAATCATGTTAGCCTTATTTGTCATGCTTCTGATCACCTCGGGACTACAATACAGATCTGCCAATTGGCAAGTCAAGCAGCTAGATGAAATTGAGCAGCCAGAACCCGGGCAAAGAGTGCTAATAGTGGCCCCCCATTGTGACGATGAGAGTTTAGCGTCCGGAGCACTAGTTAATAGGTTAGTTGGACAAGGTGTGAGAGTAAAAATCGTGGTAATGACCAATGGCGATGGTTTTCCACGGGCCGCTAAAGAGAACTATTTGCCTAAGGCTCCTACCAAAAGCGATTTTACCAACCTAGGCTACCATCGGCAACAGGAAACCGAACGGGCATTAGCATTACTGGGTTTGAACAGTCAGAATATCATCTATTTGGGGTATCCCGATGCCGGGCTATACAGCCTCTGGACACCTCGCTATTGGAATGAACCATATACTAGTCAGTATACGAAAGTCAGCCAGAGTCCTTACTTAAACTCATTTACCTCCGCAGTCAGCTACACAGGGGCAAATGTGGTCAGCGACCTACGTCAGGTGATCAGTGAATATAGGCCCGACTACGTATTCTATCCTCATCCTAATGATAGCCATGCCGACCATTGGGCCACGTATTGCTTTACTAAGTATGCGCTCACCGAGCTGGGGATGGAGGCGAAAGAGTATCTTTATCTGGTGCATCGGGGGGCTTGGCCTTTAGTACTACCTCTCTATGGCAAGACATATTTAGCTCCGCCGCGCAAGTTAATAGATCGTGGCGCTGAATGGAGTGTTCTAGAGCTTACTTCGGCTGAGATGTCCTTGAAAAGACGAGCCATTGGGGAGTATAAGACACAAATGCGGGTGATGGAGTTTACCTTGCTGGCCTTCTGTCGCAGAAACGAACTGTTCGCCACTTATCCGGACAGTCAGATACTACGGAGTTCTGACCCAGAGCCTAATCTTGATGAACACCTATTAGCCCTAAACCCGGTAGGAGACCTGCCTCTCTTTAAAGTGCAGGTTAGCGCCGACTTAGTGTCTCTTAGCGGTTGTATAACCACAAGCGATGATCTACAGCTATCTCTACGGGCGCGGGGCAGGATTAGCAAGAATATGGGCTATACCTACGACATGTTCTTCTACCGGGATGGGGAGGAACAATCACGCTTGCTTGTGAGCTGGCAACAGGGTAAGCTCAAAGCCACCCTTTACCAAGCTGGGCAAGAGAGTGAGCTGAAGGATATCTCTATAGCGATAGATGATAGGACCCTAACTGCCATTATTCCAGCCGCTTATTGGTCTCAGGCTGATCGTGTCTTTTTGGGTTGCGTCTCCAGCCAAGGCAACGTACGCATCGACAATCTGGCCTGGCGCGCCTACCGCTTGCCTCAACCCTGACCCCTCGGGGACCGACCCCTCGGGGACGGTTCTAA
>DIPA01000116.1:20858-21077 GCA_002427055.1 Firmicutes bacterium UBA5500 | reverse complement strand
TGTTTTCCGGTAACACAAATACAAACAGAGAATCTTGCCCTCGTTCCTGCACATATGCTTCTAATGCTGCAAGCATTGCTCTGCCATGGCCTTGCCCTCGTTCTGTCTGGTCTACTCCAATATCCTCAATCCAGTAAACATCGCCTTCTTGGCGCAGGCGTACGAAACCGATCACGCGGTCGGTCTCCGCATAAACTAGCAAGGGGTGCCTTTCATACC
>DIPA01000116.1:15546-20771 GCA_002427055.1 Firmicutes bacterium UBA5500 | reverse complement strand
AGGGGTGCCTTTCATACCATTCTTGGCAGATCTTTTCTGCCTCTGCGAGAGACATAGGCTCGTTATTACCCTTGAGTTGCCGGTGATGGTTGAAAAAATCTTGCACCAGCAGGCTAAGCGCTGCCAGATCAGTATCTTGGCAAGGCCTTAGTGACGCCATATATATCACTCCTTTAGGAAGACTAATTCTGCACTGCAGAGTTGAGTTCCTGTTGCCGCAGTCTTTAGGTTATGATTATCATGTATTCAATAAAGGAGAGTGAGCACATGCGCGTGATTGTAGCTCCAGACTCTTTCAAGGGAAGCCTATCGGCCCCCCAAGTAGCGCGAGCGATAGCTGAAGGGGTCCGGAAGGCCTGCCCGGCTTGCCTAGTTGACGAGATTCCCATTGCCGACGGTGGCGAGGGCACCTTAGATGCCCTAGTGCATGCTAGACAAGGCGAGTATCGTACATACTCAGTGCAAGGGCCGCTCGGGCACCCGGTAGCGGCTCGGCTAGGTTTGCTGGACGGTGGACGCATTGGAGTCATCGAAATGGCGCAGGCTTCCGGTTTGCTCTTAATTCCTCCCCAGCAACGTAACCCCCTGTTAACTAGTACCTTTGGCACCGGGGAGCTAGTGCGGGCTGCGCTTGATCTGGGTGTAAGCGAGTTGATCATAACTATCGGTGGCAGTGCTACCGTTGATGGGGGCTTGGGCCTGTTAGCTGCCCTAGGTGCTAAGTTCTACGATGAAAATCACCGGGAGTTGCAGCCACTGGGCGGAAGCTTACCACACTTAGCCCGAGTTGATCTAGCCGGGTTAGACAAGCGACTTCCGGGTTGTCGCATTACGATTGCCTCCGACGTCACTAACCCCTTATGCGGACCGCTGGGTGCAGCCCCCGTTTTTGGGCCGCAGAAGGGTGCTACACCAGAAATGGTTGAGCTGTTGGCGCAAGGGCTCAACAAATTCGCCGCAGTCACCGCAGCGGCTACCGGGGTGGCGGTGCAAGACTTACCCGGTGCCGGGGGTGCCGGTGGCTTGGGAGCGGCTCTTATCGCTTACGCAGGAGGTATAATGCACTCCGGTATCGACGTGGTGCTCGATACTATCGACATAGATAGCCGTTTAGCCGGCGCAAGCCTGGTGTTTACGGGGGAAGGGCGCCTGGATGGGCAAACAGTGCAAGGTAAAGCGCCTGTTGGTCTGGCGCGCCGTGCACGGGCTTGTGGTTGCCCAGTGATTGCGCTAGTAGGTGGTCTAGGTGCAAACTATGAGGCAGTCTATGAACAAGGTATTGCCGGCGTTTTCCCCGTCGAAAGCGGACCAATGGAATTAAGCTATGCTATGCAGCATGCGGCCGAGCTAATTGCCGCTGCGGCTTATCGGGTTATGCATTTTTGGGTTGAATTCTCGTCATAGTCGACGAGCGGCAGGAGATAAGGCTAGGTAGTGGAAAGATAAAAAGGAACAGATTTGAGAATGCAGATCAGAAAGGGGTAGTTTTGGTGGCTAAACAGACAGCACTCAATTGGATAGACCAAAACACTAGCGAGCTGGTAAAGCTCAGCGATGCAATTTGGGATTATGCCGAAGCCGGTTTCTTAGAACACAAGTCGGCTGGCGCGCAGATAGCTCTCCTAGAGAAGCATGGATTTACGATTGAAAAAGGTGTGGCAGGCATGCCAACAGCTTTCGTTGCCAGCTATGGTAGCGGGCAGCCTGTCATCGGGCTGTTGGGCGAATACGACGCCCTGCCCGGCCTCTCGCAGAAGGTGCACTTTGAGAAAGAAGCAGCTTCTCCCGGCGCTCCCGGACATGGTTGCGGGCATAACTTGCTGGGCGCCGGTACCGTTGGTGGTGCTATTGCCACTAAGGTCGCCATGCAGCAGCAAGGCTTGCAGGGGACCATTCGCTACTACGGTTGCCCAGCCGAGGAATTGCTGGCCGGCAAGGTATATATGGTGCGCGATGGGCTGTTTGATGATGTCGATATCTCCTTAGCTTGGCACCCGTTCTCTGAGACAGCTGTCAACTGGGATACCTCACAAGCTATGAATTCAGTCGTTTTCAACTTCTACGGACGCACCTCACATGCCGCCGGCGACCCTGAAAGCGGCCGCAGTGCTCTAGATGCAGTAGAGCTGATGAATGTAGGCGCTAACTACTTGCGCGAACACGTATCGCCCGATGTACGGATACACTATGTGATAACTGATGGCGGTGGCGAGCCCAACGTAGTGCCTGCGCATGCTAAAGTTTGGTACTATGTACGCGCGCCCTTGTGGGAGCAAGTAGAAGAAGTCTATGCCCGACTGCAGAAAGTGGCTGAAGGGGCAGCCCTAATGACTGAGACCAGTTTCGACATCACTTTCCTCACAGGCTGCTATAACACCATTCAGAACGACGTTATCGGCCAGGTCTTGCTAGATTGCATACATGAAGTAGGCGTGCCTCAGTGGGATGCAGCTGAGCAGGAGTTCGCTCGCAAGATTATTGCCAGCTACCAGCCAGGCCATTACGACAAAGCTGTTGCCAGCTTCAAGCGGCAATACGGAGTAGATCTTTCTGGGAAGTACCTGAACGATGCAATCGTGTCGTTCACTGACAAGACTAAGGTCAGTCCAGGTTCTACTGATGTAGGTGATGTCAGTTGGGTGGTCCCCACCGCCCAGTTCAATGTTGCTAGTAGCGCTATCGGCACCCCAGGACACTCTTGGCAATTCTGCGCTGCCTCAGGCATGAGCATTGGCCATAAGGGTATGTTAGTTGCTGCTAAGGTATTTGCGTTAGCTACCTTGCGTTTTCTTGCCGATGCAAATTTAGTGACACAGGCCAAGCTGGCTTTTCAGGCTGACACACAGGACACCCCTTACGTTAGTCCCTTGCCTACAGGTCAAGAGCCGCCGCTGACCACACTTCAGCACTAAGGTAAAATAAAAGAGGGCTATCTTCAGAAGCGAAGATAGCCCTTAGTGTAAAGAGTATCTATTCTAGGCATTCCTATTTCAACGCGATTGCTAAATGCTTCGAGTAACGAATGAGACAAAAAGTACGTCCCCACGTCTCACGCGTCTCAACGGTACGCATTAATTGGCCCAACACGGCCGATATAGATTCTATCTCGTCGTATGCTGCCATAGGGGGTACCGTCAGGGCGCAAAACATTGAAATACTCCTCGGCATAAGCAATCCCGCCAGTCGATTCTTGGCTCGACCAATAACGCAGACCTATAATCTTGCCGTCTCGCTTGATCCAGTTGATCAGTACCACGGCATGTCCTGTACCATTGGTGCGCCCAAAGTCGATGAAATCGCCGGCCTTCGCATTGCTCAAATCGGTAATTCTCTTCCCTAGCCCATATTTCTCTATTGCAACGGCTAAGTTGCTCTGATCTTTTGGTCCGTTGGCTGCGTACCAATTTAGCATAAAGTCAGTCATCTCACTGTATGACATGCCATTAAAACTAGCCGCTGCCAGCCCCGCCGCTTTGTTCCTCGCCTGCATGGCCTTGAAAAACACCTCAAAGGTAATCCCCACACAATGGCTGGCCCGGTTACCGCTGGGGTGAGCTTTGAGCAACAGCTTCCCCTGATAATAAATATTGCTAGTGACTCCGTTATAAACCGTATAGTTATTGTCTAACAGATAAGGGAATTTCCCATTGGCATATGTCTTAATGGCATTCAATACATATGTATTCAGGTCCTGTTGTTTGGCGCTCGCGCTGGCAGCTGTGTCGGTCTTTGTCTTCGGGCGCTCACTTGTTCCGCGTTGAGCCGAATTCGAAGGCGTTTTTGCTTTAGGCACGCTCGCCGGCACCGGCTGTTGCCCCCGATCATTTGCTGCTGCTTCTTCGCTTGTCGGTTGATCAGTAGTGGATGCTGGAGTTGCGGCAGCCTCTGTTGCGCTTGTTTTTTCAGTGTCAGGCGCTACCTGAGCTATCTCGATGTCTGTTGGTTCTTGTTCCGCTGGACCTGTTTGAATCCAAGACCAGGTTCCTAAAAGCATTGCTAGGCACAAAACTAAAGGTAGGTAAGGTTTAAGTGTTCTAGTGATTTTGTTTAGCATTGATTAGACCTCTATGTATGTTGATAGCTAGATTATATACAGGACCAGAAGCAGGAGTCTAAAGCAAAATATACCTATAGGGGCATAGGACGGGGCAACTGTCCGGAAAACTGGCTAGATGAAGGAATTAGCTAAGTGAGAGTCAAATATAGGATAGAAGTTTCATATTAATTGGAAGAGTTGCGAGAGGAGTGATGGGGTGGAGACGACACCACAGGTGCCTCCGGTTGAGAACAAGAGGCGCAGTAACTTGCTCACACCCGAGCAAGGGCTAGACGTTCGTCTAAAGGATATTCTGAAGCTATTTGGTTTCTTTTTGCTCCTACAAACTATTGGCATGTTGCTCTATCCTAGTAGTTTGCCCGAGAACAACCGAGCGGTCTTCGACCCGCTGATGAGTCTATTGTTTTTGTGGTCCTATAACCACTATGGATATTGGCCGAGTTTTGCCGATTTTGGGTTAACCAAAGAGAAATTTCTGGGCAGCCTGAGAAAAGGATTGCTTTGGGCCGTAGGCGCGCAAGGGCTCAGTTATATTCCCGGTAAGATATTACCAATCATCTTAGGTCCTTGGGCCAAATGGGCTGAAACATCGATGGATGTTCCTGTTTATCTTTGGGGTTGGGTGGCGTTCTTTATCCGGGTCGTCATCTTTGCTCCAATTATCGAGGAGATAATTTTCCGGGGGATTGTCTTCGGCACTATCCGCCATAAATCTGGCAGACGTTGGGCCCTCGTTATTACCACCTTAGGCTTTACTCTATTGCATGGCGTTAACCCAGTCTCCTTTGTACAGATTCTGATTCCAGGTATAGCTTTTGTTCTGCTATATGAGCGAGAGGGTAATTTAGCTGCTCCGGTTATAACTCATGCCGGCTTTAATCTCATTAGCACACTAGGGCTGCTTGCTGAGACGCTCTTATAGAATGAAGATACCCGGCCATGGGGACGAAACAGTCCTCATGGCTATTTTTTTCGCGCAGGATTTAGCCGCGCAATGGCGAACATTTGTTGGTAGGCCTATTGTTAATAACAAGGAGGTGGTGGCTTGCTTAGATGTTTGCACTTAGCAGACTTACACTTAGGTTGGTCGGCCAATTGGCTTGGTGAAGCTGCCGCTGCCTATGCCGGCAAGCGGGACAAGCTGTTGCAGCAGTTGACCACTTGGGTT
>DIPA01000116.1:15056-15462 GCA_002427055.1 Firmicutes bacterium UBA5500 | reverse complement strand
TCTCGATCCCCAGCAGCACCTGGACATGGTTCTTATCGTGGGCGATCTGTTTGAAACCCATCGGCCGGGCAGTGCGCTTGTGGAAAGCGTGATGGCTGAGCTTACAGCCTGGGTAAACGCTGGCCTAACAGTGATTACGGTGCCGGGCAACCATGATGAAATTACCTACCACGATTCAGTTTACCGGCGCTATGGCGAACGTTGGCCGGGTATCTTAATAACTAATCCTCTGCCGGGATCTCCCCTAGAACTAACAATACGGGGGCAGCGGCTTTATCTATACAGCATGGCCTACACAGGTGGACTAACAAAGGTCGATGGTTACCTGCAGCCCTATCCACGTCTGGAGAGCCAGGGCATACACTTGGGCGCTTTTCATGGCTCCCTCGATTGGCAGACCGGCGAG
>DIPA01000116.1:13535-14940 GCA_002427055.1 Firmicutes bacterium UBA5500 | reverse complement strand
TCTCCAGCCAAGCATTGGGCGAGGCCGCTTACGATTACGTCGCCTTAGGACATTTTCACCGCCCCAAGCAGCAGCAGATCGGGCAGACCACTATTGCCTATGCGGGAGCTATCGCGAGCAAGGGGTTTAGCGATATCGGCTGCGGCCAACTGACCGTAGTTTCTCTGCAGCCGGGAGCAGCCCACGTTGAGCTTGTCCCCTGGCAAAAGGTAGACCATAAGGTAATCCAGCTCGCTGTTGGCCAGTTCGCTGATGAGGAAGAGTTGGTCGCTACTATTTTGCATTTCGCCGATCCCGATTTGCTTTTGCAGGTCGAACTACAAGGAGCAACCAGTTTCTTATTCGACGCGAGCGCACTAGCGAGTCGCTTGGCGCGCCATTTTTATCACCTAGATTTGGTCGATACTACCTTGCACCTATCTGACGGTCTGCTTGAGCAATGGGCGGCAGAGGCTACCATTCGTGGTTTCTTTGTGCGGCGTATGCAAAGGGAACTGGCAGCGGCACAGGATGCAAGCGAACGCCGCGTGGCTGAGCTAGCCTTGCGTCATGGTATGGCTGCCTTCTTACAGGGGGGCAAATAGAATGGCCAATATTCGTTGGCAGCGCCTGATCCTACGCGGATTCGGTTGCTACCGTGATGAATTCACAATCGAGCTCGATAACAAAAGCGTTTTAGCCTTGCCTAACGAAGCCGGCAAATCAACTCTGGTAGCCGGACTGGCTGCCGTGCTTTTTGGTTTGCCTAATATTAGTGACCCGACTAAGTTTGGGCAAGCCCGCTATCGTAACTGGCATGATGCCCCCGAGTTCAGCGGTGAGCTCTACTTTGCCGTCGATAAGCAAAACTACCATCTCGTGCGTAAGTTTGCTACGCATGAGGTTACTTTGCGTCGTCATGACGGTCAGCAATGGGTACAAGTGCCCCAAGCAACAGGTACCGACAATCCCAGCGCCTCGCGGCCTTTTCGTGGCTACCGAGAGCTGCTGCAGCAATTACTCGGCGTCAGTTCGCTCGACTTGTTCTTAGCTACTTTCTGCCTATCCCAACCCTTGCCCGAGCCGGAGGGGCTTGATGCAGCAGTACAAGGGCTCTTGGCAGGTGCCGGTGGTAGCAAAGCAACCGCAGTGCAGCAGCTGCTTGAAAGCGAAATCAAGGATATAACCCGCTATTATGGTGAGCCGCTCGGGCGAGCGCGCGGCGGTAACAAAGATCGCCAACTAGAAGAGCTACAAGACGCAATAGCTAATTGCGAACGGCAAATAGAGTCGGGGCGCGAGAGTGCCGATGAACTACAGCTGACGCAGGCCCGGTTGGCTGCTCTAACTGAGGAGCGGCAGGCTAAACAGCATTTGCTCGCCACCCGCTCGGCCACTTTACAGGCCTGGAGCGAGTGGCGCACCC
>DIPA01000116.1:12361-13472 GCA_002427055.1 Firmicutes bacterium UBA5500 | reverse complement strand
GTTATCAGCATGGCTTAGAGCAACAACAGCAAGTAGAGCAAGCGTTGTACCGTGCTCGGCAACTAGAAGAGCAGGCGGAAGCACTCGAGAGCCAGCTTGCTACATATACCTTGTTCACCCAGGGCTTAGTAGAGTGGGAGCAGTTTCTCGAACAGCAGCTGGAACGCGAGCGCGACTTAGCCCGCCTACAGCGTGAGCAAACGGCACTCCAAGCAGAGCTGACGCAGCTAAAGGCTCATGAGGAGCAAACGCTAAACAACTACGAGCAACGCAAACAGAAGCTGGCTGTAGCAGTCGACCAGGCTCAGGAGCGCTATGCGGCGCTAGTTACTGAGGAGGCAACCGGTAGCGAACTAGAGCAGGATTACCACCGGCGCTTTGGCGACCTGCAGCTAACGCCAGCCGAGCTGTTGGCAGCCATCAGGCAAAGGATGCAGGGGCGAGTGGGGGGCAGACGAAGACAAAAGCCTGCAGCAAGTGGTGCAGGATTAGTCTGGGCCAGTCGCTTGGGGGGCATACTGCTAGCCGCTATTAGTTACGTTTTCTGGGGACAAACGGCGGGTCCTATGGGTCTTGCAGTCAGCCTTGCCTGCTGTCTATTGGGCTGGTTGCTGCCCCTACTAGGCGGCAAGCATTCTAGTTCAGCCCCTAGTCCCGTTAGCCTGGCACTCAAGAGATGCCAAGATCTGCAGGCAACGCAGACATTTCTCGAGAGTCTACTGGCCGCCCAAGCAACCAGGCCAACATCTGCTGCACTGGCCGCAGCCCAGGCCCAGCTAGCCAAGGCACAAGCTGAGTTAGCTAGTTGTCAGGGCATGATTGCTGCTTACAGCAAGCGAGAGACGGGCGGCCGCAGTAACGCCGAGAATCGCCTAGCTGCTCAGCAGACTCAGATAGAGGCACTGACAGGCCAACTGTCCGCCGCCGCAGCACGTATCGCGGCATTAGGCGAGGCAATCCCTGGCGATTGGGTAGCTTTACGACAGCAGTATCAAGCCTACCGTCGGCTGGAACAGAGTCTTAATGAAATCCGTCAGGCGCAGGCAGCTTTGTGGTCTGCCCAGCAGGTCGCTGGCTTGGCTAGTCTAGCAAGGCGCGCTTTAGATCTGCA
>DIPA01000116.1:7771-12286 GCA_002427055.1 Firmicutes bacterium UBA5500 | reverse complement strand
GGCGCGCTTTAGATCTGCAAAACACCCTGGCTGCCACTAGGCTTGCTTGGCAAGCCCTTGTCGACAAGAACCCCGGGCTGCCCAGTTTGGGGGGCGAGTCGGCGATGCACCCGCAAGAGCAATACGAACAACTTAAGGCCGAAACTGCAGAACTGCAGCAGGCAATAGCAGATTTGCAACGGGAGGAAGAGGCTTTGCTACGGCGGCGGGCCCAATTAGAAGGGCAAGAACCGGTGAACATAGCCGTTGCTCAGGACCGTTTGCAGGAACTAAGACAGCAGGAAGAGCGGCTCAGCCTAGAGGTAAACGCACTTGGCCTGGCCTATCGCCAGTTGGAGGCGGCCCGCATCGATTACAGCGCTAACCATCGCGAGGGCCTAGCTGCACAGGTGAACCACTATTTTGGCCAGATCACCGGCCAGCCCGAGCGTAGGGTAGAACTTGACGCCGATTTTGCGGTCACCCTGCGGGGTGGCGCCGGCCAGCCGATTCACCCAGCCCAGCTGAGCCAAGGTGCACGCGACCAGCTCTACCTCAGTCTGCGCCTTGCCATTGCTGATCTTTTGTCAGAAGATATCTGTCTGCCGCTCATCCTTGACGATCCCTTCGTCAATTGCGATGGTGAACGTCTGGAGCGGATTCGCCAGGCGCTTGCTGCAGTGGCCAAGGAACGGCAAATCTGGTTACTAACGCACAACCCCCAATTTGTAGATTGGGGAAGTTGTTAATAATAGGACTGCTCAAACAGCTCTATTGCCAGTAAACGAAATGGGGCCGGATTTCTCCGGCCCTCATATTATTTACTTAGCTAATATGCCTTGGTCTCGCCTTTATGGAATCTAGCGCGAGGTTTCTGCCAGGAATTCTTTATACCCCATTATCACTACCCAGACATAGGCTAGAGTTTTCGGTATCATTAGCATGCCAATCCACCTGATGGTGGTGGCCCAGAGCACGACGGGGAGATAGAGGCCAAATGACAGTAGGATGGCCAGCCACATAAAGCCAAAAGCTTGGTCGTGGGCTTTCTTAGCCTCAGCACGAAATATATAGATCATAATCATGCCCATGATAGCAAAGGGTAGGTTGCGGTATATTCCCCAGGAAACAGGTGCGTAGTAATTGAACCAGTCGTTCTGGGGAAAAAGACAGAGTACAATTCTTATAGCACTTAGCAGATAGATGGCCCAAGTAAGGCCCTGCTTGTTACGAATATCGTAGCGTTTTCTCCAAATATGATAGAGAATGATATAGAAGATGGTCATTGTGATCGAGGTTATCAGCTTCCCGAATCCCAGAGCAGCTGCGTTAGCCTCCAGCCCAGTTGTCAGTAGGGCATAGGATCTTGGTATAAGATGGAATGCATCTCCCATACCCAGTAACACTGCCATCCAGCCAAAGAGCCGACTGTTCTGCTTGCCTCGTTTGACCATGATGCTACCCAGTGTGATTACGCTGGTCAGGTAGATAACATTAAACAGGGTCTCAAATATCGCCTGCATGATAACACTCCTCCCATTGCTTATTTAGGAAACATACTCATTATAGAATGCGTTGCTTCATCGGTAAATAGCAGCTTCTTACAGGCAAATCAACAGGCGGCATCTCCTAAACGAGATACCGCCTTGCTTATCTTGCTTGACATGCCTACAAACCGTACCGCAAGCGCATCAGCGTACCTGCCGGCTCAGTTCCTCCAGGGCCTTAATAACTTGCTCCACCTCAGCCTCCGTGGTCGAATAACCAATGCTAATACGGGTTGTTCCCTGCGGATAAGTCCCAATAGCCTTATGGGCTAGCGGGGCGCAGTGTAGGCCCGGGCGCGTTAGAATGCCATGCTCGCGTTCTAGTGCCACCGAAAGGCCAGCCGAGTCAAACCCTTCCAGATTGACTGAAAAAACTCCCATGCTGATATCTGGTGTATAAAACGTCAACCCCGGTATACGCTTTAAGCCCGCCCGCAATTGCTCTGTAAGAGCTGCTTCTTTCTGGCGTATTGTGTCGATACCGATTTCGCTCAGGTATTTGACACTGGCTCCCAAACCTGCGATGCCGATTGTGTTAGGCGTGCCAGCCTCTAGTCGGTCGGGCATGAAAGGAGGTTGGTAAACCTCGTGCGAAATGCTCCCCGTGCCACCCTCTCGCCAGAATCCCAATTCGACATCTGCACGCACATAGAGTGCGCCGGTTCCTTGTGGGCCGAGTAAACCCTTGTGTCCGGCACAAGCCATGGCCGCCAAGTTGAGTTCCTGCACATCGATGGGCAATACCCCGGCCGTCTGCGCCGCGTCAAGCAGCAGCTTAACGCCGGCCTTTTGGCAAATGCGGCTTACGGCAGCGATATCGATGATGGCACCAATCACATTCGATGCATGCGTCGTAACAACCAACGCTGTATCCGGCCGAATGGCCGCTGCAAATTGTTCTGGCTGTACTGTGCCATCTTGCAGCTCCAGCACTGTTAGCTCAATCTGACCTGCGTTCTTCAAGGCATAAAGCGGCCTGAGCACTGAATTATGCTCGAGACAAGTGGTAATCACATGGTCACCGGGCTTCACCATGCCCTTGATGGCCATGTTCAGGCTGTCTGTAGCATTTAGAGTAAAGACAATCTGCGCAGAACTGGGAGCGTTGAAAAACTGAGCGAGTGTATGACGCGCCTGATGAATAAGGCGTGCCGCATTAAGCGATAGACTATGCCCGGAACGCCCCGGATTGCCCGATTGCTCCAGTGCTAGCATCATAGCTTCTTTAACTACGTTGGGTTTGGGCCAAGAGGTAGCGGCGTGATCAAGATAGAGCTGTTCCAAGTTTACTACCTTCCTTTCAAAGGTCCATAAGCGGCATCGTGTTCTAGCCCGTGTTGCTCGAGAGTGTCTAAGATGGCTGCTAGATCGGCTGCCTTTACTTCTGCACAGATACCGCAAGAAGAGCTATATTCTCGCGGCACAGGCCGCAGACGGCACTGGAAACCGCTATCTTTCAAGACTTGCTCTGCTTCGAAAGCCCAGTAAGTCGAGTGAAATGTAACGATGTAGAGATCTAATTCAGGTGTCATTATCTATAGCTTAACGCTAATCTCCCACTCACCGCCAGCTGTCTCATTAATCTGTGCTTGCTTGCCGGTCGCACTGAGAATAGCGCGAGCTACGTTCTCGCGAGCAACGGCCGCGTCCACCATTACAGTGAGCGATTCAATTGATTTATCATTAAGGGCCTGTCGAGTTAGTATTACCGGCTCGGGGCAAGAACGTCCCCTGGCATCAACTATGTGTTGCATTAGGCCTTACCTCCTTACTTTTTGCTTTTAGTGGCGGTTGTTTTTCTGGTTTCGTGGGCTGTAAACCCGATCAGCACAAATAGCGCCAGAATAACCCAGTTGGCTATTTGCCCGTTAACAGGAACACCGGCGGGGCTGGCAGCGAGTCCAAAGTTATGCGCGGTAGCAGCACCCACGATAAGCCCCATCACAGTAACCATGGCGTCGCTATCGCCTTCGCCGGCTAAGATCAGCTGACGTAGTGGGCAACCACCCAAAAGTGCAGCGCCTAAACCGGTGGCCAGCATGCCTAAGAAGTTGTAGAAATGATTGGTATGAGCTACCGGTTGGTCCGCAAAGCCCAGATTGAAACTACCTGCCAAAAGGTTCCCGATAAGTGCTACCACGAAGATAGCGATAAAGCCGAGCAACAGGTGGCTATCTTTAAACATAATCATATCACGGATGCCGCCTACCATACAGAGCCGTGTGCGTTGCGCCACAGCACCGATCAAAAGTCCTGCGCCTAGGGAATAAAGCAGGGGAGCAGCCATCGAGCCCGGGCCACTTCCACTTCTGAAGATGAACGCCGGTGCAGCAACAGCAAGAACTACCAAGAAAATAGCAAAAGCCGGTCCGACAGCTCCGGCTACCTTATGTTGTGGGTAACTACGGCCCAAGGTAAAGCCACGTTTGAGAAAATAGATTCCTACAGCAATACCGCAGGCAAATCCAATCAGACCAACTACAGCGTTTAGGTCGCCGGCGGCCAAACGCAGCACCATGCGCAGCGGGCAGCCGAGGAATACGAGAGCAGTGATACTCACCATGGCACCCATGAAAAAGCGCAGAATAGGGTTAGAGCCACCGCGTGACTTAAATTCCCCAAACAGCACAGCGGCTAAGAAAGAACCAAGAATAAAGCCGGGTACTTCCATTCGCAGGTTCTGTACAATTGCAGCCCGGTGCAGACCTAATGCACCACCAATATCACGCAAGAAGCAGACAACGCAGACCCCCATGTTTTTGGGATTGCCCAGTACAACAAGCAATACCCCCAGAGCTCCTACCAAGAGCCCTGCGCCAAGCATTTTCTTCCTTTCTCCACTCATCCAAGCTCACTCCTTCTGTGTTGTTGGCATGGCAATTAGCCAGCCGATGCGTACCACACAACATTATATGGTCAACTTATGAATAAAACAACCAAACCTTATATTAAATCTGTTAATAGTTCCAGTGAAACAAGGAGACGGTGG
>DIPA01000116.1:2855-7676 GCA_002427055.1 Firmicutes bacterium UBA5500 | reverse complement strand
CAAGGAGACGGTGGGTTATTTGTCATGTTCATGTAAAAGGAGAATAGCCTGTCTTTAGAGAAATAACTATCTTATAGAAGATAATTTTAGGGAGGCTATGAGATGCAAGTAAAAGTAGTACAGCAAGATATACTGAAAACCCGTGCAGATGCTTGGATAGTTAACTTGTTTGAGGGAGTAACTAACCCAGGTGGTGCTACCGGAGCCGTCGATAAGGCCCTTGGCGGGCAGATCAGCCGTCTAATTGAGCTGGGCGAGTTCACCGGCAAGCTACTAGAAACGGCCGTGCTTTATCCAATAGATGCGCATGCCGCAAAGGTAATCATAGTCGGTTTAGGCGAAGCTGAGCAATTTACTCTGGAGCGAGTGCGCCAAGCAGCCGGTGCGGCTTTCAAAGTGGCCGCTAAGGGCAGGGCCCAAACAATTGCCACCATTGTGCATGGTGCCGGTATCGGTGGCCTGTGCCCCGAGGCTTGCGCTCAAGCCACCATCGAAGGCTGCTTATTGGCGAGCTATCGTTATGAGGCTAAAGGAGTCAAAACCGACGGCAAAGCACAGCCCAGCCAACTGATAGTAGTTGAACATAACGGCGACAAACTAGCAGCAGTTGAACGCGGCGTAAGCCGTGGGCAGATCACCGCCCAAGCCACCAACCTGGCCCGTACTTTAGTCAACACCCCCGCCAACTTCATGACCCCAACCCACATGGCTGCCACGGCTGACAAGGTTGCGGCAGAGAGCAATCTGCAATGCGAGATCCTGGAGCGGGCCGACATGGAGCAGCTGGGCATGGGGTGCCTGCTGGGCGTGGCACAAGGCAGTGCCCAACCGCCTAAACTAATCGCACTGCGCTATGCAGGTAACCCGGGAGGGGAGACAGTAGCTTTAGTCGGCAAAGGCATCACTTTCGACAGTGGTGGAATTTCCATCAAGCCGAGTGCCGGAATGGAACACATGAAGAACGACATGGCCGGTGGCGCGGCTGTTATCAGCGCTATGCAGGCCATTGGTAAACTAAAACCCAAGGTGAACATATTAGGCGTTGTTGCCTGCACTGAAAACCTCCCTTCCGGAACGGCCCTCAAGCCGGGTGACGTTATTGAGGCCATGACCGGGCAAACGGTAGAAATCGTCAGCACTGACGCTGAAGGCCGTTTGATCTTGGCCGACGCAGTTGCTTATGCCGAATCGCAAGGCGCAAGCAAGATAATCGATGTGGCTACACTTACCGGCGCTATCGGAGTTGCTCTCGGCGATGTCTATGCCGGCCTGGTTTCTAACAATGATGAACTGGTGGCCGTTATTGAGCAAGCCGCCCAGCAAGCCGGTGAGCGTTTCTGGCACATGCCTGTGCACGATGACTATCGTGAGCTCTATAAGAGCGAAGTGGCCAGCCTGCGCAACGGAGGCGTCCGCGGTGGTGGCGCCATTACCGGCGGTATGATTATCAGCGAGTTTATCAAAGATGCCGCCTGGGCTCACCTCGACATTGCCTCTATGGCAAGTGGCGAGAAGACTAAGGGCTATGCTGTTAAGGGCGGCACTGGGTTTGCTACCCGCACACTGATCCAGATAGCGGAAAATCTAGCACAGAAGTAGGGGCCGACCTTACGTCGACCCGCAACCTCACGTAGACCTGGGCGTGTCGCAAAACGTTTATTTGTTAACGTGGCGCGACGCGCCTTTTTGGTTCGGTGCACGATTATGATCTATCCCCGATTGCTTAGCTTGCAGTCACGTGAGCCTTGCTTTAGAATGAACATGGCTAATATATTATATAAAATCTAGTTAGGGGGTACTATTCTTGAATATTGATTTTGCGCAAGTCCGGGCTACCGCAGAAAAATACTATCGTGATGGTGATTTCTATTGTTCGGAAGCTGTAGTCAAGACGATTCGGGATGCATTTGGTCTGGAATTTGATGACTCGGTGATCGCTATGGCCTCTGGCTTTCCAGTGGGCATCGGGGGATCGGGGTGCACATGTGGCGCTGTTATTGGAGGCGTCATGGCACTCGGAATGGTTTTTGGTAGGACACAGGCTAAAGACGAGCGGGTGAACAAGGCCATGGCTCTCTCTAAGGAACTTCATGACCAGTTTCGGGCCAACCATAAATCTCTCTGTTGCCGAGTACTGACTAAAAACCTTACCCTCGGCACTCCCGAACATCTAGAACAATGCATTTCCTTAACCGGGGAAGTTGCTGAGGCAGTTGCTAGAATTATTGTGCGCGAAAGAGGCTAGTTCCAGCATAAAGGGTTCTCCCAAGTACAAACGAGAGAACCCTTTTGTATAGAGTTTGTATGCCCTTTCTACTAAAATCGCTGGTGAACAATGATTGGCATTATTATCATTGGCTACTTGTTTAACTGGTTAACCCCAATGCTCATTTAATAAAGGAGGCAAGCAAATGCAGATCAAAGTCTTAGGTTCAGGTTGTGCTAATTGTAAGAAACTCCTCAAGCTAGTGGAAGATGCAGTTAAGGAACTCGGTCGTGATGACGAGGTAATCTATGTAACAGACATGGTGGAAATTGCTATGACCGGTGTGCTACGCACCCCAGCCCTTGTCATGGATGGACAGGTGAAGATTTCGGGTCGTGTGCCGAAGCTTGAGGAGATCAAGGAGTTATTGAACGCAGCTAAGTAGTTGCCTCTGCCGCATGTGTACCTCAACTAGCCCCACGGTTGCGTGGGGCTAGTTCTATATTTGTTAGAAGGAATGATTGCATATCTTTACATTGCTCGTTTATAATATAATATAAGTGGATACTTAAGTATGATTAGAAGGGGAGGTTGGATGGAAACAGCTTTACTCGTATTAAAGGCGATCTCTCAGCCAACTCGCTTGCGCATTCTACTACTTTTGGCTGAGGCTGAGCTATGTAGCTGTGAATTGGTAGAGCTGCTTGGGGTCACTCAACCTGCTATTTCGCAGCACATGAACGTACTAAGAGGCGCAGGGCTGGTTAGTGAGCGTAAGTCGGGAACCTGGGTTTATTACCAACTGCAACGCTCGAACTTAGAGCAAGCACTTCAGTGGCTTAGCCGAGCCGTGCTTAAGCCCCGCCTTCATGCCAACTTGCCTACTGCAGAATGGAGTAGGCTTGACCAACTGTTGGCAGATAGACAGCAGAACTGTGATGCAGCAGACCCTCAGCCTTGCTGCGAGACAAGCAAAAAGGGGTGCTCTTAAATGGGGAAAGTCAAAGCCGCTACTAAACAAAGTGGAATTGGTTTCTTTGAGAAATACCTTACGGTGTGGGTAGCACTAGAACAGCCAACCCGCTAGCTCTCGGGGGTGGATAGTAGTCCGCCACTTCATTTTATGATTCTGAATGGGAGGTTTACAATGTGCGCATTGCCGTTTTCTCCGATATCCATGGCAATTTGCCGGCTTTACAGGCAGTCTTAGCTGACATAGAGGCTAAGCGGTTTGATAAGGCTTTCTGTTTAGGCGATTTGGTTGGCTATGGGCCTTGGCCTAATGAAGTGGTTGATTTACTGCGGCAGCAAGAGATTCCCTGCATTCAAGGGAATTATGATGAAAGCGTGGGAGAGGGACTGATGGTTTGTGGCTGCGATTTTACAGATGCCGAGGCCGCACGTCTAGGCGAGATCTCCCTCAACTGGACGATTGACGCCACCACCGAGGAGAACAAAACTTGGTTACGAGGTCTGCCTCAGTCGTTGACAGCTGACCTAGGCGGTTACCGGCTGTTATTAGTTCATGGCAGCCCCAGGCAGAACAATGAGTACTTAACCTTTGACTATCCAGCCGAGCAACTGGAGCACTTCTTGCAAGAGGCCGAGGCAGACATTGTGCTCTGTGGCCATACTCATTTAGCATTCCATCGCCAAATTGGCAGCAAACATGTAGTCAATGCCGGCAGCGCCGGTAAGCCCAAACATGGTAACCCAAACGTAGTTTATCAGCTGATTGAGTTAGGAGAGCAAGTTGCCGTTACTACGGTGGAAGTTCCCTATGACTACTCAGTGGCCTCACAAGCAATAGTGGCAGCCGGGCTGCCAGAGGAGTTTGCGCGCATAGTGCGTACCGGAAACGCCTAGACAAGGTTAACATGGTAAAGAATAAGGGGTGAAGTAATATGGCTAACAAGCATAGAAGCGGGTGTGGATGTGGTCCTGGTTGCTGTTGTAGCGAAGCTACACCCGACAAGAGAAAGCAGATAGTAATAGATTTTCTTTATCTAGATCTCAGTGCCTGCACTCGGTGCCAGGGCACAGATAAGAACTTAGATGGTGCCTTGGAGGAAGTAGCTAGAGTCTTGGATGCAACTGGTGCGGAAGTCGTTCTCAACAAGATAAATGTTGCTACTCCTGAGTTAGCTGAGAAACACCAGTTCTTAAGTTCTCCCACCATCCGCGTGAACGGACGCGATATCCAACTAGAGATTACCGAGAACAATTGTGAATCCTGTGGTGACCTTTGCGGCACAGAAGTGGATTGCCGCACCTGGTCATACCAGGGTGTCAATTACGATGTCCCGCCTAAGGCCATGATTATTGATGCCATCTTGCGAGAAGTGTACGGTGCAAGCACTATCGCTCCCACACCCAAGGAATACATCATGCCTGAGAATTTGAGACGATTCTACGCGGCACTTAAGGAATAGAACAAGAGACCCAGGGCCACGAGCCCTGGGTCTCTTGTCTACACAACATCGCTACTTGCCGGAAATGGTTACCCCACTGGCATGGATATAGGGGAGGATGGTAAGACCGTAATCGATTCTCTCCGAGGAAATCTCTTCAATGTTCTTAAAGAGCTCGGCTAGGTTACCGGAGACCATAGTCTC
>DIPA01000116.1:2066-2708 GCA_002427055.1 Firmicutes bacterium UBA5500 | reverse complement strand
CCCGAGAAGTCACCATTCGGACTAGGGCCACCGCCCGAGAATCTCGCAAACAAGATGCCACGCTTCACATCCTTAATCATCTCGTCAACAGGCTTAGCGCCCGGCTCAATGACCCAGCAGCCACCGGAGTTCTTGGCTCTTTCCATTTTAGTCTTCTTCGAACCGTATTGGCTAAGCAAGAAACTCTTCAGCACACCCTTATCTATAAAGGTAACATTCTCAGCTGCAAAGCCATCGCCGGTAACGAAGTAGCCGTCGGCAATTTCCGCTGAAACAGGCCGAGCGGCCAGAGTGAGCTTAGTATTAGCAACTTGCTGACCGAGCTTATCCTTGAGCGGGCTAGTTCCTGCGATCAGCGCCCGGTCGCCTAGGAAGGTCATCGTGTAGAAATATATGAAGTCATGCAGGCAGTCGGGAGTAATGATCACATCGCCCACAAATTTGCCCTGTAGCGGTCTGGCCTCTAGGTGCTCCACCGACTGGTGTAGCAATTGCTTCAGCGAAGCGCGCTCCAGCAAAGCCTGCTCGAGATCTTGCATGGCAAAACCGGTATAGTTGAACGACGTTGTCTTCTCCCCATCTTTAGAAGAGAATACCGACGACAGGGTGTATACGCCCTGCGTAGTTACGAAGTCTACCCCA
>DIPA01000116.1:598-1932 GCA_002427055.1 Firmicutes bacterium UBA5500 | reverse complement strand
TAGCAGGCACTTGCCCGCTATACTCTTTCAGCAGCGCATACATGCGCTCAGTATCCGGTTCCTGCGGGCCCGCTACAAACTGCTGTGGATCCTGCTTGGGAGAGATATCGTAATCTGGGTCTTGCTGCGAAGTGTTTAACAGCTCCATGACTGTCTTAATAGCCGCATCGATGGCAGCCTCGTCCAGCCGGTTAAGCGAAATATCTCCCTTGCGGTTGTCTTTGATTACAGTGATGCCCAAAGTATTATTCATGGTAGTGCGAATGAGGGTGAATTCTGTTCCTTCAAGGTTCATTTCATACTGCTTGGCTTCTGTGAGGGCGCACTGGAACTTGTCTACTCCTGCTTCGCGTAGCGACTTCGCGCAATAATCTAGAGCAGCTTTCATTCTACCTACCCCCTATATTAATCTTGGTCTTGATGGCTGGGCCGCCCATCCCTACCGGTATAATCTGCTTCTTGCCGCACATACCGGCGCAAGACCATTTCATTTCATCCGACACCATGCTCACATTCTGCAACACGTCGAAAGCCACCCCAGAAATGGTCGTATCCTTAATTGCCCTGCCCAACCTACCATTCTTGATTTCATAACCGAGTACTACGCCAAACATAAACTCACTCGTAGTGTCGGCCTGGCCGTTGCTAGGCTTAATCAGGTAGTAGCCGTTTTCAATGGAAGCAATCATATCATCTAGCTTGCTGGTGCCGGGCATGATGGCTGTGTTGCGCATACGGATCAAAGGTTCATCCATATACTGATAGGCCCTAGCATTGCCGGTAGGCTGCACACCAAAATGGCGCGCGCTTTGCTTGTTGTGCATGTAGCCCTTGAGCACCCCTTGCTCGATAACCACTACGTCACGAGCAGTCGTGCCTTCATCATCGATATAAATAGGCATCGGGCAATGCTTGCCGTCATAGCTATTAGCTATGTCAACCAGGGTAACCAGTGGGCTGGCCGCTTGTTTACCTAAATAATCTCCCGCCACAGAGCCGCCCAACACCAAGTCAGCCTCCGTCGTATGCCCAATAGCCTCATGAGCCAAAATGCCGGCCAAGGCCGCATCCATAACACACTCTTGCAGCCCCGCCTCAGCATAAACGCCCTCGCTCTTCTTCACCAAGTGTTCATAGAGCTCGTCTATCATCGTATAGAGATCTGCCGGCGCAGAGAAATTGTCCTCGAACTGCCCCAGGCCCCCAGCCGACTCATAAACCTCCACCGGACCACCGTTGCTATCTAGCGATAGCGAGAACCGGAAAAGAGAGCGTGGCAAAAGCGAATAAAGCGCTGCCCCATCAGACGTGATCAACGTCTTCTCCATGTCTAA
>DIPA01000116.1:0-396 GCA_002427055.1 Firmicutes bacterium UBA5500 | reverse complement strand
GCGTCAATTTCCTTCATGAAGTCCATAATCTCGCTTTGGCTAAGCCGTGGTTTACTAGTGCCAAAGCTCTTTTCCACCACCGGGCTATCAGGGGCGAACGGCGCTAACCCCTTGTTCTCCCGCGCATCCAAGAACATAGCGTTGTTAGTTGCCGCCTCAATCACAGCCCTCACTTCGCTCATCTCTGGGGTAGAGGCAAACCCCCAACACCCATTCCGATACACCCTGGCACTAATGCCGCCGTTAGAGTTCTTAACGTTCTGCACCAAATTGCCCTTCAAATAGGCAATGTTCATGACCCGGTTTTCCTGACTTCGCAGCTCAGTATATTGGGTCAAGAGAGGTAAGTATTGCCGCAGGTTCTTTATAATCATTAAGATCCCCCTTTCTTAATCT
>DIPA01000097.1:6177-10385 GCA_002427055.1 Firmicutes bacterium UBA5500 | reverse complement strand
ATGGGAATCGAACCCACGTAGCTAGCTTGGAAGGCTAGTGCTCTACCATTGAGCTACACCCGCATCGAAATAACACAAGAAAGGAATTCGCCATAGCCTTTGCCGTACATTAACGGTCTTCTGCAAAATACTCGTTCATTCGAATTCTTGCCTACGGCACGTTTGGCGCTCTATTAGAGTACCGTTTACCCGGTTTCTTGCCTGCGGCTGCAAAGGGTTTTACGAAGTAAAACACTACAGACAGAACGCGCTTCACGCGCATTAAATGAAACCGCATAGCCTTTGCCGTACATTAACGGTCTTCTGCAAAATACTCGTTCATTCGAATTCTTGCCTACGGCTGCGAATTCGCACAATCTCTTTGCTTACATGCCTTTGTCGCTACGCGACAAAGCACGTAAGCCTATCAAATTTTCACAGAAAATTTGACCTGGTGGAGAGGACTGGATTCGAACCAGTGAAGGCACTGCCAACAGATTTACAGTCTGCCCCCTTTAGCCACTTGGGTACCTCTCCAAGCGCAAGGTTTATTATACCGCGCCTCATTATGATAGTCAAGAAAACCCGCCAGGATAATTATGGACCCTAGTTGTTGTTTCGATCTTCTAAATACCGCTCTACTTTTCGTTTAACTCTTTGTAAGGCATTATCAACCGACTTAACATGACGGTCTAAATCACCCGCTATTTCCTGATAGGATTTGCCCTCTAAATATGACATGAGCACTCTCCACTCTAAGTCACTCAGCAGCTCACCCATATGCAATTCGATATTGCGAAACTCCTCTTGATTAATCATCAGTTCTTCAGGATCAGTAACCTTGTTACCTGAAAGAACGTCTAATAAGGTTCGGTCTGATTCCTCATCGTAAATAGGCTTGTTCAATGAAACATACGAATTAAGAGGAATATGTTTCTGACGCGTGGCGGTCTTAATGGCTGTGATAATCTGCCTAGTAATACAAAGCTCAGCAAACGCACGAAAAGACGATAGCTTGTCCAATCTAAAATCGCGGATGGCTTTATAAAGTCCAATCATACCCTCTTGAATAATATCATCGCGATCGGCACCAATAAGAAAATAAGATTTAGCTTTCGCACGCACAAAAGGCTTGTACTTATTGATCAGATATTCTAAAGCATAAGTGCTGCCCTGCTTTGCGCTTTCCACAACATCTTCCTCATTCATTTTTTCTATATCGGGAAAGAAATCAGGCTGGGCACTGCTATACACATATATCGCCTCCAATGATCCAATCAAGACCTACATACATCTTATTATAGTTTAAGTCAATTTTATCGGTCAAGCGACATAAGGCGACAGATAACGCAGCCAAAATACTACATGCTACGGTTTTACCAATACTTGTCTTTGTCTAACCACTTCATAGAGAATTACTCCGGCTGAAACGCTAACATTAAGCGAATTAACTTTACCGGACATCGGCAAACGAACCAGAAAATCGCAATTCTCCCTTAGTAAGCGTCCTATCCCCTTACCCTCGCTACCTAGCACGACCACCAAAGGCCCTGTTAAATCAGCTTGGAAGGCCGTTTGCTCCGCCAGAGCGTCAGTACCAACTACCCAAGCACCGGTTGTCTTCAGCTTCTTAATACATTGCACCAAGTTCGGCACCTGAACTACAGGTAAATGCGCCACTGCACCGGCAGAGGCTCGAGCTACTGCCGCCGTTAGTCCAACAGCTCTATGTCGCGGGATAATGACACCGTGCGCACCTACAGCTTCGGCCGTGCGAATTATCGAACCCAGATTCTGAGGGTCTTCAATTTCATCAAGAACCACAAGCAAAAGATCCTCAGAAGCATCAGCCGCCCGCGCTAACACATCATCCAAACTGGCATACCCGATGGCAGCTAACTCAGCTATAACCCCTTGGTGGCGACCTGTTTGACTCATTTGGTCTAGCCTCGAACGGTCAACCCATTGTACATTCACGTTATGCTCTTTACATAAATCAATAATACGTGATATGGGGCCGCCCTGCGTGCCCTTAGCCACCAGCACTCGGTGTATTGCAAGATCAGATTGTAGCGCCTCTAAGACTGGATTGCGACCTTCTAGTTGTTCCACCTGGGGATACCTCCTATCTACTCGTCCGGCTAGGCGGCTCGCCACAACTCATCGCTCCCTGTTGACAACCAATTGATGACCAGCAATTGGGTCCCGCATCAGCGAAAAGTGTGGGCGCCACGGCTTGTACTAAATCTAACATACGCCAGGCTAGCTCCCTAATCTCCCATTGAGCCCGCGCGCAACAGCGCAGAGCAAAGAAATTACGTAAACTACGAGCATTCATAGTCATGACTAAATTGGTCTGGCTAGCATTGGGTAACACATAACGGGCATCTTCTGCTGGCACCAAACCGAGCAAAGCCTGGTAAGCATCCCGAATTACCTCCATTGCTGCCGTAAATTTCTCCTGCGCCTCCGGTTTAGCAGCAATCGTGGGTGGGACCACCACAGCTAGGTCTTCAAACTTAACATAGCGCTGCGACTGCTGGGAATACGAGGCGATACGATGACGCACTAACTGGTGCGACAAAGAGCGGCTGACACCAGCTATACCAAACGTGAAACTAGCATGCTCAAATGGGGAAAAGTGCCCCATCTTCTGTAGTTTAGTGATTAGCTTGCGCGCTCTTGTCAAGGTTAACCCTTCTAGTAGCTGACTCACCTGATCTGGTGAATAGCACAGCCTGGCTGCAGCAGCTACTGTCAGCTCTGGGTCAGGTGTATGCCCAATTAAACTAACTTCCATTTAAGCTCCCCTCCCTATAATTCAACTAGACAACTACTTCTCATGCGGTTTAGCGGCCAGCACCATGGCAATCAGCGTCTGCAGACGCTCGGTCTGCTCCGTTAAGTATAAATAGCCGAACAGAGCCTCTAGAGCAGTGCTATAGCAATACTCACTAACAGAAGCACTTTTCGGGATACGGGCCGGTTTTACATTGCGTCCTCGGTAAAACACAGCTACTTCCGTTTCTGTTAGTTCTGGTAATAACATATGCGCTGCCGCCGCCTGCGACGGAGCCTGCACCCAATGCACTGTAGCCTTATGCAACTGCTCAATCCGTACCGGCCCTAAACTAAGCAAGTGCGCCCGCACCGCCAGTTCATAAACGGCATCACCTATATATGCCAGTTGCAAGGCAGGTAGTTGCTGCACCTCCTGCATGCGATGTTTAGCCAAAGCACTTCATCTCTTTCTGAGCTAACTCCTTTTTTCTAACTGACAAACAGCCAAAGCGGCAATCCCCTCACCACGCCCGAGGCATCCGAGACCCTCATTAGTGGTAGCCTTCACGCTTATCTGCCCTACCTCTATACCTAGTGTCCGCGCCAGTGATTGACGTATCGCCCCTATATGCTTAGCTAACTTTGGCTGTTCGGCAATAACTGTCGCATCAATATTGTGCACCTGGTAGCCTTGCTCAAAAACTAACTGACAGACAGCTGCCAAGAACTCCAGGCTACATTTACCGGCGTATCTCGGATCACTGTCTGGGAAAAGTTGTCCAATATCGCCCAGAGATAAAGCTCCCAATAAGGCGTCGATAATAGCGTGCGTTAATACATCGGCATCTGAATGGCCCAACAGCCCCCTTGCGGCAGGAATAGGCACCCCGCCTAGCACCAGCGCACGTTCGGCAACCAATCTGTGAACATCATACCCAATACCTACTGGCATAGGCGCCCACCTTGCTCTAAGAAATAGGCTGCCAGCAGAAGATCTTCTGGGGTGGTCACTTTTAAATTCGCTGCGCTGCCAGGCGTTACCCTAACCCTATGCCCAATTGCGGATACCAAGACAGCATCATCAGTTATGGGTTCTTTCACCTGCCGCCACTTAGCGTGTCCATCCACGAGCCATTGATGCCGAAACACCTGGGGAGTCTGCACTGCCCACAGCAAAGAACGATCGAGGGAAGCAACTACCATACCATATTCGACCTGCTTAATCGTATCTACCAAGGGGGTGGCCAGTATCGCAGCCCCATATGCTACACCATCAGCTATCACTTCCCGAGCTTCCGACTTAGCCAGGCAAGGGCGTGCTGCATCATGAACAAGAGTAAATTCCACTGGCCAATTAATGGCCTCTAGACCCCGCAGAACCGATTCTCGTCTCGAGGCACCACCTTGCACTACTGCACGCACCTTCGAGAAGTTGTAGCGCCTGACGA
>DIPA01000097.1:1315-6109 GCA_002427055.1 Firmicutes bacterium UBA5500 | reverse complement strand
AGAAGTTGTAGCGCCTGACGAGCTCATTTAGAGCGGCAATTTTCGAGCTAGCCCCCACCACAACAATGTCTGTTATCTCCGCCAATGAAGAAAGCACCGCTAAAGAATGGGATATTAAAGGATGCCCCGCCAGCGAAACCATGATCTTGTCCCCCAATGCCCCCATACGTCGGCTCTGCCCGGCAGCTAGCACAATAGCCGTTAACATCTGCATTTCCCCCTTCCACTACGACACTTTAACTAAGCATATCAAAACAGGGGCAGAGAGCAAACTAGTTACCTTCAATTTATCAACTCAGTGAACAATTCTATTTGACGGAAAGGCTGCCCCATGAATTGCCATAGGGCAGCCTTGCTGTTTTTGTATTCAGCTAAACAAAACATGCCTTAACGTATGCGCGCGAAGATCATACGACCAGCTGCTGTCTGTAAAACGCTAGTGACAACCACTGCCAAACTCTGGCCAATATGCTTACGTCCATTGTCTACCACAATCATGGTACCGTCGTCAAGATAAGCCACACCTTGACTCATCTCTTTACCTTCCTTCATTACCTGCACAACCATCTCTTCTCCCGGCAGGACGATAGGCTTGACTGAATTAGCCAGTTCGTTGATATTCAAGACCGCAACACCCTGCAGTTCACATACTTTGTTTAGGTTAAAATCGGTCGTCAAAAGCTTACCATTGATCTCCTGCGCAAGCTTAACCAACTTGCTATCGACTTCCACGATATCTTCATAATCCTTTTCCCATATCCGTACCTCGACACCAAGCTCTTTCTGTAGATCATTGAGAATATCTAACCCGCGACGACCACGGTTACGCCGCGTAGCATCGGCAGAATCAGCAATATGCCGTAATTCCTCGAGTACAAATGTCGGCACCACTAAAACGCCTTCCAAGAAACCCGCCCGCACCACATCGGCTATGCGCCCGTCAATTATCACACTAGTGTCTAGGATTTTATACTGTTCACGCTTACTAGCTTTGCTCGCACGGCCGGGAAAAGACAATATAGTTCCAAGCTCTTCACGTTTCTTATGCGCAAGGGTAAGTCCCAGATAACCAAACAAAATGTTGGATAGGATGGGCAGGTAGGGACCGATAAAAGGAATACCAACCAGAGCAAAGCCCACCAAATTAGCAATGATCAGACCTACCATCAAACCAGCTGTACTTATTACTATATCGTGGGTAGGAATCCGTTGCATCTGGCTCTCAAGCAGTGCCGACAACTTACCAAATCTCTTAATTAATCCAGGAGAAGAAAGGTAAAATATTAGTCCAAAAACAGCAGCTCCCAGAACTCTGAAGAGCAATAACCGTACTTCTGGAGTCCACGCTAAAGCTAAGTATTGCTCAGCCAAAGGCAGAACCTTACTGCCAACTTCCAGCCCTATCATGCCTCCGAGTACCGCGATAAGCAGTCGAGTTATTCTAATTAACATGTTTTCACCTCCCCTCTATTAGGATACATATCAGTTGGATAGTTCGGCCATAGTCCGCTAAGAGAGGGACACTAGCTAACAGTTCTATATCTACTACTTCATTATAAACCAAACAAACCATAGGATAAAAGAGGGCCGTCAAAGACGTCCCTCACTAACTACCAAGCAGCCCGTCAATCAAACGCATTGCTGATTCTTCTTCCATATCTCTAACCAGAATCAGCTCACTCACGAAAATTTGCCGAGCCGTATCTAGCATCTTACGCTCTCCGGTAGATAGCCCCTTTTCCTGATCTCGCTTAACCAAGTTGCGCATAACCTCGGCTACAGTCATAATATCGCCGGTACGAATTTTCTCAAGGTTGGCCCGATAGCGCTGATTCCAATTGGACGGCATGGAAGTCTCTGCTTCCTGCAATACAGCTAGTGCTTGTTCAAGGCCATCGTCTGAAACCACTTCGCGGATTCCAATAACATTTGCATTACGGAGCGGGATCATCACCCGCATGTCGCCTAGCGGTAGCCTCATGATGTAATATTGCTGTTTTTCGCCCAAAATTTCCTTCTCTTCAATAGCTTCAATTATGCCGGCTCCATGCATGGGATAAACAACTCGGTCCCCTAATTTAAACACCGCTGGCCACACCTCCTCATTTATTAGGGTACCATTTGCAGACAACCGTGTCAAGAAAACTGCATTTTACCACAGCTCTACAAGGATTGTCAATTAAAAGCTAGCTTATGTCGTCGGACAACGATATCGTCACCTATAATAAGACAGCGATAGCATTATGATAGAACAATGCTGCACTACCACTAACGACGCAGTATGTTGACACAGTCAAGTTTGACAAGCTGGGAAACGTGTCAGTATAATGAAACTGAGATACGATTTTTGGTCACAACAGACTTGATAGTTGCTCCGCAACTATGACTTCATTACCCGCAACGCCGAAGGCGTTGCTAGAAGGTACAAACCCATAGTTGCTCCACAACTATGACTTCATTACCCGCAACGCCGAAGGCGTTGCTAGAAGGTGGTGGCCTTTTGATAGACGGCAATTGTAAAGATTTTCAACAAGCTGTCGACGCATACCTAATTCGTCATCGTAGCATCTTAGATGTTCTCTCCAAGTTTCAAGAGTCGAGTGCCCGGGTCAACCGGGCCGTCGCCAAAGCAGTTACTACTTGCGGCTGCCTAGAAGTAAATGCCTGCCGCCAGCAAGCTACTCCCACGATGTCGATAGACGAATTTCGTCAGCAAGCTAGTACTCACCTAACCGGAGAGCTATGTGAGTCCTGTCGAGAAGTTATTGCCAACGAAATCGGAGCTAGTTTGTTTTACCACGCAGCCCTCTGTAGCCTATTAGGGTTGGAGCTGGACGAAATGGTGGAGCAAGAGAAGCAACGGCTCAACACGCTAGGTATTTTTAATCTTTCTTAGTACTACATGAACCAAGACAAAACCCTCTAGCCAAGTTACTGGTTAGAGGGTTTCTGTTCTTGCGACACTCTTACAAATGTCTGTCGATTAAGGCCTGCCCCTGCAGTCGCCTTAGACCTTCTGTGATAGCACGAGCACGTACCTCACCAATACCTTCAACATCATCTAGATCTTCAATAGATGCACGCAGAACTTCTTGCAAGCTACCGAAGTAGTTGATAAGGTTCTCCACAACTGTATTAGGCAATCGCGGTATCTTCTGCAAAATCCGGTATCCGGAAGGAGAAACCTGCCGCTCGAGCGCATTTAGATTTGCACCATATCCCGTAAGACGGCAGAAATTGATAGGCTCAAGCAATTCATCAGAGGTAAACTCAGCTAGCTGCTCTCTAATTTCGGTAGGTTGACGCGTTTCACCAGGTGCCATATAGTCCCTAATTACAGAGAGAAACTCTTTTTCAGAATTACCGACCAGCTCAACCAACTGCATATTGATTAGTCTACCTTCCGTACCCAACTCCACAATATAGCGCTTTATTTCAGCAACAATACGAGCAACCATTTCAAATCTTTGCATCACATTACTCACGTCATAGACTGTGACTAAGTCTTCAAATTCCAAGGCCCCCAAATTAACTAGAGTCTGATCCAATACTGCTTTGTATTTCTCTAGCGTCTGAATGGCTTGGTTAGCCTTTGACAAAATCACATTAAGGTCACGTAATATATACTTCTGCGCCCCACGATAAAGACTGATGATATTCCGTCTCTGGGAGATGGCGATAACAATCTCATCAGTCATACGTGATACGCGCTCCGCTGTGCGATGCCGAATTCCCGTTTCCGTTGAAGGCACGCTCGGGTCAGGCACTAATTGTGTATTGGCATATATGATCTTTTTTGTATCAGCACTAAGAATAATCGCCCCATCCATTTTGGCCAATTCATAGAGGGCTGCCGGCGAAAAGTCACAATGCAACTGAAAACCGCCATCTACTAATTCCAGCACTTGGGGAGAATCAGACAACACAATAATAGCCCCTGTCCTAGCTCTGAGTACATTATCGAGGCCCTCTCTTAATGAAGTACCTGGGGCCATAATACGCAAAGCACTCAGCAGCTTATCCTCACGTTCACTAGCCATTGCCCAACCTCCCTATCACATCTATAGCACACTATAATATCAGCTAATCGCATACTGTAGTGCTTCGGCCACAGAAGCGACACCAATTAGCTCAATTTTTGCCTGCCCTAAACCAGTGCGCAAATTACTCGCAGGCAAAATCACGCGAGAGAAACCGAGTTTCACCGCCTCGTTTACCCTGTTTTCAATGCGGCTAACCCCGCGCACTTCACCTGCTAATCCGACCTCCCCGACCAGCAAGTCGCGTGGCCCGGGAGCCCTGTCACGAAAGCTAGAGACTATCGCTACAGCTATACCTAAGTCGACGGCCGGTTCCTGTATCCTGACGCCTCCGACCGCATTTACATATGTATCCTGGTACTGCAGCTGTAATCCCATGCGCTTTTCCAAAACAGCCAGAATCATAGCTACTCGCCCATTATCGAGCCCTGAAGTCATCCGTCGTGGAGTAGCTAGGCTACTGGGAGCGACAAGGGCTTGTACCTCAACCAAGACGGGGCGAGTACCCTCCATGGCAGAGACAACCACTGAGCCTGCAACCCCCGCCGGTCGCTCTCCTAAAAACAACTGTGAGGGGTTTTCAACTTCGCGTAACCCGGTCTCACCCATCTGGAAAATGCCAATTTCATTGGTAGAACCAAAACGGTTCTTTACCCCTCGCAAAACACGAAAAGATTGATGTCGCTCTCCTTCAAAATAAAGCACCACGTCTACCATATGCTCTAACACACGTGGGCCAGCAATCGCTTATTTA
>DIPA01000097.1:0-1173 GCA_002427055.1 Firmicutes bacterium UBA5500 | reverse complement strand
TGGACCATGTCTTCATCCTAGCTCCGCATAGCATACCCTTTTTCCGTTAGTTCGACTACCCCGCTATTCTCGCTTAACCAAGCAATAGCAGCTTCACTAACCCCTAGCCCAGCCAAACGGCGCCAAGCAACCGTATTACCCCGCGCCCGCCACACAATGAAAAAAGCGTGGGCTAATTCAGCAAAGGCTGGAGCATTGGCTGTACCATCTGGCCAAGGCGCCTGATTGTATTGCCTCAGCAATCCAATCATATCTAAGGCCGCATCAGCATTCAACGCAGGCAAGCTAGTAACCATCTTGCTTTGCCAAGGCGATAGCACATCCCCTAACCATTGCCATAGCTGGCTACCAAGGCGATCAGCTAGGCTAGCAGCAACGACTAGTTTTTGCCCTTCTATGGCTAAATTAGGTGCTACTTCCCGTGCATCTACCAGCAAATAACCGGCTAGATAGCGTTCTTGATAAGCTCGTTCAAGAGTTATCAAGTCACCAAATGGCCAGAGCTTAAGAGCAATATACTGATCCTCAAAGAACAGCAAAATGTCGGCAAAATAAGGCCAGGGAGTTGAAGCAATGTTCTTGGCTAGTAGCTTCTGCCAAAGAGTAAAAACTGCTTGGCTGTGAACTAACTCTGGTGTAGGCAGCAATTTCTGATGCCGCAGACGCAGCAAAAGTTTCTGTGATTTAGCTACCGGAGTCAGGAGTTGGGCGTATGGCCTCTCGGGATCCCGCATCTGTTTTATCCTCCTTGCGTGGTTTCCTGCCGATTAGGCTTTGGCACCTGCAGTTTTCACCACAAGCGTTAAGTAACCCTTTTCGGCATATAGCCCAATGCTTAACTGCCAGTTACCCGGCAATCTGGGCCGATTGACCCATCTTTCGTCACGTGGCCAACCAGAAAAAGCACAGTCCCGGATTCTTTAGCATACCTGATCAAACGACCAGCCGATTCACGAATTTGTCCAACCGTGCCGGGAGCAGAGGTCAAGTTGGCCGAGTAAACAGTCTGAATTGAATCGATAATAACAACTTGCGGCTGCAAGGCTAACAACTGAGCATTTATCGCGTCAAGCTCTGTCTCTGCCGCAATAAAGATAGGCCCTTCCGTTACTTGCAGACGGTCGGCACGCAGCTTAATCTGTTGGTGCGACTCTTCTCCCGAGACGTAGAGAA
>DIPA01000078.1:805-5494 GCA_002427055.1 Firmicutes bacterium UBA5500 | reverse complement strand
GTCCTTGTCTAGGCGCAAGAGACCTTGATTTGTCAGGTATTTCATTCCCTCATTGACGGCTGTTTCTGCTGCTGCTTGCAGTTCACGATTGATAGTAGTCTGGACAGTAAGGCCGCCTTTGTAAGCAAACTGGGCCCCATTCAAATAGCTAGCGTCAAGGTAGTTGATAATTGCTCCTCGTACGTAGCCAGCCGATATGTTCTGTGGCTGTAGGGATTTGGGCCTTACTTCCTGTTCCCGTTCGAAGACCACATCGGCCTCTTCTTGGCTTAGTTTGCCAACGGCTACTAAGCGATTGAGTACGACCCTTTGCCGCTTACGACTTGCTGCGAAGTCGTTAATAGGCGAATATACTTCAGGCACCCGTATAACACCGGCAAGCATCGTAGCTTGAGCTAGGGTAAGATCGTCCGCATCTTTCCCATAGTAGAATTGAGCGGCGTTCTGAATACCGTAAAGCCCATGTCCGTAGTAGATTTGGTTTACATAAAGCTCCAGAATTTCATCTTTACCTAGATGTTGCTCGATTTGCAGGGCCAGCACTGCTTCTTGTATTTTACGAGTATATTTCTTCTCTAAGGTCAAATATAAGTTACGAGCCAATTGTTGAGTCAAAGTACTAGCTCCCTGTGCCTTTGATCGGGTCTGAATATTAACCAGAATTGCCTTACCAAGGCGAATAAAATCGATGCCGCGGTGTTTGTAGAAACGGCTATCTTCTACTGCTATAACTGCGTCTAGGAAATTGGGCGAGACGTCTGCGAGTGGGACAGGACGCCTGTTTTCTACATAGATACTGGTTAGTAGTTGCCCATCGTCAGCCAAAACGTTTGTAGTACGTTCAGGAGTTTTTAGCTCAAACGGCCAGAAGGTAATATAGGCGGCTAGCAGAATAAGAGCAAGGGCGGTTAGTGTTATGCCACTGACAAAAACCCGCTTGCAGAATCGCCTGAGTGGGCTCACCGACTGAGTGGGCTGTGTATTATCTTTTGCGATAGACAAAGCAATCAAATCCTTTAGCTATAGTCTTTTGTATTATAGGCATGCTTGGGAAAAACATACAGGGGGTGATGTTTATGAATCTGGAGCAAACTGCGCAATCATTTGAGCAGGCTTTATCCGCTTGTTGGGAAAAACTACAATTACAGGCTCGCATGTTGACCGGCAATCGTCAAGAAGCAGAAGATTTAGTGCAAGAAGCCCTAACTAAGGCATATGGCGCTTGGCCCGGCTTCCGAGGTGAGGCTTCTTTCGTTACCTGGGTGCAGCGGATTATGGCTAACGTCTATAAGGACTATTGCAAGCGTAATGCACGTTTGCGTCAGGTATCGCTCGAAGAGAAATGGGTCGAGCTTGAACACGCTGAGCGCAGTTTAGCATTAGGAGATGATGCTATACAGCGCTTGGAACTGCAAGATCTACGGCGCTCTCTGGAACAGGCGTTAGCGCGTTTGCCAGAAATTTATCGTAATCTTATCATATTGAAGTATATCAAAAGCTTGTCTTATGAGGAACTGGCACAGGCATTCGAATGCTCGATAGAGTCAGTGCGCTGTCGTCTTTACCGAGCAAGGCTAGAAATGCGCAAGCTGTTAGTTGACTTGGTGTAGCTAGGGGAGGGGATTGAGTGGGAAGCAAGAGGTTTGTCGTGTTACACAAAGAAGGTATGCTCTCAGGCCACAAGATAATCCTAGACACTGAAACGGGTGTTAATTATCTGTTTACCTGGGATGGATATGCCGGTGGCCTTACAACTCTACTAGATAGGGATGGCACTCCGGTAGTTACTGGGCATGGGAAGTATGATCCAGGCGAGGGCCGGTTCCAGAGTTAGGAGTCTTCGCTGAGTGCAGAAAGAGGGGGTTGCTCTGTATACGCGGCGCAACCCCCAGTGTTCTTTATGAGTCGCTTAACCGTTGATGAAGTGATCGATACGGTCGAGACCTTCTTTGATTTTTTCCATGGATGTGGCGTAAGACAGACGCATAAAGCCGCTAGCGCCGAAAGCTGTGCCTGGCACGACCGCTACATGTGCCTTTTCTAGTAACAGTGCAGCTAGCTGTAGGTCGTCTTTAATCACTTCGCCGCCGATATTCTTGCCGATTAGCTCTTGCACGTTAGCCATCACATAGAAGGCGCCTTGCGGCTTGCGGCAAGAGAGGCCACTGATCTCATTCACGCGCTCAACCATGAATTCGCGTCGTTTGGAGAATTCGCCGACCATGGCGTAGATCGGGTCTTTGGGGCCATTGAGACCAACTACGCTTGCCTTCTGGGCAATCGAGTTCGGGTTGGAGGTAGCATGGCTCTGCATGCTGCTCATGGCCTTGGCAATGTCTATATGAGAAGCAGTATAGCCGATACGCCAGCCAGTCATGGCATAAGCCTTTGACATACCGTTGACGATGACAGCCATATCTTGCATCTTGGGCTCTACAGTGGCGATGCTGTAATGCTTTGCACCATCATAGACGAGCTCTTCGTAAATCTCGTCGGAGATGACAAAGAGGTTATGCTTCAAGCAGAATTCGGCGATAGCCTTTAGCTCGTCTTTACCATAAACCATGCCGGTGGGGTTGCTAGGGCTATTCAACATCAAAACCCGAGTCTTGTTAGTAACAGCTGCTTCTAGATCGGCAACCCGCAACTTGAAGTCGTTCGCTTCTGTTGTCTCCACAAATACAGGAGTAGCCCCAGCTAATTTGACCATTTCGGTATAGCTGACCCAGTAAGGAACAGGGATGAGCACTTCGTCGCCATCTTCCACAAGAACCTGTAAGGCGTTATACAACGAGTGTTTAGCACCGTTAGAAACAACGATTTGATCAGGTGTGTAAGTAAGACCATTGTCACGCTCAAACTTGGCGCAAATGGCTTGCTTGAGCTCAGCGATACCGGCAGCTGCAGTATAGCGGGTAAAACCGCTATTGATAGCATCAATACCTGCTTGGCGGATGTGAGCCGGAGTATCAAAGTCGGGTTCGCCAACACCAAAACTGATCACATCGACACCGGAAGCTGTCATTTGCTTTGCTTTAGCATTAATTGCTAAGGTAACGGATGGACTAATCTTCTTGGCACGGGATGATAGTCGCTCTTTCATGCGGGTCACTCCTTCTATATTTTGATTTTGGCTGGTATGTTGCTAGCGTATTGCTATCGCAATACACTCTTTACACAATTTATTCTACGTCTTACTTGATATCACCTGCTAGTAATTAGTACAATGGATGGATTGCTTTGCGAGTTATCTCTAGAGTATAAATGCGTCGGTCTGAGGGAAGCTAAAGAAACCTTCATTATTGTTGCTATCGGCTGCTTGCATCTATTAGTGGCCAGTGATATACTAAGTCAAATTTCACTTATGCAAAACGCGATGAACAAGAAGTTGCTTCTGTTAGGTGCAGCAAAAGAGACGCGGTGTTTGGTGCGAGCCGCGGCGCCGCGAGGCATTCCGCTTGGGAGCGGGCCAGGAAACTGGCACCGGGACAGCCGTTATCTGTGTAAGCTGGGCCCATATGGGCCAATTAGGGTGGTACCGCGGTTTCTCCGTCCCTCACATTGAGTGAGGGACGTTTTATTTTAACCAAAGGGGGACACTTAAATGTTAGATAGCAAGTTTATCAGAGCAAATGCAGAAGCAGTGCGCCAAGCGATTGCTAATAAAGGGGTGGATGCTAGTGTAGACACCTTCCTGCAATTAGATGAACGCCGTCGCTTGATTCTGGCTGAGGTTGAGCAGTTAAAGAATCAACGCAATACTGCATCTCTGCAGGTTGCTGAACTGAAGAAAGCTAAACAAGATGCAACAAGCCTGATAGCAGAAACACGTACTATTGGGCAGCGTATCAAGGAGCTTGATGAAGAACTACGTGATGTCGAAGCTAGGTTGCAAGATGAGTTATTATCTTTCCCCAACATACCGCATGAGAGCGTTCCTATTGGACCCGACGAGTCGGGTAACGTGTTTGTGCGTAGCTTCAGTGAACCAACCAAGTTTGGCTTTACCCCGTTGCCACACTGGGATCTAGCCACTAATCTAGACATTATCGATTGGGAACGGGGAGTTAAGGTAACTGGTGCCCGCTTCATCGCTTATAAAGGCCTGGGGGCTAGGTTGCATCGCTCTGTAATTAACTTCATGCTCGATGTACATACGTCTCAGCATGGTTATCGCGAGGTTTCGCCACCCTACATAGTCAACCGAACCAGCATGACCGGCACCGGTCAGCTACCTAAGTTCGAAGACGATGCTTTTAAGCTAGCAGACACCGACTACTTTCTAAATCCTACGGCGGAAGTACCGGTTACTAACTTACACCGCGATGAAATCCTAGATGCCGAGCAGCTACCTCTCTATTATGTTGCCTATTGCCCGTCCTTTAGGCGAGAAGCTGGTTCGGCTGGGCGAGATACGCGGGGCGTAATTCGCATGCACCAGTTCCATAAAGTGGAGTTAGTAAAATTCACGCGACCGGAAGATAGCTATGCCGAAATGGAGAAGCTGCTCGGCGATGCCGAACATATTTTGCAGCTATTAGGTCTTCCATATCGTGTGATGAAGATGTGCACCGGTGATCTTGGCTTTACCGCTGCCATGAAATATGATCCAGAAGTCTGGATGCCGAGTTACGACCGCTATGTAGAGATTTCTTCGGTCAGCAACTTTGAGGATTTTCAGGCAAGGCG
>DIPA01000078.1:384-606 GCA_002427055.1 Firmicutes bacterium UBA5500 | reverse complement strand
CTCTACTATGAATGGCTCGGGTTTGGCTATTGACCGTACCATTGCTGCGATTTTGGAAAACTATCAGACAGCAGAGGGCGATGTGATTGTGCCGGAAGTTCTGCGCCCTTACATGGGTGTAGATCGCATAAGCCGCGTTACCAAATGATGCAATTGACTTTCGCCAGAAACATGTGCTAAACTTATCGATGCATTACAATTGCGGAGAGATGGCCGAGCGGT
>DIPA01000078.1:0-182 GCA_002427055.1 Firmicutes bacterium UBA5500 | reverse complement strand
AATCCCTCTCTCTCCGCCATTTGTCTTCTAGCAAGCATGAGCGGTAGCAAATGGCTATTGCACAAGGCTGCTTCTGCATGTTACAATAGGTAGGCGATGCGGAGAGGTGGCCGAGTAGGTCGAAGGCGGCCGCCTGCTAAGCGGTTACACGACTAACCTCGTGTCGCGGGTTCGAATCCCGC
>DIPA01000042.1:7742-8919 GCA_002427055.1 Firmicutes bacterium UBA5500 | reverse complement strand
GGGAGATAGTGCCGCAGTTGGATCAAAGCCTAGAGGGAAAAGTTAATGTGCCACCAGAACCGTCTCCAACCCTTTGCGGGCCGGCTCGCCTGTGCTTGCGTGGCGTGCGCCGAGAGCACCGCGCCATTGGTTTGGTAGAGGCCGAGCCACGGATAAGAGTGGCAGGGGAGGAGTTCTCTGCACTGGAATTGTCGCTGCAGTTATCGGCACAGGCCGAATATGTGCGCTTACCTGATGGTCGGGTGGCTGCCGACCTATTACGCGAGGCTGGCTTGGCAGGTTTTGGACGTGCAGTTGATGGAGCAACGCTGGCACCATTTCCACTCGGCCCGGAAGCAGTGCTCTGGCACGACTTTAGCCAAGTGCCAGGTCCCTGGCAAGATATCCTACCGCTTGGCTTACAGCCACCGGCCACCGGCAGCCTTTGTAAGAATGCGTACAACCATTTGGAGTGGTTGCGCACTTGGGGATTTTCGGGTGGCTTAGTGGGCACGTTACATAAAGTCGGTACCCCGCTAATAAAGTGGCTAAAAGATTACGCGAACCGCGTGGAACAGGCCGCAGTGTTGATAATCGGTACTATTACGGTACAGAACTATATCAATAGGCTTGCAGACGGAGAGCTGATTTGGCGCCTTGATGATGCCACAAATCAGAAAGAACCTAAGCTAGGCATGTTAAATTTGGTTACGCCTGAGCTATTAGAGAAAGCACCGAGCATAGCCAAAGCTAACTGGGATATTGTTTGCTTGATTAACGCCGATTCCTTTCTGGCGACTAAGAGTACAAGGCTATTTGGCATTTTGCACACAATGCCCAAGGCACTATTTGTGGGTCTGTTCGCAGGATTAGCCTTTAGGGAACGAGAGGCTGCCCGTGACGCTTGCGCTAGCCTGTTGGGCATTTCGCCGGTTAGTCCGACACACATGATCTGGCGCTATTTGTTGCGCAACCCGGCAGAAGCCGCAAAGCCTCTGCCCGAGCCACCCTCTGCGCAGCCAGGGAGTAGTGAAACAAAGCAGAACGATAGTCCGGGTCTGGCGCCCTACAGCTATGAACTACGTTCTTTTTTGGGCGACGCTAAGCGCTACGAGCATGTTACCAGCCCGGCAGTTCCTTTTCGCGCCTACTATCATCTACACCCCAGCTATGGCAGTATGGATAAGCGGCAATTGGC
>DIPA01000042.1:6428-7655 GCA_002427055.1 Firmicutes bacterium UBA5500 | reverse complement strand
GGATAAGCGGCAATTGGCTTGGTATCTATACTGGCGTGCTGAGGTGCGGCAATGTCGTTTTCCTGACACGGGACTTGACTACGTTACGCTCTACGCTACTGAGTTAATCAACGGTTTTGGCATGTCCAGTGTGGTCGATGGCTATGAGCAGCTTATGGGGCTTTGGCTCAATTATCGTGACCGCATGCCACCGCTAGATAATTGGTTGCCCGACTGGCTTTGCGACTATCTCCTAGTCAATGGGTGTCCTGTTGATCCGTTGCTGCCTTTGCAGCAGGCAGCAGAGCTAAATGTGGCAAGCCGCTATACTGATCTGTTGCTCGCTCGCTATGCAGCACTGGACTGGGAGAAGCTGCCTTTCGCTTTGCTGGAGCAGATGCTCAATATTTCGCTGGAAGCTAGCGAAATTTACACACCAGAAGATCGCGCCATCATTGCTGAGGTAGTTTTGCGGGCTTTAGCCGGCATCGATGCCATCTGGAAGCAACAAGATGGACGGGGTATTTTGGCCCGTTTTCGTCCACACCGGGCACGCGCTGTCAAGCGCCTGCCTTTTACTAATGCGCTTTTTGCACGGTCAACCCGCCTCATCTATTTCGCCAGCTATTATCCTTATAGTGAACAGCCGTCTTTTGTAGCCATGCTACTAGGGTTAGTAAAACAAGCTGAAAATCTGCTACGAGCCAAACGTGGTTACCGGGGACGAGTGCGTGGCGCGAGTTTAGTCGGCGGCTTGCCAGCTTTGATCGAACAATCTTTCCGGCAAGCGCAACCAAAACCCAGGATAGAAATCGATGCCGCTAAGGTAGCCTTATTGACACGTCAATCGGACGAAGTACGAGATCTGCTTTTGGCGGAAACGGAAGACGCTGAGGACGCTAGACGCCTTGTCAGTAACGCAAATTGTGATGAGAAGTTATTGCACCCAGAAACCCTATCTCGTCCTATTGAGGCGGACATCAGCCCCTATCAACAGCTGGCAGCCTGCCTGGGGGAGCAGGAGCTATTGGCCTTGGCGACCCTTTTACGGCCACAAGGCTGGGACGAACTAGTACAGCATTGTCAGCAGCAAGCGATTATGCCTGAACTTTTGCTAGATAATATTAACGCTTGTGCACTAGAGTCTATAGGGGATTTATTGATTGATACTACGGCTGCACAGCCTGAGATTGTGGAAGAATATTTACCAAATGTAGAAACTATGCTAAATGAGTTAGGCAGAGAGGT
>DIPA01000042.1:5233-6305 GCA_002427055.1 Firmicutes bacterium UBA5500 | reverse complement strand
AGAGAGGTGAAGCTAGATGACGATTACCATACCAAAACGCATATCTAGTGCTTTACTGAGCTCGTTAGCGGCCGGAGTAGTGCCGCGCATTGGGCTTGAATATATTGCAGTGGGTCGTACTAGCGAGATAAAAGCTATCTTGCGCGACTTAGATAATATTGCGGCAGGAGGTGCCGGCTTTCGCATTGTAGTGGGGCGTTACGGCTCTGGCAAGAGCTTCCTACTGCAATTAATACGCAACCATGCAATGGACCGCGGCTTTGTGGTGGCCGATGCCGACTTATCGCCTGAACGTAGGCTCACCGGGTCACAACGCCAGGGGGTAGCAACTTATCGTGAGTTGATGAAAAACCTGGCCACCAAAACACGTCCCGATGGGGGAGCATTGTCTGCCATCTTGGAGCGTTGGATAGCTTCTATACAGATGCAAGTGTTGCGGTCGACAGGCCTAAAGCAGACCGATGCGGCTTTTCTGGATGCTGTGGAGCAGCAGATCATGCTGGTTATTGGCCAGATGGAAGGTTTGGTACACGGCTTCGACTTTGCCTCGGTGCTGAGCAGTTATTGGCGCGGGCATCGCTTGGGCAACGATGAACTGAAAGATGCAGCTCTGCGTTGGTTGCGGGGAGAGTTTGCCACTAAAACTGATGCGCGACGTGCCCTAGGTGTACGGGTGATTATCGATGATGATTCTTGGTACGACTATATAAAGCTGATGGCCCAACTAGTCGTGGGTATCGGCTACCAGGGTTTGGTTATTATCTTAGATGAAATGGTCAATCTCTATAAGATTAGCCATACCCAAGCACGGCAGGCCAATTATGAGAAGTATCTCACCATGTTCAACGATACAATGCAGGGCAAAGCCAGCTACCTGGGCATCATCTCCGCCGGCACAACACAGTTCGTGGAAGACTCCCGGCGAGGCCTCTATAGCTATGAGGCTCTGCGTTCGCGCCTAGCTGAAAGCCGTTTCATTCAACCCGGCTTGCAGGACACCAGCGGGCCTATTCTGCGCTTACAGACGCTTTCCTACGAAGAATTGTTCGTCCTGCTCACGCGCCTGTTGGAG
>DIPA01000042.1:4806-5056 GCA_002427055.1 Firmicutes bacterium UBA5500 | reverse complement strand
ACTACGGCGAGCCGGCACGCTTGCGGGAAACCGAGTTGACACAGTTCTTGCAGGAAGCGGTGAACAGGCTGGGAGCGGAAGAGTTGCTCACTCCCCGGGAAGTAATTCGTGACTTCGTTACGCTCTTGAACTTGCTGCAGCAACACCCTGAGCTTGAATTTGCCCAGCTGATTGGCGATTTCGAGTTCCATAAGGACGCAAACAAAGACGACCTCGCCGAGTTTGTGCTATGAGCGAGGTTCAGTTCGCC
>DIPA01000042.1:3523-4577 GCA_002427055.1 Firmicutes bacterium UBA5500 | reverse complement strand
CTCACCAGTGGCACCGCCTCCGGCAAAACGGAGGCGGCGTTCTTACCTATATTAACCCTCTTGGCAGCCAAACCGGCCACGAGCATCGGCATACTCTATATCGGACCGACTAAGGCCTTGATCAACGATCAGTTCTATCGGTTACAGGGGCTGCTGGAGCAGGCCAATATACCGGTTTGGAGTTGGCATGGGGATGTGCCACAAAACCAGAAACAACGCCTATTGCGCAACCCCCAAGGGATACTACAGATCACGCCTGAATCATTAGAAGGGCTTTTGATTAACCGATCTGAGCAGCTAACGGCACTCTTTCAGGACTTGCGCTTTGTAATTATTGACGAAGTACATGTTTTCATGGGGTCCGATCGCGGGCAGCAAATCTTGTGTCAGTTGGCACGTCTTCGCCGTCATACGCAGGCAGAGCCGCGCCGGGTGGGGCTTTCGGCAACACTAGGCGATTATGCCTCAGCTCAGCGTTGGCTGGCCGCCGGCAGTGAACGGTCGGTGCTGGCACCGCGTGTGGGGACAAGCGGACAACGGTTACGCCTATCACTCGAACATTTTGTGCGACCGGAGGCCGAGCCGGAGAGTGCAGCAGACGATCCCTACTACCGTTATCTTTTCGAGCAAACGCGGGGGCGCAAATGCCTTATTTTCGCCAACCGCCGCAGTGAGACCGAGGCAGCCGTAGCGGCCTTGCGTCAGATTGCAGCCGATCTGGGTTACCCTGACATTTATCATGTGCATCACGGCAGCATAGCACCTACACTTAGGGAAGCTGCGGAGCTAGCTATGCGCGACCCTTATTTGCCTGCAGTCACAGCAGCTACTATTACTCTGGAACTGGGCATCGACTTGGGCCAACTGGAGAGCATTATTCAGCTTGATGCGCCACATTCCGTGATGAGCTTCTTACAGCGGCTTGGCCGTTCGGGGCGCCGTGGGGGGCCGCAAGAAATGCGAATGATCAGTTCGGAGCCGGAAGCAGAAGGGAGTGGGCTAGTTCCCTTGCCCTGGCAGTTACTGCAGAGCATAGCCATTATTGAGCTCTATT
>DIPA01000042.1:2575-3416 GCA_002427055.1 Firmicutes bacterium UBA5500 | reverse complement strand
CTATTTGCAGGACCGTTGGCTTGAGCCGGTAGAGCCGCCACGTTACCCTTATAGCTTGCTTTACCACCAAACCATGAGCACCCTCTTGGCAGCGGGCGAATTGCAGCCTGCTCAGCTAGCCCACCAGGTATTGACCCTGCCTCCCTTCAAACAAATTAGCCAGGATGACTATCGTCTATTGCTCAAGCACTTGCTGGCAATAGACCATCTTGAACGCCTGGAAACGGGCAGCTTAATCATAGGCTTGGCAGGTGCGAAGGTAGTCGGTAATTGGCGTTTTTTTGCCGTCTTTCAAGATAGCGACGAATATAGTGTGCATGACTCCACTAAGGAAATTGGTAGCATTAGTAGCGAGCCTGCTATAGGGGATCTGTTAACTTTGGCCGGAGCTACTTGGGAAGTACGCGAGGTTGATAGTCAACAGAAGCGTGTGCTGGTTGAGGCGGCTCCAGGTCGCGCTGCTAGCTTCTGGTCAGGCAAAAGTGTCAACATTCATGATAGGGTTCTGCAGCAGCTACGACAAATACTGGTAGAGTCTACTGCCGAATACCGTTATCTGCGCCCCGGGGCTTTGGCACGTTTGCGCCAAGCTCGCGCCTGGGCCAAGCAGCAACAGCTGGAGCGGCGGCAGGTAATTCCTTGGGGGGGCAATCTATTCTGCGTTTTCCCTTGGTGTGGGAGCATTAGTTTTCGCACATTGGAACGTGTGCTGCGCCTGCATGGCCAAGACAAGCTTGGTATACGTAACGTAATAGGCTTTGCGCCTTATTACTTGTTGGTGCAGACCGAGGGGGGAAGCACGCAGCAACTGGAACAAGGGCTGACGCAACTCAGCCGACAG
>DIPA01000042.1:0-2482 GCA_002427055.1 Firmicutes bacterium UBA5500 | reverse complement strand
CCTGACGCAACTCAGCCGACAGACTCATTCGGGAACTCAGTTGCTCGCGCCTCATGAAGAACCGCGCCTGCATAAGTTCGATGAGTTCATTCCCGGTCAGCTACTCCGTAAAGGATTTGTGGGATAAGGGACACACCTCTGCAGTGTCTAATGCTTTCTTAGGATGGAAGTATCAGACAGTGTCTCTAGCTTAGTGGGCCCAGATACCTGGGGCAGAGGAATGTCCCCAACGAGTCCCATATCTTCCCACTGCAATTTCTCGGAAGTTAGACTATAATGTGGCTATCACTTGGTACATAGAGAAAGCTACAAGAACAGAGAGATAAGAGTAGAGATAAGTGGGCTGCCCTTTTCTGCGCATTTCAGAAAGGGGGAATATGTGTTGTTGAAATCCGTGAGAGGCCTAAAGCTGTTGGCCTCACTACTGCTAGTGGCAGTAGTTGTTACCTTTGCACCTTTTGACTTGCTGACTAACGAAACAGAGGCTGCGACTAGCTACACCAATCGTTACTCGGTCGTCGCTACCGCCCGCAAGTATTTAGGTCGTCCCTACGTTTTTGGTGCTAGCGGACCAAAATACTTCGACTGCTCAGGCTTTACACGCTATGTTTATCGGTTGCATGGGTATTACATCCCTCGTACGGCAGCCAGCCAAGCGCGAGCAGGTAAGGCAGTAGCCAAAGGGAATTGGCGTTACGGGGACCTAATTCTTTTCCGTAACACATATAAGGCGGGCATCTCCCATGTAGGTATCTATGCTGGGAACAAGCGTATAATCCATGCTTGGCCGCGCACAGGAGTTACCGTGCAGAACTTCACTACCTATAGGTATTTGAACTCCCGCTATGCCGGAGCTCGGCGTATTCTCAAGTAAAGAAAGGTTTTTTGGTCAAGGGGTCGTTCGTGCGAACGGCCTTCTTTTTTTAGCTACTTCTCTGGGCTGTCACTTGTCTTTGGCGGCAACCGGCAGGAAAAATGCTATGATAGGAGAAATAGGTAAAATTGGACTTTGATTAAGATTAGGGCTAAGGAGCAGATTGAATGAAACGTGTAATTAGCATCGACTTAGGGGGGACAAACCTCAAGGCAGCTCTGGTCGATCAAGAAGCAAACATCTTGCGCCGACTGACAGTGCCTACTAACAAAATGGGGCGCACAGCTCTCATTGAACAGCTGGCCGGGGTAATGAAGAAACTTGGGCAGGATGTGGAGATAGAGGCAGTTGGCATTGGCACCCCTGGTTTCGTCAATAGGGAAGCCGGACGGGTATTGCTAGCGACCAATTTATCGGAATGGACTGGAACTGACGTAGAAGACGAACTACACAGGATAATTAGCCTGCCAATTGTTGTAGAGAACGATGCCAATGTGGCGGCTCTCGGTGAAGCTTGGGTAGGAGCAGGTCGCAACCTCGACAGTTTCTTCATGATTACACTGGGAACGGGCGTAGGCGGTGCTATTTTTGCGCGGAGTACAGGAATATGGAATGGCGCTAGTTACCGGGGGGGCGAAGTTGGGCATGCTATTTTATACCCTGGTGGTAAGCCTTGTGCTTGTGGCCAGCAAGGGTGTGTAGAGCAATATTTGTCTGGACGCTCTATTGAAGCGACTTTTGAGCAATTAGCCGGTAAGAGACTGCGTTGCCCTGAAATTTTCGCGGCGGCGGCAGTCGGGCACGAACAGGCGACACCCATTGTTAACCGGTTTTGCTCTGACTTAGCGGTTCTACTCACTAGCCTTAACAATATCTTCGACCCGGCAGGGTTTATCATCGGAGGCGGTTTAGTTCATCTGCGCCAATTCTGGTGGGCTAAAGTGCAACAGGCTTTCCAGACGCAATGTATGCATGGTGAGGCAGTAGCACTACTGCCGGCAACTACTGGCAATAGCGCCGGTTTGCTGGGCGCCGCCTATCTTGCCTTGGGCCTTAAGCGGGAGCATTTAGATGAAAGCAATAGTTAATGGTAAAGTAATTAGCCAAGGGCGGATCTTAACGGATCACGCCCTAGTTTTTGACCAACAAATTAGGGCAATTTGCCCATTACCTGAGCTGAATTCTTGGTCAGCAAGTGAATTGATTGATGCTCAGGGTTTATTTGTCGCGCCCGGGTTTATCGATATCCATATACACGGTTGCGGTGGCTACGATACGATGGACGCTACCACCGGTGCGCTTAGAGCAATGGGCCAATGCCTCGCTGAGCATGGGGTCACTGCTTTCTTGCCAACAACGATGAGTGCTCCCTGGGAGAAGATTCGGCAGGTGGTTGGTGTTGTGCGAAGGATAGCGGGAGAGAATGGGTTGACTCTTTTGCAGAAGACTGGTGAGGATACTCAGGTGGCTACGAGGGTGTTGGGGGTGCACCTGGAAGGACCATTTTTGAACTCGGAGTTTAAAGGTGCGCAAGCCGCAGAGCACTTAACGTTGCCTGATTTTGCTCTGCTGACCGATTATCTAGATATCATTCGCATAATTACACTG
>DIPA01000129.1:12090-18297 GCA_002427055.1 Firmicutes bacterium UBA5500 | reverse complement strand
ATTACTGTGATGCAACTGCTACAAGAATTACAGTTGGCGGAATCTGAATACCGCCTTCCTCGATACTTAAAGACCTGGAACAAGGTTGACCTGGTTATTTTGGACGAGTTAGGCTATGTATCCTTGGGTGATGCCGGCAAACTGTTATTCCACTTTATCTCCAAGCGTTACGAAGAAGGCAGCCTGCTCATTACATCCAATCTGGAGTTTTCCCGCTGGGTAGAAGTACTAGTTGACCCTGCGTTAACATCGGCCCTGCTAGACCGCCTTACGCATCATTCTCATATTCTACTGTTCGAGGGAGAGTCTTACCGCTTTCGGGAAAGCCTCTCGCGCCAGAAACAAGGGCCGGCCGAGTACACTGACAGGTAAAGCTTGAATTTTCTCCTCCCCCTCGGGGGAGGAGCCTCCACCCCTCGCCTCATAGCCCCCTAAGGCTCAAGCACGCGAAAAGGTGGATGCGAAGATGAAGGAGTGATGCCTAGAGTTGTCGCCCAAACACGCTGGTAAACACAACAATCTATTTTCGCCAGGGTGGTCAACATTTCGGTTAGCACGGTGGTCAACTTTTAGGTGGACAAATGCACTCATGACATTTTGAAACTGAGCCACCTGGGTTCAGTTACTTTTGTGTTTATGTTTGCTGTGTGTACGGTCAGGGCATCACTCCTTTTTTGTTGGTGTTACACCTGGGGGACCAGGGGGCTTCCCTCCCCCGAGGGGGAGGGAAGAATATTCAGAATTGCTTTAGTCGCTACCCGTGAAACGAGCTGCTTCTGTTAGCCTTTGTTTTAGCCTATAGGACGAACCATTTGTATCGATGATGTGAGACCTGTGGGTCATGCGGTCTACTATAGCGCTCGTTAAAAGTGGGTCTGCGAAGATTTCGGTCCAGCGGGAAAACTCTAGGTTAGTGGTAACTATGGTGCTCCCTCGTTCATTGCGACTTGAGATCACCTGGAAGAGTAGCTCAGCGCTGGGACGACTAAAGGTCAAGTATGACAGCTCGTCAAGGACCAGTAGCTCTATCTTATCTAGTTGTTTTTCTAAGCGGGATAGCGTCCGCTGTTCTTTAGCCTCTAGCAGATCGTTTGCCAGCGTGGCTGCTGTGTAGAAACGCACCCTATATCCTTTTTGACAAGCCATTAGTGCCAGGCCCGATGCAAGATGAGTTTTACCGGTCCCTGGGTTACCCAGGAAAACAATATTCTCCTTACGCTCTAGGAAGTTGCACTCAGCCAATTGCCAGATACGAGCAGGCTCCAGCTCTGGTAGATTGGCAAATTCAAAGGTGTCTAGACTTCCTATGCTAGGAAATTTGGCCTGTTTAATACGGTATTTCAGCCGGTTCTCCCGCCGGTTTTCTAGTTCTCTTTACAGGAGATGAAGCAGAAATTCTTCGTAAGCATAACCGTTTTTTTCGGCCTCTCTCGCTAAGGGTTCATAGCGAGCAAAGGTAGGTAGCCTTAGTTCTTTGGCGTAGAGCTTGATAACATGTTTCCGTTCACTCATTGGTGCCCACCGCCCTGTAAAAAACGTCATATTGACTTAAGTCTACCGGCTGCACGGTAGGCAAGGTGGAGCTCACCTTAATAGGCTGAGCAGTTTTTGTCGGATTAATGGTTTGTAGTAACTGAAAACGGACGGCCTCATAGTTATATTGGTTGTGGCTAGCTACCAGTTCAATGGCTTGTATGACCGCCGTTTCTCCGTACTCTACAGCTAGTTTGAGAACGGCAACAAAATCCTTATCTACCAGTTTTTCGCCGAAGGCACGGATGCGCTCGTCTACGCTTTGTTTTACTGGGGCTGCATCTCGTACTGCTCGGGTTTTTTTCTCTAGTACCGGTAGATAGTGGTCAATGGTAACCAAATATACAAAAGGGACTTGGGCAGCGGCGAAACAGAAATGCTGACAAGAGATTTTGCCTATTTGACGCACATTATTCCTATTGCAGATGAAGTGCTGCTTATCGGGGGTGCGGTAAAAGGTGCGGAGAACATTGCAGTTCAGCTATATGAGCTAGACATTACGACAAAAGCGCTGACTAAGGTCTCATGGGACTCTGACTTTGATGTTAAGGGAGATGAGATCTATTATGTTAATGACCGGTTAAAGCTATCCGGTATCAATCAAAATTCACAGGAAAAATGCAAGGGAAGCTTTGTTTTTGGCACCTTTCCTTATTATGATCCAGAGAGAGGACGATTGTTTTTTATCAGTGGTAATCGGAAAATCCGCTATTATGATATGCACACACAAGAATTTACAACTGTATTTGAGTCAGGAATGGTAAGGTCAGCAGTTAACAACATGACCTTTATCAAAGGCCACTGGAGGGAAGGGCGATGAAGAAGCTCTCATTGGTGCTGTGTACTCTAGCATTGCTGCTACTTACTGGTTGTAGCAGCGCTCAGAAAAACCTTGATAATCTGAAGCAGGAGCTGGCAGAAATTAGACAGGAATTAGAGCAATCATTGACTGAGAAGACTGCTCTTGTAGAACAGAACCAGGAGCTACAGAACAGGGTAAAATCCTTTGAGTACAATGATGCGGTGAGCTTTAAAGGCATCGTAAAAATGACGGTTACGGTTCTGGATAAACTGCCTGGCAACGAACTATATCCCTATTATGTCCTGGCAACTGACAGGGACGTCGACCATAACACCCCCTTGCTGCTTACTACTGAGAGCAAACAGGTCTATGAGGCCCTCGTTGTTGGCCAGGAGTATACGTTTAGGGTGTTTGTGATAAATGTCGTCCAGCGAGAAGATAATCATATTAGATATACATTTACAATTATCGATTGACATAAAAACCCTGATGGTAGTTCAGGATGATTCTTATTTAAATAACGAAGCAAGCAACTCTGGTTCGGGCTGCTTGCTTTTGTTTTGCCTCACCAGCCGAAGCGACCGCCGCCCGGCTGGGGTATGTTCACTACTGCAGATCCTTCTTTAATTAATGATGTTAGGGAATGTTTAGTATATAATAAAAAAGATGATTCTGCTAATCGGTAAAGGAGGAAGGTTGCATGGAAGTAGAGAGATATACCACATTTAAAGAAAAGGTAGTTGCCAGTGTATCCAAAGTCATTGTGGGCAAGGATAGAGAAATTGAATTGCTACTGGTCGCTTTCCTGGCGGGAGGCCATATGCTTCTAGAAGATATGCCCGGGATGGGGAAGACCATGATGATCAAAGCCTTTGCCAAGACACTGGATTTAGATTTTAAGCGCATCCAGTTTACTCCGGATTTGTTGCCCTCGGATATTACGGGGATTAACTTCTATAACCAGAAGAGCGGCAATTTTCAGTTCCGGGAAGGCCCCTTATTTGCCAACATAGTTTTGGCCGATGAAATAAACCGGGCGACTCCTCGCACGCAGTCGGCTCTCCTTGAAGCCATGGAAGAAAAGCAGGTTACGGTAGACGGGGAAACTCGCAAGCTCAAGCTCCCCTTTATGGTCCTCGCAACCCAAAACCCAGTTGAGTCCTATGGCACCTTTCCTCTGCCCGAAGCCCAGTTGGATCGCTTCTTGATGCGTATCGATTTAGGTTATCCCACAAAAGAGCAAGAAAAGGCCATCATCAACAGGAATATTGGCAATCCCTTGGAAACAATAACTCCAGTTGTGGATGAGGGGGAGCTAGAATATATCTTTGCCAATTTAGCGGAAGTATCTATTCAGGCTGAGGTCATGGATTATTTGGTGGATATTGTAGGTGAAACCAGAAACAAAAGTTCCATCCCCCTGGGGGTTAGCCCCAGGGGGACCATTGCCCTGTTTAAGGCCTGTCAAGCATATGCGGCCATCAATGGGCGGGATTATATTCTGCCGGAGGACGTGAAGTATCTGGCACCCCAAGCGCTGAACCACAGAATCATTGCCAGGGGGGCGGCAAATATGGTTAAGTCACGGGAATTGATCGAGGAACTAATAGCGTCTGTTGAAGTTCCCCTGGAAAGTATGCAGGCATAGCATGATTTGGTACGTCCTAGGACTCTTGGCGCTAACCTCTGTTATAAATTATCTGGTGCTGTTATTTGGTTTTGATGGTTTGACCTACTATCTGACTACAGAGGCCAAGGACTATGAGATCGGCGAGGCAATCCCAGTTGCCTCTGTGGTGGAGAATAATAAGCTGCTGACAGTGTCTTATCTCAAGGTGGAAGAATTTTTCCCTGCCCATTTCAATGTGGCCAAGAATGCCTACAGCTTGTTTATCATGCCCTTTCAGAGGGTTAAGAGAACTTATCAGGTCTCTGCCAAAAAAAGAGGCCTACATAGGATAAATCGGGCAGTGCTTGAGCTGGGAGATTTTATTGGCTTTAAATCGGAACGAAAAGAGATAAACATGGACGAGGAAATAGTCGTCCTGCCCAAGAAACTTGAGCTGGCAGAGAGCATAGCGCCCCTAGGCCCTCTGGGGGGAGATGATTCTGTCAGAAGGTGGATAATCGATGATCCTTTGATGACCATCGGCATCCGTGAATATACCGGCAATGAGCCGCAGCGTTTTATCCACTGGCCATCCTCGGTGAAACACGGCAGTCTGATGGTCAAGAAGTTTGATTTCACCACTGATAATTCCGTGCTGGTAATCTTGAATGTTGAGACCATGAAGCCCTGCGGGAAGCCAATTGAAGAAGAGCTTATCGAGGAAGCCGTTGCTTTGGCCCGGGGAGTGCTTGAGGAATTTGAGGAGTTGAATATCCCCTATGGACTGGCAACCAATGCTTATAACGAGCAGTCCGAGGACTGGGACTATTACTATCATGCCGGCTTGGGAGCTGGTCACCTGGGTGCCTTGCTCCATACCCTTGGCTACATCCACTTTCGAGTTCCTAGGTTCTTCGAAAATACCTTGCGGGACATCTACAGAAAGAGGGGCAACTACACTACGGTGGTGATAGTAACCCCACGGATTCTAGAGTCCTATCTTGAGCCTATTGACCTGTTGGCCAAAGCTGTGCCCCGTACAGTGGCCATTGCAGTAGAAGATGAGTACCTAGACGATTTGGGCGAAAATATTATTAAGTACAGGTGGAAGAGCAATGATTAGTATGATTCTGCTGGAGCTGTTATCCGTTACTGCCTTGCTTTTCTCCACCTTGCTCATCTTTCTAGAGTTTGCGCCACTAGAGGTTATGGCGCTGCTTTTTGCCTGGGTGGTTGCAGTATGCCTGTTTCATCACTATAGCCGCAATTGGGCCAAGGTTTTCCGTCTTAGCATACTGCTCCTCTTGGCACCCCTGTTCTTTTATCATGACAGCATTGCCCTAATCTTCTTTCTCATCGCTGCCCCTTTGCTCCTTTCATATCTGGAAAGATTCTTGTCCAAGGGCAGCCTCGCTGACTATGTGGGCAATTTCAAGAGAATGTCAATAATCTACCCCGTCGCTTTCTATCTACGCTGGGTCTTGCCAGACATAGGCGAAGCTATAGACCGGGCAGCGCCTTTTATCTTTGTGTACTTCCTGGCTTCAATCATGTTGATCAGGTCTGCAAGGCACGTCGAAGCGGGTATGGACATTCGGGTCTTGCAGAGGACAAACATCAGGTACGTGACTTTCACAGCCGCGGTTTTTCTTCTTACGACAGTGGAAAAAGTAAGGCAGTTTGTTGTCTCTCTGGCCAAGCAGTTTGTTCTCCTCCTGTTCTTGCCGATGCAGCTGCTGCTAAAGTTGATTGAGTGGCTAATTGGCATCTTAAACCGTTTGGAAACAATAAGCCCTTCTGAACCATGGACTTTGCCGGAGTTTCCTAATGTGGAAAATATGGGCGAGCCTCCCCCTTTAGAAACTGTGGAAGAGATGATCGCGTTGCCAGGCATGGACATCCTGAAGAAGGTGCTCTGTGGCTTGCTTATTGGGGCTACGATATTTATCCTCTACAAATTGCTTGTCAGGGGAGGCCGACAAATCCATCAGGGTTTGGATTACGTGGAGGAAAGGGAGTACCTCAAAAGAGGGGGGCAAAGGCGGAAACGTAGATTCCGGTTCGGGGATAGGTTGCCGAGTCGGCCGGGCGAGCAGGTGCGGTATTATTATAGAAAATTCCTAGAGAAACTAGTTGCGCAGCAAGTGGGTTTGACGAAGGCCGATACTTCCCTGGAAATTCAAAAGAAGGCAGAGACCGTTTTCCCTCATGGTCCGCAGCAGATCAGGGATATTTATATAGCCAGCCGCTACGGGGAAAAAGA
>DIPA01000129.1:11404-11987 GCA_002427055.1 Firmicutes bacterium UBA5500 | reverse complement strand
CAGCCGCTACGGGGAAAAAGAGGTGGACAGCACTGTTGTTACGCAGATGGAACAACTCTATAAGCAGTTGTAAAACCAAGAGGACGTGCTAGAGCCACGTCCCCTTGGTTACGCTAGTGCGCTCTTTGTATGAGGCCGCGCTTTTCCAGCGAGAGGCTGAGTTGTAGCACAAGTCCTTCGCTGGCGAAACCGAGTATTTGGGCCAGCGGGGCGGCGATGGCACCTGGGACGAGCGGGGCCAGGATAAGCACAAAGGCGATGGTGGTCAGTAAATTAATCGTTTTGCCCAAGCTAACCAAGCGCGTGGCCTGGGCTAGAAGCATGAGGCCAGTGTTATATTCCAGCCAGCAGAGAATCGGCGGGAAAAAGGCAAAGGTACGCATGCCCATCAGGGTGGGCTCTACTAGCTCTGTTGGCACCTGGATCAGGTTGGTCAATACCCAGCGACCAAGGGGGCTGAGAGAAATGGCTAGTAAGGCAGTTGTAGAGATTATGGCAACCCCAACGGCGAATTTTTGCACTAGTGGCCGGTTTTCGCGGTGGCGGCCGAAAACCATGGTAACTTGGTGTATGTTTTGGGTTG
>DIPA01000129.1:10158-11277 GCA_002427055.1 Firmicutes bacterium UBA5500 | reverse complement strand
TGGTGTATGTTTTGGGTTGGGCTGATGAGCACCCAAGCAAATGATGAGGCAACGCTAAAGGCGGCTAGATATACGGCGGCATCAGGCATACGGGCTAACCCGGCGTTGATGAATGGTTTGCCCATTGCCACGAACAGCGATGACGCAATTAGTGGCAAATAGAAAGTCCAAACTGTCCGTGGTGCCACTGTTGTATCACCTTCAGGGATGAGGCGGCGTCCAAACCAGTAGGCAACGATACCTTCCACAGAAAGCCCCACAACTAGTGTGATCGAGCCTACTAATGGTCCAACTACCCAGTGGAAGTTAGCAAAGCAGTAAATGAGCAGAACCATAACGCCGACGCGCAGAAACATGCCGGTGGAAATATAAGTAGTATGCTTGTTGATGAGAATCATGCTTTGGTAGAGACAACGCAAGGCGTTAGCCAAAGAAAGCAGCATGGTTACCCTAAAAGCAGTGATGGTAGCTGCCAGTAGTTCATCAGAAACGCCAAGGATGTCCTTAAACACGAGCTGCTCCAGGGCTGGTATGTAACCGATGGCTATTGCGATAGCCATGAAAAATACTAGTGTCATGTAGGTTACCCGTCGCACCACCTGAAAGGTTTGTGGGCTGGATATGAAAGCCATGCCGGTCTGTCGTAGCATGTTAAAGGGCGCATCAATAATTGATGCTAAGCTCAGGGCAACTGCATAGGCAGCCGTTGATACTGTTGGGTTGATAGTACGGGATAGGCCAGCGCTAATAATGGTATGAGTAATCATCATTAGCATCCAGGTAACTGCAAGTGGTAAGAAAAAGCGCAGTAACTCAGGTAGGCTTCCAGTGCGCTTCTGCTCTGTCATTTCCGAGCCCTCCCAATAAATGTTCTATTATCTAATTATGACCTTTGCTCGTGTAAGAAGCAATGCAGTACTGGTTATGAAAGTTGCGCCGCTGACACAGGGCCATATTAGAGCAACCAGGTGTCTACAGTCAAGCTTTAGGGCGGTAACACCCCAGGGACACGTGGCTCGCAGGTCCACCAGCCAAAGTGACCGTCCGAGACTGCTGATAAAGCTCGTGGTCATGCTCGCGCGCTTGTGGCCTAGTTCACTGGAGGTAGGTGCTTAGCCA
>DIPA01000129.1:6752-10013 GCA_002427055.1 Firmicutes bacterium UBA5500 | reverse complement strand
CAAAACTCGCCTAAGCTCAAACAATTGGCCTCTCCTAGATGCTCTCACAACATCTAAAGATGTTGTGAGAGCGAATTAAGGAAGCGTATTACTAGCGTAATACGCTAGCCGTCGATGTCTAAGCACCCTTTAATAGAGGCCCTAATGCGCTTTACGCAGGACCAACGACCTTCTCCCGGACTGCGAGGGACTTTTTCAGTGGTCTCTGACCGTCCCCGTGGCTGGGGCGGGGGGTGGCACCGATAGGAGTAATTGGCTAAAATATGACTATACGGAGAAGGAGGGTGTTTGATGCAAGCTACTCTAGAAGCTATTGTGGCCCAGAACCGTGCTTTGACTGCGCGGGGGAAGGTGGCAACATACATACCTGAATTGGCCATGGGCGATGCTAACGCTATCGGTATTTGTCTGATCGATGGGGCCGGCAATATTCACCTTGCTGGTGATACAGATATTCGCTTCACATTGCAGAGTGTATCTAAGGTATTTGCTCTCATGTTGGCTTTGGAGGATCAGGGTTTCGCGGGCGTGTTTGACCGTATCGGCATGGAGCCAACCGGAGATGCCTTTAATTCCATTGTCAAACTAGAAACGTTTGCTTCGTTGCGCCCTCTCAATCCACTGATTAATGCGGGGGCGATCGCCACTACAGCTCTGATCAAGGGTGACAGTGTGGCTGAGCGTTTTCAGCGTTTATACAGTTACATTGAAACGATAGCCGGCAGTGAACGAATTGGTTTTAATGAAAGGGTTTATCGCTCGGAAAAGGCAACCGGTGACCGCAATCGCGCGATTGGCTATTTCTTGCGGGATATTGAGGCTATTACAGGCGATGTGGAGGAGGTGCTTGACCTTTACTTCCGCCAGTGTTCCATTGAAACAGACGTGTTGGGGCTGGCGACTTTGGCACGGCGTTTGGCTTTAGGGCCGGAAGCAGACCCTCCGTTGACACGAGATACTTTACGCGTTGTCCGTACTTTCATGTATACCTGTGGCATGTACGATGCGACGGGAGAATTCGCCGTCAAAGTAGGGATCCCAGCCAAAAGTGGGGTTTCCGGAGCTATTATGGCTATTGCACCTAACCGGCAGATGGGGATAGGTGTTATTGCCCCGGCGTTAGATGAAAAAGGTAATAGTAAAGCTGGGGTACAGGTGTTGGCCGATCTATCACGTGAGTTAGGGTTAAGTGTTTTCTAGATCTGCAATTGCTAAGGTGCTGTAAATAACAGAATTTGTTACGCTTTTGTTCTTGCATCCTAGTTCCCTTTGACATAAAATTGTGCACGTGCGCAGTTCTACGGGAAGGGGGGTAAGCATGGAAGCGATTATTGTGTCGTGTCAACAGGAGCATGCGGCCGACATACTGGCCAAGGCATTTAGTCAGCATCATGTTGGCAATGTAATTCGTTATCATAGGGGGCGTCGTATCGCTGGTGGGATGCGGCATGTGGCTGAAAGCTGGTTAATGCGGGATTATCCAGAGTGCTTACTACAACCCCGAGTGCTATTGTTGCTAGCTGAATCTAGCAATGCTCAGGACTTGCTCGATGATGTGTTAAATGTAGTTGTGCGTCAGGATAATCCGCAGGAGATTCAGGTACGCCTTGTGGCGTCAGAAAATAGAAAAACGAAGCCAATTGTTGGCAATAGCGGCGATTAAAGAAGTCTGGCTCAGGCATGAGTCAGACTTCTTTAATGTCGGGAAAACTTTGCCCCGCAAAAACTAGCATTGCTACCTTAATTTTTGCAACATGAGCCGTTCGCCTTGCGGGCAACCTAGGTAATGAAAGGGGGCAGATAAGCATGGCAAAAGGCAGCGATACCAGCGGCCGTCAGCTAGTGCCCGGTGCACATAAGGCACTTGATGACATGAAGTACGAAATTGCAGCAGAGCTAGGTATCCCAGTCTACCAGGGATCGGAAGATTATTGGGGTAATATTCCATCCCGTGAATGTGGTGCTGTTGGTGGCCATATGGTGCGTCGTTTAGTAAAAATGGCGCAAGAAGCAATGATCAACAGTCAACAGCAGGGCTAATTGCTACGAAGAGGGCGAGCAGCCCTCTTTTTAATTTTGCCCAGGGCCACAAAAAAACATCAACTTAATTTTGCAGATATTCCATCCGTGGCCGATACCCCATCTGATCAAGTAATGTGTCGTATTCATCGTGACTCAAAGGGCGATTCTTGCCGGAGACGGCCACAAGAGCTGCTTCTAAGACATTGGTAGCAAAAGAGCGACCGTTTATTTCGGGCGATCCGGTGACAAGTAGTTTAACCCCACGTTCCTTGAGGTCTTTGACGTCTGCTTCAGTGACAGTATTGGTGACGATGATTTTGCCATCAAGTCTATCAGGCATATAGCGTCTAATATAATGAAAGTCGCCTGTGATTAGGTCAGCCCATTGGAAATATTGTTCCCAGCGAGGCTTTCTTTCTTCCTGCTGTTTACCGGTTGGATAGATCCAACTTAAGGGAATAAATCGCAAAAGAGGCCCAACTATGGCGCCGTATGTCCAAATAGTAGATAGTTTGCGTATAGGCATCGGTAGGTTGAGTCCGAACATGAAGTCGCCAAAAATAACATCGGCTTTCATGTCCCAAAGTGTTTCCGCCATACCGAAACGGTCTATGGCCGACATAAGTAAAGTTTTTGTCCCACGGACGGGGATACCTTCCGCTTCCATGATATGAAAGGCACGGCGTTCAATAGTGTCTTTTAGCCCACTTCCATCGACGAGTGGTGTCTGCTGAACGGCAGCTGCTACTTGCTTGGAACCCTTCAAAGGAAAAGGTTTCCCGGCTGCGTGTACATGTAGTTTGATACCGCCGGTGCCGATGGCATCGACGTGCCCATCGAGTTCCCGCATCAGCGAAAGCAGCTTCTGCAGATCGCCATCGGTCCCGATTCGTTCCATTCGCACTTGTTGACCCAAAAATTCAGCCTCGCCCACGCTGTTACGAGAAGAAGAGCCCAGGCTTACGCTGACAACGCGTTTCACTGAAGGCCACCTCCTATGTGCACAAATTTGTGCTATCCTTATTAGCATTTTACCCCCCGCAGTTTTTACTGTCAAACGTTTCTAGCGAACTCTAGCCAAGCATCTCCCGAGACAAATTCATGAAGTTGGACGCCTCCATAGATGGTGCAAGGTGGCAGGTATTGTTAATTAGAAGCCGAACATAAGTATAAGGAATGATGAAAGGGTGATGGTATGACGACAATGCCTATTAGGGGTTTAGAACCGAAAGATCTATA
>DIPA01000129.1:3832-6660 GCA_002427055.1 Firmicutes bacterium UBA5500 | reverse complement strand
GGGGAGCGGATGTCTCGCCCGATGGTAGGCTAGTAGCCTATGTGGTGCAGCGTTTGGATGAAGAGCAAGATAAGAGCTTGACCGATATTTACTTATGCGACTTAACCACTCTTGAGACCAAGCGCTTGACAAGCAGCGGCAGGGATAGTTCACCATGTTTCTCACCTGATGGCAAACGTTTAGCTTTTACTTCTAGTCGTAGTGACAAGAACCAAATCTACATACTAGACTTGGCAGGTGGTGAAGCATGGCAGGTACCGACGGATGAAGCTGTCGGTGGCGCTCCTGTATGGTTTCCGGATGGCACGCGTATTGCTTACACAGCTGGGGTGTTTAGCCACTCAGACGATTGGCAACCTTACCCGGGTGCACCTGCCTATGACCGTGAGCGGCTGATGGCTATTGCCAAACGTGACGGTGGCAAAGATAAGCAGGAAGACAAGGCTAAGCAAAATAACGTAAAAGTTATTACGCGTCTCAGCTATCGTCGCGACGGTGTAGGCTATTTCGGTGAGAAAGCGCGTCAGGTTTTTATCACTCCTGTGCCTACAAAAACGCCGAGTGAAAACCTGCAGCCCGCTAGCCGGCAAGTGACCGGTGGCAACTACAATCATAGTACGCCAGCCATTTCTCCTTGTGGCCGCTACTTGGTAACTAGCGTGCGCCGCTCAGATACGGCCGACTATGATCAGAAGGGCGATCTCTGGCTGTGGGACTTAGAGACTAATGAATTTCATTGGCTCTATGATGGCCCCGGCCCAGTATGGGAAGCACTCTGGTCGGTTGATGGTCGTACCCTGGCTTTTGGCGGTCATGACTCTTCCCATAATGTGTCCACGACGACGGATCTGTGGCTGCTCGACGTAGCCGAATGGCTGGAGCGCTTAGCCCAAGGCGAACAGATGCAGCCATTGCAAGTGGCACAGGCCAAAAACGTTACGCGGCCGTTCGATCTGCCCTTTGGAGCTCACGCCGGAGCAGAACTGCGTTATGGCGGCAGTAGTATGTTCTGGCAGGAATCAGAGCTTTACTTCTTGATGAGCGAGCGGGGGGCGGCCGGTATTTACCGCACTGATGCTACTGGGCAGGTGACCCCTGTTTTGGTAGATGCTGACGTGGCGATTACCAGCATTGCCGGTAACGCAGCTGCCTTAGTCTATACTGCATCTCAGCCGAACCAACTTGAGGAGCTTTACTTGTACGATCAAGAAGAGTCAAAAGCAATCAGCCGGGTAAACGAGCAGTTCATGCAAGGAATCGAGTTAGGCAACTGGGAGAAGATCACGTATGAGAGTGAGCCAGACGTGCTGATCGATGGGTGGATTGTTTATCCACTGGGTTATAAAGCGGGTAAGCAATATCCTCTCTTGCTGCTAATTCATGGGGGGCCACACGGTGCCTATGGGCCGGCATTCCTTTTCTCGGCGCAAGTTTTTGCAGCACAGGGCTATGTGGTCTTGTTCACCAACCCACGCGGTAGTACTACTTATGGGCAAGACTTTACTTGTGCCATTGATGAGAACTGGGGCGTTGTTGACTATGCCGATATCATGCGAGGCGTGGATGAGGTAATCGACCGCGGCTTAGCCGATGCGGAGCACCTATTTGTGCATGGCTGGTCGTTTGGTGGCTACATGACCTGCTGGCTAGTGACCCAAACTAATCGCTTCCGAGCAGCCTGTGGCGGAGCTAACGTAACCAATATGCTCAGCGGCTATGGTACTTCGGATATTATCTGGTCAGATGAATATGAATACGGCGGGCAGCCCTGGCAAGATTATGTGCATTTAATCGAGCATTCACCAATAGGGCATGTGCATAAGGTCGGGACACCAATCATGCTGCTGCATGGCGAAGATGACAGGCGTTGCCCCATCAGCCAGAGCGAAGAGTTTTATGCTAGCTTAAAGCGACAAGGCAAAGATGTTGTTATGATCCGCTATCCCGGAGAGTATCACGGACTTAAGCGCCCGTTGCATCGTGTTGATCGTTATGAAAGGTTGTTGGCCTGGTTTAACTATCATCAGCAAGCATAATCAAACGGAAAGATTTAAGCCGCCCTATTGGGCGGCTTCGTTATTTGTGTGCGGTTTGATGGCTAAAATGCCGCTATCTTCTTGCCAGATTGCTACCTCGCCGTCGATAGAGGCCACATATTCGGTATAGGCTAAGCCCCACCAGCTAGGTGAGAAGGCTAGCACTTCGCCTAGTTTCACCTGATCTCCTACTGACTTAAAAATGAATCCTTCTAATACACCGTCAATAACAGGCAGCTGTAATACTTGCCACCCTTGGGCTAGTTCTTCTGCAAAGACAAAGTGATGCCGCGTGAGGGTGGTGACTTTATGGGAAAACAGAGGAATGGGTTGGTCGTAGAGCAGCTGGTTAACAGTAGCTCGGCGAGCTAGTCCAGCCGGTACGGCAATTGCCAAGGTATAGGTTAGGGCTACGCGCCAAGTAAGTGCTAGTAAGTGGTGTGGCGCTATGGTTAAGACTACACCACGTGCTTGCATGGTTCTGCTCATCAAGTAAGCTAAGCCAATGCCAAGTAACAATCCTGCAACAGCTGTTGCTAGGCCATTGAGTAAGAATAGCCCCCAAAGCTCTTTGGGCGTAAGCCCTAAACTCTTGAGTACGGAGAGTTCCCGTTTGCTATCGATGAAAGAAAGCAATAAGGCAGTCAGTACCCCAAGAGTAAGGAAGACAAAGATCAATAGCACCAGGTTGCTAAACCCCTGATAAGTATCTCGCACAGCCTGTTGTGCCACAATTTGTGCTTGTTGGCTGGTCAGGATGACTGCGTTGGGGTAGAAGCGGGTCAGCGCATT
>DIPA01000129.1:1729-3726 GCA_002427055.1 Firmicutes bacterium UBA5500 | reverse complement strand
AGCGCATTTCGGGCTGACTGCATTTGTAGTTGCTCGGCTAAATTATAAAGAAAGACATTATAGCCGGTTGATGTCAGCCAGGGTTGAATATCTTCTGCTAGAATAAGCAAGTGCCCTGTCATTGAACTCGAGTCAAAACTGCCCCCAATTGCTAGCGTTATTTCACCTGCCATTTCTGAACTAGTGAGGGTAAGGCTGCCTGTGGTCGGTAAGCCCAGATTATTGGCCAGGCGTTGGTTGACTAGTACTTGACCGGGCTGGGGTAAGGGCCCTTGATAGCCGGTTTCCGGCTGTAACGCTAAAGCGGTCAGTTGCCCGTAGGGCGAGCTCAGTTGCAGAGAGCGGGCAGGTGCCATGAGTTCCGGTGTTGGCCGCGATTTCCAGGCGCCCATTGGTGCCACCGCTGCAGGAAGCAGTTCATCATCAGCTAACTTAACTTGAAAATCGGTTAGTAACTCAAGTGGCCTGGCTTTGCGACTGAAGTTAAGTCCCACTTGTGTCATGTAGCTTTGGTAGACAAGGTAAGCAGAGCAAGTTAAGCAGGTGAGCAAGAGCGCCGCAAGATGAATTTTCCAGGTAGCCCGCAGACGTTGTCTGGCCAAACGCAGCATCTTGCTCATTGACTGATCACCGTTCCATCTTTCATGGTAATTATCTTATCAGCGAATTTGCCCAGGCTAGGGTCGTGTGTGACCATGACAAATGTTTGCCCTTCCTGTTGGTTTAGTTCTTGAAAAAGCGCCACAATGCCATCGCGGGTCTTGGTATCGAGGTTGCCGGTCGGTTCATCAGCCAAGATAATGGCAGGGTTATTAGCCAGCGAGCGAGCAATGGCCACGCGTTGTTGTTCTCCACCCGAAAGCTGCAGGGGGAGATGGTGACTGCGCTTGCTTAAGCCAACGCGCTCTAGTAATTCTAGTCCCCGCTTTTTGGCTTCTCTATTGGGCATGTTTACAAATTGCAAAGGCAGCATTACGTTCTCCAGAGCGGTCAGGTGTGGTATCAGGTTGAAAAATTGGAAAACATAGCCAAGCTTATGGCGCCTCAATAAGGCTAGCTTATCTTCGCTTAACGCACGATACGATTGCCCTTGTAGCAAAATATCTCCACTCATGGGGCGATCGAGCCCCCCTAGTAGACTGAGTAAAGTACTCTTACCACTGCCGGACGGTCCAACAATTACATTCATGCTGCCCGCTGCAAGCTGAATGTTGACGTTGTTGACAGCGTAGATCGTCTCTCCCAGTGAAAAAGCCTTGTTCAGGTTAATGGTTTCCATGATTATCTGGCTCATGCGCGTAGCACCTCATTTACTGTCAGTTTAGATAGACGCCAAGCGGGCAATATGCCGAACAAGACACCAATAGCTAATGTCTGTCCCAAGATAATGCCATAGTTCTTGGCTAGTAAATTACCGATTCGTGCCCAAGGTACGTGATTGGTTATTTGCTGAAAAATCGCGGCCGGATAAGCCATGATGAACCCAAGAGTAGATCCAATGAGGCAGAGTACTATGGCCTCCGTTAATGCCATGTACATAATATCGCGGCGGCGTGCCCCTAGTGCTTTGAGTACGCCAATTTCTTTTTGGCGAGCAGCCGCACCGGTAAGCATGCGGGCAGCCATCAGTAGTCCGGCATTTAGGTAGATAAAAACTGATAGTGTACGGCTAATATCGAGCGGAAAAGCATGTTGGGCTTTGCTGTGACGGTCAGCCCAGACTTCGCGGGGTGCTATTGTAAAAGAATCAAGCAAGCTAGCCGACTCGGATTGTTTGGCTAAGTTAGGCGTGCTAACTATGGTCCACTGGGGATGAGCCGTTTGCAGTTCCCCGACTACAGCTTCTAAAATGCTCATGTCTTTCACTTGCAGGCCAACGCTACCCGCGGCGGGAGGGGTGTCTCCTGCTGCCAGTTGCCATAGCTGTTCCCAATCTGCCGGTTTTAGCCAGATTTCGTCGTGATCAAGATATCCTTGTTCTGACAAGAAACCTTCCC
>DIPA01000129.1:0-1609 GCA_002427055.1 Firmicutes bacterium UBA5500 | reverse complement strand
TTGGGCCAACTGATGATGCGGGTTGGTAAGGTATAGTGTCCAGCCACGATGGCACGCCGGGTCATGGTTTGCTGTGTATCATATTGTAGAGATCCGTCAGGAGCCAACCAAATGCGAGGCACGCTAAGTGATAGCTCGCTGCCGATTGGTGGTAGCGGGCGATTTTTATCCTGTTTACCGTTTATCCAAACGGGTATGAGATTCGCCTCATTAATAGCGGGCTGTGACTTATCTGTGTACTGCCATAACCCAGAGTCTGTTGGTACTGCCCGTAGAGAGAGCGATAGTTGATTATCGCCTATGCCCTGTCGCCAGCCTGGCATGCGGAAAAGAGAATTGACAGAGTCAATTTGCTTATGCTGCAGCAGGATTCGTTGCTCCGTTTCGCCAAAAGGGCGTAGAACGGGAGATTCTGGGGCTAAGAAACCTTCGTGTTCAAGATGGGGATAGAAAGTTGTGAGGGTGGAAAAAGGATCGGCGTTAAGGCGGTGTAGCTCTAAGTTCTGGGAGCGATCTGGATTGCCCATGATGCTGGTGGGGTACACAATAATATCGCCACCCAGGTAATGCCGATAATTAGCGTAGGCCTGGGCAGGGTAGCCGAGGCTGATGGAAAGGCTATTGGTTAAACTCATGGCTGCCAGCACCAAGCTGATGAGTGCCAAAACGCTACGTCCTAATTGGCGTGTAATGTTGATAAAGCCCAAGCGAAAGAACAAAGCGTGTCCTCCTTTTGGCAGGAAGCCTTGCTCAGCAAAATGCGCACTCACCCACTTCCGTCAGGATGAGCGCGCTTATGAAGCAAGTCGTTCCTTCGTAAGATGTAAGGGAGCTAGAATATAATGTAATTGTGTTGATAGTATTATAGCATAGAAAACAACAGGAATAGAGGAAAAATCTATGGAAATATGAAAATTACTGTAGTGAAAATACATTCCAAGGACGTTGATACTAAATAGGGCGCTAAGCAAAGCAGCATGTCCCCAATTTCTATACTACTCTAGAGTACATGCGAATAAGCTAGAAGTGCAAAACCGAGTAGTGAGGAGGGGCCAGAGTGAAATTCCAAGCTTTTGTGGAGCAAGTTACCGAAGAAGAGGTTCTATTGTGTATCCACGATAGAATAGTCGTGTTGCCCCGCTGCTGTATGCCGGCTGAAGTACAGGAATCTGATATCCTCGATCTGGTTGTCTTCATAAATGACCAAGAAACCCAAAGACAGTTGGAAAACCTACGCCGCTGGCTGCGCGCCTGTGGTGTGCAGAGCGCACGCAGCCTGCAGGCGTAGAAATGTGGTAAAGGTTGAGGGTCAATAGCCTAGGCAACTACCGTCGCCGCGTGGGTCGCTGGCGCCAAAGCGTACGCCGGTGCGTGGGTCGATCATGATTAGTTGCGCGGAGCCTCCACCAGCCCAGGCATCAACTATGCGGTATAGATGCCCAAAGATTGGAGTTACTTTTTGTTGCTTGCTTCATAATGCCCTCCTCCTTTAGCTATGCTTGAGTATACGGTTAGTTTGTATATAGCATAACATAGCTATTGCATGGTTGAGTTGGTAGAAGTATAAGTACTGTACTTGTTGCTATGTGTGTGAGTAAAGTATTTGTGG
>DIPA01000055.1:7531-8698 GCA_002427055.1 Firmicutes bacterium UBA5500 | reverse complement strand
CCCGGGACGCCCCGCCGCGAATTCAAGCCCACCTAAACCAGCCTCTACGGCTGTATGCGCCAAAGCCGAAAGAGAAATACCGGCTTCCGCCTCCATGCCCTGCTCGGTTAAGACAACGGTGGACATGGCTCCGGAAATCTTGACAACCACCGCGCGAATGCCGCCATCCCTTACCAGCAAATTACTACCATTACCCATCACAAAAAGCGGCAGTTGCTGCTCCTGGCAAAAAGCCAATATTCCCTTGAGCTCGTCAATTGAATTAGGAATAGCTAGTGCCAAAGCAGGACCACCCAGCCTAAAGGAAGTATGGTTTTGCATTAGCTCGCCCAGCCTGACGGCGTGCGGGAACTCAGCCTGTAACTGTTCTAAGATCTCATTGGTCATCCATAAACCTCCCCATGGCCAGAGCTAGCGTTTTGCACAACACCTAGCAATTACGCAAGTCCCGTTGATAAGTCGTGATCACATCTGCCCCAGTCTCAGTAATGATCACATCATCTTCAATACGAATACCACCTTTGCCAGGCAGATAAATGCCGGGCTCAATAGTAAAGGCATGCCCAGGCTGCAGTATGGTTTTGTTACCAGCCACTATATAAGGCTCCTCATGTATCTCCAGCCCAATGCCATGGCCCGTACGATGAGTAAACTTATCACCAAACCCACCGTCGCGAATTACTGCTCGAGCAACTTCATCCAAGTAGGCGGCTGTAACATTGGGCTTAGCTGCTTGACAAGCAGCCCGATTAGCTGCCAATACAAGCTCATAAGCTCGAGCCAGTTCTTCATCCAAAGGCCCCATAGCAAATGTACGCGTAATGTCGGAGACATAGCCGTTAATACTTGCACCTAAATCGGCCCAGACCAAATCCCCCGCCTCTAGTTTGCGATCACTAGTGCCGGCATGAGGTAGCGATGTTCGCTCACCACTGGCAATCGAGAGAAAAGGAATAGTCGCCTCAGGGTAGGCCTCGGCTAACGCTTGCACCGCAGCCTCATGCAACAATCGCTCACTCACACCGGGCGCTAGCTTTTGTCGAATAGCCTCAACCATGATATCTGCCGCTTGAGCCGCAGTCTTCAAATAAGCCTGCTCTTCCTTATCTTTCGCCATCCGCAATTCAGCCAAATATGGACGAGCATCAACCATCTCAATCTGTCCAC
>DIPA01000055.1:5364-7457 GCA_002427055.1 Firmicutes bacterium UBA5500 | reverse complement strand
CCAAAGCCTGTGCCATAACATCATACTCTAGCAACCGGCAAGCCCGATACTCAAAAGCCACTCGCTTACCTAAATTCCAGCCACTGAGAGCTTTAGTTAGGGCTGATGTCGGTCCTTCTTCATCGGTATAAGTAGCTAACTCAGCTATTCCCGAGTCTCGACGCACCCTTTCTGCCTCAAAATGCGGGCACAAAAAACTTGCTTCTCCCCTTTGAGGCACAATCAAGAAAGCAGGCCGCTCACTCTGCTTCATGTCAAACCCGGCCAAATAAACTAGGCTAGCACTAGGTACCATCACAAAAGCAGCAATACCATTAGACTCTGCAAGTGCTTGTAGCTTTTGCAGACGAACCCGATTTAACACTGTGACCCCTCCCCTAAGAGCTAGTTTCTACCGCTTCTGCATCGCTATAGTCGACTGGTCTAATAACTGACGATCTAAAGCATGCGTTAGTCTTCTCTGAGCTTCCCAAGGTGACATGAAAGACCCCCAGCGAATTTCAACACCATCCACTGCAATTTGATCGCTAATAGCCTCCATATTAAACCAGATCACCCTTTTTTCCTGCGTGCCTCCATGAACTCTTTGATAAGAATAAGTTGTATCGGGCAGAGGAGAGATTATGGTAGCAGCTAAGCCTGACTCCTCTGCTACCTCACGCAAGGCAGCCTCAGGCGGTGTTTCACCTGCCTCAATGTGCCCCTTAGGGAAAATATATTCACCACGGAAATTGCGCAAAACCAAAACCCGGCCCTGATGCCAGACCACTCCGCCTGCGCTCGTCTCCTCCCCATGCAGTTCCCGCATCCCTTCACCTCCTAGCGCTGATCACGTCTTCTCTGTCGATGCTGCAATAGCTCACACATACGATTATAAGAGCTTATTGCTACGTAATCATCAACTGCCCGTGACCAATTTACAGTTGTATCACCCCAGGCAAAAACTTGGGGCATTCGTAATGGCCTACAACGAATCCTACGCTGCATAGGTACCCCCCCTTTCAGGCTTAGGGTACCCTATTTGCCTCACTATCCAATCGATAAAGGTAGGCCAAAATTGCAGCTACTGCACCATACAACTCCTCTGGGATGCTTGCCTGCAAAGGGACACTACTCAACGCTCTTGCTAGAGCAGTATCCTGCACCAAGGGAACTCCGTTCTCACGCGCAATCTCTATGATACGCCGCGCAACCTCGCCCCGACCACTGGCAGCAACCCGCGGAGCAGGCAATTCAGCGTTATACTGAAGGGCCACGGCTAATTGCCGCTCTCCCCCCTTGCTAGCTGGCATTGCTTACTCCTCCCCTTCATTACATCAATCGATCAACCCCACGATAAGCAAACATATCGCTACGTAGCAAGTTTAGTAACGGCTTAGATGTAGCACGCAAGGTCAGTCTCGTCAGTTGCATCCCTGTTTCTCTCAGTAGCATGATTAACTCTTGTTCTCTTTTCTGCAACAGCATCACCGTCTCCTTCTGCGCCACCAAAACAATCGCCTGCTCTGGCCAGCGGCCAAGACCGACAACTTCCACTTGCCCCAGACGAGGTAAATCTGCCACAAATACAAAACTGAGCGGCTCCCCTGTTTGCTCATTTACTCCCTGCTTATCAGCCTGTTCCCCCACAAACAAGCCACAAGTAAAAGGTTGCCAAGTGAAAAAGGCAGCAGCTAATAATCCGGGCTCGTACCCGAATAGCTGCTGCCACACGTCGAGGTTAGGGGGACATAATTCGCCAGAAGCTAACGCAGAGATCTCTTCGTCAGCCTCTAGCATAGCCGGTTTCCCCGAGAAAAAGCGCGCCAATCGCTCTACATTCTTGTAGGTAAGTGGCCAGTTAAGCTGCTCCAATAGCAAGAGCAACGTTGCTCCGGGACGAGCTGTCTGCTCGTCAGTTATTAATGCCAAATGCCACTGCCCAGCCTTGTGACCAAGCACCTGCAAACTGACACGCGTACCTGGCGCCTGCAAAGCACCTGGCCAGTCAGCACGCAACCTATAGCCATCGATTAACACCAATACCTGCCCATCTAAGTTCTCCAGCACTTGCCCCGTTATTATCTGCCCAACGGACCAGTTAGGTAAGGCCG
>DIPA01000055.1:1189-5261 GCA_002427055.1 Firmicutes bacterium UBA5500 | reverse complement strand
GCTCAGCAGAAGCAGTATCTGGTGTGGTACGTGCAACAGGTGGCTCCAATAAACGCCAAACGAGCGACGGCAAACCAACGCGTTGCATCAGATCACAACCTACATCTGCTCCGGAGCCGTAAGCCCCAGCAAGTACAAGCCACGTCGTAATACCACGGCAACTGCATTAACTAGAGCCAAACGGCTTGCTTCTACGGAAGCAGCCTCACCAATAATGCGGCAAGTATTATAGAAACGGTTAAAGTCCTGCGCTAAATCGAGCAGATAGCGTGACATGGTAGACGGCTCGTATGCTTGGGCCGCCTTGTCAATCGTTTCCGGGAACTGACTTAAGCGCTTAAGCACCTGTTGCGCCGCCTCAGCCGACAGGCCAGCTAGGTCCTGTGGCAAGTCAAATTCCTGCTTACCCGATTTGTGCAAAACCGAAACGCAACGAGCGTGCGTGTACTGTAAGTAAGGGCCGGTTTCGCCCTCAAAGTTCAAAACCTCATTCCAGTCAAAGATGATGTCTCGCATACGGCTATTTTTAAGATTATGGAAAATCACGGCACCGACACCGACCTGCTCTGCCACCTGTTCCTTATTTGGTAGTGCGGGGTTTTTCTCGGCGATAATTTCTTGCACGCGCGAAGTAGCCTCCTGCAGAACATCATCCAGCAGCACCATTTGACCTCGCCGCGTCGACATCTTACCTTCCGGTAACTTAACCAAGCCAAAGGCCACATGCTCTAGGGCATCAGCCAAAGGCAAGCCCATTTTCTTAAGCACTAGTTTGAGCTGTTGGAAATGCAGAGCCTGATCCATCGCCACCACATAGATGATGCGCTCAGGCCGAAACGTCTGCTCACGATAGAAAAGAGCAGCCAAGTCCCGAGTAGCGTACAGCGTTGCCCCATCCGATTTCTGGAGTAAACAAGGCGGCAAATCATCACCAAGTGGTACCACAAGAGCACCATCACTAACTTCAGTCACGCCTGCGGCCTTGATGCGGCCGATCGCCTCGTCAATCTTGTCAATATAGAAGCTTTCACCTGTATAGTGGTCAAACTCGATGCCCAGCCGTCGATACGTCCGCTTAAAATTCTTCAGGCTGACATCATAGAACAGTCGCCAAAGTCTAGTCGCTTCCTCATCGCCCGACTCTAGGCGGTTAAACCAAGCACGAGCTTCGTCACGTAAAGCAGGCGTTGCTTCTTCCTCCCGATGGAACTTAACATAAAGCCGATAAAGCTTGCCTATGGGGTCTTCCGTTAACGGATCATTTTCGCCCCACTTTAAGTAGGCGACCATCATCGCCCCAAATTGGGTACCCCAGTCACCTAAGTGATTAATACGCACTACCTCATAGCCAAGTGCCTGATAAAGATGACTGATAGCATTACCTAAGACAGTCGTCGGCATATGGCCCACCCCAAAAGGCTTAGCAATATTAGGCGAAGAAAAGTCAACCACAATCGTCTTACCGGCACCCTGTTGGCTATTGCCGTAAGTATCACCGGCGCGCTGAACTGCCTCTAATACTTGCTGAGCTAGCACAGCTGGATTAAGAAAGAAGTTCAAATAGCCCCCAACCACCTGCACTTGATCAACAACGGCCGGCTTCTCCCATCGCTCCGCTAAATCAGCTGCAATTACCGGGGGGGCTTTGCGCAGCTTGGGAGCAAGTTGGAAACAAGGGAAGGCCAGGTCACCCAACTTGGCGTCCGGTGGCAATTCAAGAGCCGCCACCACCCGCTCCGGTTCCCAATCTATGAGCGGGGCTAGGGAACAAGCTATCTGTTCCTTGAATATCTGCATAGAAATGCCTCCTTTTCTCAATTAAGAAAAACAAAAAACCACTCATCTACACAAAGAGACGAGAGGTTTCCCGCGGTACCACTCTTTTTGGCTTACGCCCACTTTAGCCGTGATAACGGTCGGCAAACCGAACAATAATCGTTAGCTCCTAGGTGCGTTTCACAGCACAGCCCTCTACCGGCTTCCACCCACCCGGCTCGCTGACTAAGAGCTTTGTTCTGCTACTTCCCTACTCATCACTTTCACCTAATTATAGCCAAATCCCCGGAGATCAGTCAACACAGTTTACCCATTAGTCGCAAACAGATATCACTACTTTACCTGGTGCCTTAGAACTTTCCTAAAATCAGTAAGATGCCCAAAACAACAAAGGCGACGCCTGCCCCGAGTTGAATATAGTGCGGCGGAATAATCCGCGTAATGGCTGAACCGGCCAACACGCCCACCAGCGAACTCATCACCAAAGCTACCGCCGAACCAATAAAAACACTTGCGGGTGAAGTGCTCTTTGCTGCCAAAAGCATCGTTGCCAATTGTGTTTTATCACCAAGCTCCGCCACAAAGACCAGGCAAAAAGTAGAAAAGATCACCTTCCAAACCACTTACTAATACCTCCTCGTCGTTCTGCGTTTAGCGAGTGACGCGGTGCTTCGCCTACTACGAGCGGACACGCGTCGTCCCCATAAATATACCACATAAGAGATAACATACACCACGCATGTAGAAAACATAATCGCCAACACATACGGTAGCTGAGCTCGTGCAGGAAGCTTGTATGTTATCCAAAGATAATCAAATACGACAAAGGGAGCCTGCACACATCTCGTCCCTACAGTTGATACCGGCCACTTACCCGCAGAAAGGATCCCCCAAAGCAAACCAAGGCAGACGCCTTTGCGCTCTAGCCACGAAAACGTACGCATACTCTCCCCCCTCATCCCCTAAAAGCTTATGCTTGAGGAATGAAATGATGAGCAGGCCGGAGCTAAGCATAAAAAAGCCAGGGCATCTTTGCCCTGGCCCACCAAACGCTCTCGTTAAAAACCCACCTGCGGTGCCACCTGTGCCGCATCTGGAATCTCAAAGTAAACACGGGCACTACGTCCAAAAAGCTTAGCCCATAATACATTCGGGAAACGCGCAATATAAGTGTTATATGTTTTTACCTCATCGTTAAATAGCATACGGTGTTGAGCAATGCGGTTTTCGGTACCGGCTAGTTCGTCCATTAACCCGACGAAAACGGTATCTGCTTTTAGCTCAGGGTAATTTTCAACAACCACTAAGAGCCTGCCTAAGGCATTCTCGAGGCTAGCTGCCGCTTGCTGTTGCTCAGTTGGCGACTGCGCTCCCAGCATAGCCGCACGCGCCTCAGTAACCGCTTGAATAGCCTCCTGCTCATGCGCAGCATAGCCCTTAACCGTATTAACCAAGTTCGGTATTAGGTCATAACGACGCTGCAATTGGGTATTAACCTGCGCCCAAGCTGCATCTACCGACTGTTCCAAAACCACCATTTTGTTATAAGCGCCAATAGCATTAACAGCCAAGATAGCAACGAGCGCTAAGACAACCAAAAAGCCACTACGTTTCATGCAACTTTCCCCTTCCCCATGTTAGTTTTAACTAGCTAGAACTTGCGACTGGCACCGCCGCCGCTGCTCCTGCCGCCACCAAAACCCCCAAAACCGCCTCCTCCGCCTCCCCAACCGCCGTAGCCACCACGACCACCACGGCCGCCGCGACTGCCGCCAAGGAACATGCCCGGAAAACGCAGCAGGAAATACAGGAGGCCATTCATACGGAAGAGGGCAGCGAAGATAATCAGCCCTATATAGGTTAATAGCAAAGCGCCGATAGGGCTCATCTGGAGCAAGTCATCTCCTAAAGACTTACCTTCTCCCGGAGCCTCACGTACTGCAGTGGCTAGTTCTTGACTAATCAGCAAAAGCCCCTGACCATAGCGGTTGGCCTGTAAATCAGGCAGGGCCCGATCTAAAATGCGACCGGCTTTAGCATCATTCACATAACCCTCGAGACCGGTACCGACCTCAATACGTACATCTCGCTCCCCCACATTGAGAAGAACCAGGAGGCCATTATCAGCCTTCTCTTCGCCGATGCCCCAAGCTCGAAATAGGCGGAAAGCATACGTATTAGTATCTAAAGGATAGCTGTCCGCGATAGTTACCACAGCCAACTCCACACCATTGCTTTGCCAGAGTTGTTCAGCTATCCGCAAAATCGCATCTCTTTCTTGCACTGCTAGCACATT
>DIPA01000055.1:762-1088 GCA_002427055.1 Firmicutes bacterium UBA5500 | reverse complement strand
TGCTAGCACATTGGCAAAATCATTTACCAAACCGACTGGCTCAGGAAACTCAGCCTTAGGAGCAGCAACCATCAGCGATGGCCATGCAAGCATGGTTAGCAATACTAAAGCCAAACCTAACCACTTTTGCTTATGCCGCATCTTACCACCTCCTGTCTCCCTCTGCTAACCTATACGCTTCTCCCTGGCGAAAGTTTCACTTACATCCCCTTTACTCGGGAAGACGAGGCAGAATCAGTTCATAACCACCAGCCCCATATTGCAGGAAACGCTTAACCCGACTAATAGTAGCAGTGCTTGCTCCTGTCAGCGCCTCAATCTGCGCA
>DIPA01000055.1:0-667 GCA_002427055.1 Firmicutes bacterium UBA5500 | reverse complement strand
AAGCGCCTCAATCTGCGCATAGGTTGCATTAGATTTTAGAAGTCGCGCCACCTCAAGCCGTTGTGCCAATGATTTCAACTCAGCTACGGTGCCAATGTCCGCAAAGAATGCCGCGGCCTCATCTATTGAATGCAATTGCAGCACCGCCTCCAGCAATTGCCTAGTCTCCCGATTAGCCAGAAGTTCCTTCATCACGCCTGTCGCCCCCTTTGGTCATATTAGCTACACGACGGAAACACGCCCCACTTTACAACTTGGCCATTTCAACATTTAATAGTAAACTATACGAGTCAACTATACCTAAGCAACTCACTCTCTCATCTTTTCTCCATAGCTAATTTACCTCCTGCCTGATTGCCAAAGAGCAAAGACTATTAGCAGGGTAAGAGTAAACAGATATCGAAGTTATATCTTGAACACAACCTAAGGCTGAAAATATCAAAGCCTTAGCACAATAAGACAGTATATTCTAGCGGCTATCCGGAAACAAAAGTAATAGGCCAATATAGCATAGGGGGTAACCACATGCCTTCCAGTTTAAACTTAAACCAACCAAAACATGCACACTTTATTGGCATAGGCGGAATTAGTATGAGTGCCTTAGCTGAAGTCTTGCTCAAGCGAGGCTGGCAGGTATCAGGCTCCGACCTCTGCCGCTCACCCATAA